>NZ_LN913016.1:1395721-1512226 GCF_001487145.1 Anaerococcus rubeinfantis
ATGTATGTTGATTTGGCAATATTAAAGTATTTTAACAAGTCTTTTAGTTTGTATTTGTTTCTTAAGACTTCAATTGTTTCAGCAATTGTCTTATTTCTGCATCTGTCATTTGAGACAATTCTATCTTTTTTTTTATTGCATCATTTTCTAGTTGAAGCCAATAGTTTTTTTCTTCTAATTTCTTTATTTTTTCTTTTAATTGTGCTTCTGTTAATGATTGGTTTTCTGAATTGCTTATGTTTGTTGTTGATTCTATTTTAGTGTCTTTCGATTTACTTCGGTAAGTTTTGCATGTTTGAAGGTCTTCCCCTCTTTTTAGATTTCAGGTCTTCTATGCTTTTTCTCTAAAGTCTATTACCCACCTTGTTATTATTGACGGATTGTTTATTTTTAATTCATTTGCTAGGCTTTGATAGGACATTTCTCCTGTTAAATACAAGTTTACTACATTTAACTTAAATTCCAAAGTGTATTTTGTATTTTCTCTCTTTACTTTTAGCCCTTCATAACCTTGTGATTTGTATGCATTTACCCATCTTTTTACTATTTCCTGATGAGAAAGTTTATATTTTTCTGATAAAGATTTATATGAGATATTTGTTTCTAAATATTCCTTTACTACTTTCATTTTAAATTCTGTGCTATATTTTGCCATTAAAAAACTGACCTCCTTTAGTTAGTTTTTAGGTCTAACTTTTGGGGGTCAGTTCATTTTTCCCTCACCACTTTTTTATAGAAATTTATTTCTTTTTGTATTAAAATCTAATTCTGATTTATAAATTTCATCAATTTTTATCTTATTTTCTTTTGCCAAGGGCTCAATTTTTTTAATATCTTCCTTATTATATACATAAACTGAAACGCCACAAGCATGGCTCGCCTCTCTTGGTGTTGGGGCAAGGGTTGCTTTTATTTTTTCTTTTCTCAAGATTTCTAATAAATTTGTGGCTATGCTTGCATTTTCTACTAGGATAAAATATTTCATTAATCAAGCATTTCTATAAATGCACCAATTCTTGTTTTTAATTGTTCTGCATCTTCGTCTGTGTAGTCTGTTTCTATTCCAATGCATGGAATATTTTCTTCTTTTAATCTTTTTTCTACAAAATATCCTTCTGTATCGTAAATATTACAGAATTTAAGGTTGATATCTATAACTCCATCGGCATTGTATTCGTGATAAAGTCTTATTATATCGTCAATTCTTGATGTGTTTGGTGTAAAGCAAGCACAATTTATGCTTCCTAAATATCTTTGTGCAAGATTTTTAACTTCTGTATCCAAATCTCCCTTGGTTTCGTCTACTGGATTTTCTATATATCTAATTCCTGTACACAATTCTTCGCCAACAACTGCTCCACCGTTTGTTTCAATTATTTGGTGTAATTTCCAGTTTGGAATTGAAAGTGGTGTTCCTGTAAGAAGAATTCTTTTTGTTCCTTTTTCAAACATATGTACATTTTCCTTAACTCTTTGGTCAAGTTCATCGCAAAGTTCGTTTACTTTTTGGGTAAATCTTACTGGATCATCAAAAAATGAAATTTGTGTGATAAGAAGGGTATCTCTTCCTGAAATTGGAACATTGTCAAGTTTTCTAAAATCGTAAAGTCTTTGCATAGCACGTCTTTTGTTATTTATCATGACAATTGCATCGTGTAGGCTTTCTTCTGTGATTTTATTTCCTGTTAATTCTTCAATCCTATCTATATATAATTTGATTTCTTTTTCCCATTTTTTGAAATCTTCATCTCTTTTCATTTGTGGGATGTCCATTATATACATTGGAGCATCTTCTGCCAAAATTTCCCAAGCTTTTTTCTTGCCATCACAAGTTGTTTCTCCAACAAATAAATCAGCTATTCTAAAAAATGGACAAGTTCTGTCAAATCTTGCACCAAGTGATGCTTTTATTAAAGGACAAGTTGCTGTTGGTAATTTTTTCTCTCCACCTGGAACCCAAAATTGTGATCCTGAGCAAAGTCCTGTAGAAATTCCGTTTGCTGCCCATACAACTTCTTCAGGAACGTGGATACAAAAACTTCCTATAACTTTTTGTCCATTTTTTTGAGCTTCAATAAGTTCTGATGGTCTAGCCCCATGAATATCTGCAGCAACTGCATTAAAATAATCCATTTTTTCTGGTCTGTTTTCTTGTGATAAAAAAACATCCCCAAAAGCTTGTGGCAAAGCCTCGCACAATAAATCGTGTTTATCAAGGTCCATACTCAAATCGTCCCACATTTTATGATTTTTATCCATCTTATTTCTCCTTATATGTTAAAATTTCTTCCGCCTTATATATACATTTTTCAAAAGTAAAGTCAGGATTTTTTGACCTTACAATTTTATAGTCTCCGGAAATTTCTTTGTCGATAATCTCACAAGCTCCATAAGGACAAGTTGCTTTTATAATTTTTCTCTTAGTTTTTTTCTTATCGTATTTGGAACTAATTTTTTCAATAAAAGAAATTCTTTCATCCAAATCTTTGATAAATCTTATGTAAAATTCTAATTTATAAAGCAATGATCCACTTATAGTACTTTCTTCTAAATCTTTCAATAAATTTTTGATTTTTTTAAGTTTTTTCTGACTTTCCTCATAAATTTTTTCATCAAATTTTATTCCATCAAGATTTTCAAGATATGATTTAAGGTCATTTTTATAAACCACATTTTTATCAGTATTTTCTTTCAAAAATTTATTAAATTTCTCGCAATAAGAATCGACTACAAAAAATTTTGAAGCATATATAAGGGGGCATTTTTTTGTTTTTAGATAGGCTATTGTAGAATTTATTGGATCACAAATATTATCCAAATTAAAATAATCAAATATGTAGCTGTCTAGTCCAAGGATTGGATAGACAACAAAACCATAAGAGATCAAAAGTGCCTCAACTTTATCGGAAAAAACTCCAACTACGTTGTCCTTTTCCATTTTTGCATAAATTGCATCCACATAGGCATCTCTTCTGAAATCTTCTAGTTTGGTTTTCATAAAATAGCAGCTCCAATCGCTCCAGCAAATCTTCCATCAGGATGACTTTGAACATCCCCATCAAGTTTTTCTTCCAAAGATTTCATTATATATTCATTATTAGAAAAACCGCCTGTGAGAAAATATCCGTCATCAGATTTTTTTTGAGCAAGTTTTGAAACTTTTGAAACTATAGAATTTATAACCCCACTTGCTATATCTTCTCTTTTTGTTCCCTTTCCCATCAAAGAAACAACTTCAGATTCTGCAAAAACCGTACAAGTTGAAGAAAGTTCAATGTCCTTGCCCTTTTTTGCCATTTGGAAAAATTCATCTAAATCAAGACCAAGCCTGTTTGCCATAACTTCCAAAAATTTACCAGTCCCAGCCGAACACTTATCATTCATCAAAAAATCAATAACCCTGTCTTCATTTTGAACAATTACTTTTGTATCTTGTCCTCCAATGTCGATTACAGTCCTATCTTTTGATCCTAAAAAATGTGCTCCCTTGCCATGGGCGGTAATTTCTGTAATAACCTTGTCGGCAAAATCTACAGCAATTCTTCCATAACCTGTAGCAGTAATATGACTTTGATTTTTAGAATAACCCAAACTTTCCAATTTTTCGATTATTTTTCTACCAGTTTCCTTGCTATTCCATCCACTGCTTATAACTTCTTTGTAAAGTATTTCATTTTTTTCATTATTTAAGACAACAAATTTACTAGCTGTCGATCCAATATCTATACCAATATAATACATATTAACCTCTCTTATGTTACATGATAACACAACATGAAAACAGTTTCAAAATTTTTAATTTATTTTTTCACAAGTGATTTTAAATTTTTGATAAGTTATAAAATTTATCTTATCAGAGTTCTAAATCAGAATTTTTTCTGCTTTTTATTTTGGTCAAAATTAGTATAATAAAAGAAAAAAAGGGGGAATTATGGA
Organism: Anaerococcus rubeinfantis; assembly: GCF_001487145.1. Taxonomy (GTDB): domain Bacteria; phylum Bacillota; class Clostridia; order Tissierellales; family Peptoniphilaceae; genus Anaerococcus; species Anaerococcus rubeinfantis. The sequence continues at coordinate 1,399,658 of NZ_LN913016.1, forward strand.
AAATAAATTAGTTGAACTTTTAAATGAAAATTCATCCTTTGCTTATGGCTTTTTATTATATGAAGATGAAGAAAAAATTTTAATAAATAATCTTGATGACCAAGGAAGATTTGATGGATATACTTTGATTTCAAAAGATTTGGTTGAAATAAAAGAAAAATCAGATTTTTTAAAAAAATTAAAAATCTATAATGATTATTGGAAGTCAATAAGCATAGGAAAATCTGACAGCGAAGTTTTTAAAAATGAACCTGGTTTTTATAATATAGTAAAATATGCCAAGGACAATGAAAAAATAATAAATTTGGGAAAAAATTTGGATTATTACGAATTAATTTGTGGCTATGTAAAAGATATAGATGATGATTTTGCCACAATTGATGCAGTAGACCAAAACTCTGGTGAAATTTACGATGAGTTTGAAGTTGATATAAAGGAAATAAAATATATAGAAATAGAATCAATAGATAATATTTTGCTTAATTTTGTTAATAAAAAATAGGTTTGGAATATAATTTTATTGAATTTCTTCGAATAAATTCAATTTTTTGATTTATTTAATAAAAGAGATCTCTCCACACTAAAACCAATTTGCTTTGCAAATTTTCCCTTGATTTCACACTAGTTTTAGGGATAAATATGCCAAATCAAGGCATATTTATCAGGTCGAGATGGGTTGATTTTTTTTACTGCTAAAGTTTTTGAGTATTGTAAATTATTTACTATTTGAAATTTGCATAATATTATTGGTCTAGCTTAGTATTTAATTTAAATGTCGACTTTAAGATTTCAAATTTTATTTTTGTTTTCATTTTTAAAAATTATAATTTAAACTTTAGCTCAAAAATAAAGCAAACATTCACCCATCTCTAGCCTAGTTGAGATGGGTAATTGTCATACATTCTTAATTGCTAAAGAAGATTTGAATTCAAGATTTTACATCATAAAAATTTATTAATTCATTAAATCAAACAAAGAAACAGCCCATCTCGAGCGCAGTCGAGAGATCTCTTGGTTTTGTTTATCTTTTCATTTTACCAATTCTTTGAGATCTCTAACTATTTATCACTCGATATGGGTTTATTTTTTTATAATTCTTGAATTTTTTCTTTTAAACTGGAGCTTGTTTGGTAAACATCATCTGCGTCCATTATTGCTCTTACTACGCAAATCCCGTCGGCTTTTGAATTTTTTAATATATCTACATTTTCTATATTTAAACCGCCTATTGCATAAACGTCAATATCTACAGTCTCTTTTATTTTCTTAAAAGTTTCGACTGATGTTCTTTTGGTTTTTACATGGGTTTTTGTTTCAAAAATTGCCCCAACTCCCAAATAATTAGCCCCATCTTCTTGGGCTTTTTTTGCGGCTTCTACTGATTTTGCAGTAGCTCCTATTAATGCCTTTTCTCCCAAAAGTTTTCTACAAAGTGAAATTGGAAAATCATCTGCCCCCACATGAACCCCACATCCAAGCGCCCAGGCAAGGTGAGGCTTATCATCAATTAGCAAAGGAACCTTATATTCATCGCAGATTTTTTTAACTTTTTTTCCTAAATTTAAAATTTCAAGGTCTGTTTTTTCTTTTTCTCTTAATTGGAGAATATCAACTCCGCCTTTTAGGGCATCTTCAATTCTTTTTAAAAATTCTTCTTCTGTATATTTATCTGAATTTGTTACCAAATATAATTTTTTCAAAATTTTCCCTCTCTTATTTTTGCTCTTTTTATAATTTCATCATTTTTTATTTCAGAAATATTATCCATCAAATTTACAAAAAAGCTGTAGGGCCTATTTGTATCAGAAATTTCTCCAGATATTTCCAAAATCAAAAGTCCCAAAATTGAAGCCTCAATTGGATTTGTAACTGATAGGAAGGTAGAAATCAAACTTGTGAGCATACAACCTGTAGCTGTGATTTTTGATAGATTTTCGCACCCATTTTCTATCAAAAAATATTCTTTTTCATCTACTAAAATATCCGTTTTTCCTGTGATTAAAACTGTAGTTTGGTATTTTTTTGAAAGATCTTTTGAAATTTCAATGAATTTTTTAATATTTTCGCCTTCTAGCTTATCCTTATCTCCAACATCAACTCCCTTGGCGTTTGACTTGTTTTCACTTAAAGCCAAAATTTCTGATCCGTTTCCCTTTATTATTGAAAATTTATAGTTTTCTAAAAGTTTTTTAGAAAAATCAAATCTTAATTTGCTTGCACCAATTCCAACTAGGTCAATTATTACAGGAATATTCTTTTGATTTGCCAATTTTACGGCAAGCTCTATTGATTTTATTCTTGAATCTGTAATATTTCCAAGATTTACTGATAGAGAGTCAGAAATTCTTACTATATCTTCCATTTCTTTTGGATGTTCTGCACAAATCGCCTTTGCCCCTTGAAATAAAATCGCATTTGCAACCATATTTATAGCAATTGGATTTGTAATTGCATGGATCAATGGGGATTTTTCTTTTACCAAATCTCTATTTTTAAGAATATTTTTTAGATTTATCATATACATTTACTCCAAGTTTTTTTTGAATTTGATATAAAACTTTAGATTTTTGCAAAGTTTTTAGGAAAATATAGGCAAGGCTTCCTCCAATAATTGTTGCTATTATAAAGGAAGGAAGATAAAAATACCAGGTTATTTTTCCAGTACCATAAAATAATTTCATAACCGGATAGGAAACAAGGGCTCCAATCACTCCTGTTCCCAAAATTTCTCCGATTACAGCAGCTAATATACTTCCTTTTGATTTTCTGTAAAAAATTCCAGACAAAATCGCCCCAAAAACTTGCCCTGTTATTGCAAGGGGAGGAATTGCAAGAAGACTCATCCTTAAAAATGCCGTTATTATTCCATTTAAAAGCGAATACCAAGGACCCAAAAATACTGAGCAAACAATATTTACAAAGTGAGCCGTTGGAGCAAAACCTTCAAATCTTAAAATTGGTGAAATTACAACTCCAATTGTAACAAACATTGATAAGGTTAATAAAACAAGAAGGGAATTATTTTTTCTCATAAATTCTCCTAAACATTTATATAATCTGTGAAAACTGGAGTCATGCCTATTGATTTTAAATCTTTTATGGCATCATCACATGACCTATTGTCTGCAATTTCAAATTGTTCGTCCCCCTCGTCTTGGGATTTTTTGGACCTGTGGCCGATTGATGTATCTACTGATGCAGAAATTTTTGTTGCTGCATATTTTACTGCCAAATTTCTAAATTCACGGTCTTCTCTTGTTGAAAGAGTTATTGATGCAAATGGTAAAAATATCCTAAGAGCAAGCATGATTTGGAAAAATTTCTTATCATTTACTTCAAAAAATTTAAGCTTATCTGCCCCGTGAGTTGGTCTAATTCTTGGAAGAGAAATTGCAATTTCTGCATGAGGATATTTTTTTTGAATTTTTTGAGCGTGAAGGCCCAATTTAAAAGCTTCTTCTATTGGATCATTTAGTCCAAAAAGTGTTCCAAATCCCACTCCCCTAAATCCTGCCATCATTGCTCTTTCTTGAGTATCAATCCTATAAACCCAAGATCTTTTGTGGCCGTATGGATGGTAAAAATCATAAGTTTTTGGATTGTAAGATTCTTGGAAAACTGTAACAAAATCTGCTCCTGCTTCTTTTAATTTTTCATAATCAGAAACATTTGCAGGGTAAACTTCTATTCCTATTGTTTTAAAATATTTTTTTGCAATTTCACAAGCTTTTGCTATATATTCAACTGATGAAAATTTTTGACTTTCCCCTGTTAAAATTAAAACATCTTCTATGCCTGTTTCAGCTAGGGCCTTCATTTCTTCTTCAATTTCATCAAAATTTAATTTTGCCCTTTTTATATCAGATTTTGCCCTAAATCCACAATACCTACAAGAATTTTCACAATAATTTGCTATATAAATTGGTGAGAAAAGACAAACATTATTTCCAAAATATCTTACTCTTTTATCCTTTGCAAGCTCTCCCATTTTTTCTAAATAAGAAAGCGCCTTGTCTGATAAAAGATTGTAAAAATCTTCTTCATCAAGTCTTTCTTTTTCTAAACTTCTTAGAATATCGGCATCACTTACATTTTTATTTTTTATTTTTTTGTAATTATCTAAAACTTCGGTTTTTATATTTGAATCGATTATATCCATTTCTGGAAAATAATCAGTAACTTTTTTAATATTCATCTTAATCGAAAAAATCCCTCAATGGTGATGATGGATCAGCACCTTTTTCTAAAACTCTGCCTGGTTTTGAAAGACGAGCAAGACGTCCTGCTTCAATTCCAAGTTTAAAAGCTCTTGCCATCATTGTAATATCAGAAGCACTAGCAATTCCTGTATTTGCCATAATTGCAGCAGCTCCCATTTCCATTGCCTCCGCGGCTTGACTTGGAAGGCCAATTCCTGCATCAACAATAACTGGAAGGTCAACTTCTTCAATAATTATTTTTATAAATTCTTTTGTAACAAGTCCCTTGTTAGATCCAATTGGAGCAGCAAGTGGCATTATTGCAGCGGCTCCCGCATCTCTTAAATCTCTTGCATAATTTAAATCAGGATACATATAAGGAAGAACAACAAAGCCTTCATCAGCCAAAACTTTTGTAGCCCTCAAAGTTTGATCGTTATCTGGCAAAAGATATTTGCTATCTCTCATAATTTCAATTTTTACAAAATTTCCACAACCCATTTCTCTTGCAAGTCTTGCAATTCTAATTGCTTCATCGGCATTTCTTGCTCCAGAAGTATTTGGAATAATTGTAACGTGTTTTGGTATATAATTTAAAATATTTGCCACATCCTTTGTATTTGCGCGTCTTAGGGCAACTGTAATCATTTCACATTCTGCATTTTTTACAGCAGCATCAATTAGTTCAACAGAATATTTTCCACTTCCAAGAATAAATCTTGACTTAAATTCCTTGCCACCTAATATAAATTTATCTTCCATAAAAATCCTTCCTTATTTTTTTCAAACACTCAAGCGCCTCAAGGCTTGCCATAATTGAAACGTAGGCAAGATAAAGGCCATCCTTTTTTGCGTCTGATTTAAAATCACCAACCATAGTGATATTATTTATTTTTTTTACCTTAATATCTGAAATATCCCCAAGTCCTGCCATGCCCGATGCTGTAAAAAGAAATTTATTTTCTTTTTTTGAAAAATAATCAAAGGCCATAACCTTGGATTCTTTCTTGTCAAAAGCTTCAATAAAATAATCTGTTTTTCCAACAATTTCATCCATATTTTTTTCATCCAAATACATATTTTTTGCATGAACTTTTGTATAGGGAATGGTTTCTTCGATTATTTTTTTTGTTGCTAGGACTTTTTCTTTGCCTATATCAGAAATTTTATAATTTTGCCTGTTTAAATTTGAATATTCAACCTTGTCAAAATCATACAAATAAATTTCTCCAATACCTGCTCTTGCCAAAATCATGGCAACATTTGAGCCAAGTCCCCCACAACCCAAAATTGAAACTTTAGAATTTTTAAATATTTGGTTATCATCATTTTTTTGTCTTTTTAAAATTTTATCTCTTAAATCCAAATCAACCCCCTCCAACAAAGGAAAAAACTTCAACCTTATAGCCATCTTTTACAAGAAAATTTTTAAAATTTTCTCTTTTTACAAGCTCTTCGTTGACTTCGACAGCCACAAAGTGAGGATCAAATTTATTTTCTTTTAAAAATTCATACAAGGAAATTTTATTTTTTATTTTTACTTCCTTGCCATTTATTAAAACCATATTCACCTCCTAAAAAAAAGAACACAAATAGAAACCATACCCGAGGTGGTATGCCCCATTTGTGTTCGACACATAGATAAATAGACATTTGCAGGATCAAAAAAAGACCCTTCACTAGGTTCTCAAATTGTTTACAAACCAAATTCCTAGCCCATTTCGAGCGAATGTAATGAGTCGAGAAATCTCATGAGATCTCTCCATGCGTTCGTTTCACTCACTTAGTCGAGATGGGTCGTAGCGTAATTTTATTTTAAAATAAATAATAAATTACAAAATTGACTTTGTCTAAATTAAAAGACCCTTCACTAGGGTCTTTAAACTTCTTTTATAAAATCATCGCTTTCTTACGCAGGTTTTAACCTTTTCAAGTTTAAAGGGTTAATGGAAAATCCATCTCTCAGCCAAAAGCACCCCTAGCTATTTTTATTATAGGACAAATTTATTTAATTTGCAAAATTTTTTAAAATCACCTTTCATCCATTGATAAATATTTTTTTGTTTGGCTCAAGGACTTATAGGCTGGTCTTATTATTTTTGAATCTTCAATTTGTTCAAGCCTGTGAGCTGACCAACCGACTGTTCTTGCTATGGCAAAAATTGGAATATATAAATCTTTTGGAATATCTAACATTTCATAGCAAAATCCTGAATACAAATCTACATTTGCACAAATTGGATAAGACTTATTGAGTCTTTCCATCAAAATTTCTCCCCCAATTTTTTCAATTTTTTCTATAAATTCAAAATCTTTTTCTCGATTTTTAATTTTTGAAAGCTCTCTTGCCTTATCTTTCAACAAAACTGCCCTTGGATCTGAAAGGGTATAAACTGCATGGCCCAAACCATAAATCAAACCCTTTTTATCAAAGGCCTTTTTGTCCAAAATTTTCTCCAAATATTCTTTTATTTCTTTTTCATCTTCTATATTTTGTAAATTTCCCCTAATATTTTCAAGCATTAGGCTTACTTTTAAATTTGCTCCCCCGTGCCTTGGGCCTTTGAGGGAACCAAGTCCTGTAGAAATTGCAGAATATGTATCAGTTCCTGATGATGAAACTACGTGGGTTGCAAAGGCTGAATTGTTTCCTCCTCCGTGTTCTGCATGAATTATTAATAATAAATCCAAAATTTCAGCCTCTTCTTTTTTATATTTTTGGTCTGCCCTTAACATTGAAAGAATATTTTCAGCAATTGACTTATTTTCATCTTGGTTATGAATTATCAAAGATTTTCCATCAAAATTGTGGATTTTTGCTTGGTAGGAATAAATTGCAATTATGGGCATTTTTGAAATTAAAGAAAGTGATTGGGCCAAAACATTTAAAGTATCAGTATCATCTGGATTATTATCGTAAGAATAAAGGGCAAGAACTGATCTCATCATTATGTTCATGATATTATTTCCCGGAAGATTTAAGATTGTATCTTCAAAAAATTTGTTTAGAAGCTTTCTTTCTTCAACAAGGATATTTTTAAAATCCTCAATTTCTTTTTTATTTGGAAGTTTATTAAATAATAAAAGATAGATTACTTCTTCAAATCCAAGCCTTTTTGTCTTATTAAAATCAGCGACCATGCTGGTTAAAGGAAATCCTCTATAAAAAAGTTCCCCATCTTTTGGAATTTTTTCTCCATTTTCAATTTTATAACCAAAAACATCCCCGACCTTGGTCACTCCAACCAAGACTCCGGTTCCATTTTTATTTCTAAGCCCTCTTTTTATGGAAAATTTATCGTAAATCTCCTTTTCGATTGTATTTTCCTTTTTTATTTCTTTTGAAAGGGATTTTAATTTCTTTTTATCCATCTTAGGCCTCCAAATTTTTAATTATTTCTTGGGTGATTTTTTCCAAACTTGCATCTCCTCCCAAATCTTTTGTATGGTTTTTCTTATCTTCCATTGTCTTTTCAATAGATTTTCTTAATTTTTTGGACAAATTTCCTTCCCCAATATCATCAAGCATAAGAGATGCTGTAAGTAAAATTGCAATAGGATTTGCCAAATTTTTCCCAGCAATATCAGGAGCAGAACCATGAACAGATTCATAAATTGAAATATCCTCTCCCTTATTTACTCCAGGAACTAAACCAAGTCCCCCAACAAGGCCTGCCCCCAAATCTGACAAAATATCCCCATATAAATTTTCAGTAACAAGGACGTCAAATTTATTAGGATTTTGAACCATTTGCATGGCAGTATTATCAACCAAAAGTTCTTCAAATTCTATATTTGGGAAAGAATTGGAAGTTTCTCGCCCAACATTTAAAAACAAACCGTCAGTAAATTTCATTATATTTGCCTTGGTAACTATGGTTACTTTTTTCCTATTAAATTTTTGGGCGTACTCAAAGGCAGCTTTTATAATTCTTTCAGATTTTTTTCGTGTTATGACCTTTATTGAATGAAATTCATCATCAGAAATTTTTTCTTCAAGCCCCATATACAAATCTTCAGTATTTTCTCTGAAAATTACCATATCAACATTTTCATATTTTGTTTTAATATTTTTGATTGATTTTATTGGCCTAATATTTGCAAAAAGATCGTATTTTTTCCTAAGTTCAACATTAATTGACCTAAAACCATGGCCAATTGGGGTTGTGATTGGGCCTTTAATGGCAATTTTATTTTTTTCAATTGATTTAAAAACATCATCTGGTATAAAGGTATTTTCTTTTTCAAAAACGCTCGCTCCAGCATTTACTTCTTCAAATTCAACCTTTGAACCCAAGGCCTTTAAAACTTTTTTCATAGAATCGCAAATTTCTGGACCGATTCCATCTCCTTTTATTAAAGTTACTTTCATACTTACTCCAATTCTAAATTTTTGGCATAATTTATATATCCGCCCATTTTTAAAATTTCAATTTCTCTTTTTGAAAATTCGCCTTTAACTTTTATTTCTATATCCTTATCCAAATCTTTTAAAATAAATTTTCCACTTTCCAAAGACTTATCTATATTTTTTATTTGAATATTATCAAATTCAGACAATTTTTCATAATCTTTTTCATTTTCAAATTCTAGTGGCAAGATTGCATTGTTAATCAAATTTGACCTGTGGATTCTTGCAAAAGATTTGGCAATAACCGCCTTTATATTCAAATACAAAGGAATAAGGGCAGCGTGTTCTCTTGATGAGCCTTGACCATAATTTACACCCGCAACAATTACTCCACCAGAATTTTCCTCTGCTCTTTTTTTGAAATCATCGATTTTTGTTGTAAAGGCAAATTCTGATAAGTATTCTATATTTGACCTAAATGGCAAAAGTCTAGCATTTGATGGGCAAATATCATCAGTCGTAATTCCATCGCCTGCCTTATAAATTATTTTTGAATTTATTTCAGAAACTGAACTTGCCTTTGGAAATGGCTTAATATTTTTCCCTTTTACAGTTTCTTTAATTCTTTTTGATAAATCTTCTTCCCTTTTTATAAAATAAGCATCAGTGTGGTCAAAAATAATATTTTCTTCAAAATCTTTTTTAAAACGAGCATCTTTAGGATTTGATATGTAGCCATTTATGGCAGAAATCGCACAAGTTTCTGGACTTGCCAAATAAATTTTAGCATCAATTGTCCCAGATCTTCCCTTAAAATTTCTATTAAAAGACCTTAGAGAAATTCCGCCAGCTTTTGGAGCTTGGCCCATGCCGATACAAGGCCCACAACCCGATTCCAAAATCCTCGCTCCAGCCTTAATCATTTTTGCAAGGGCCCCGTTTTCTGATAATTTTTCCAAAATTGTGGCAGATCCAGGACTAATTACAAGAGAAACATCAGGATGAACTTTTTTTCCGTCAAGAATTGAAGCAACTTTCATCATATCCATATAAGATGAATTGGTACAAGATCCGATTGCAACTTGGTCGATTTTTACTTTCTCCATTTCAGAAATTTTTTGGTATTGGTCTGGAAAATGAGGCCTTGCCACAGCAGGTTCGATTTTTTCCAAATCAATTTCCATGATTTCATCATAAAAAGCATCCTCGTCTGCTTCTAATTTTTTATAATCTTCTTTTCTATTTTGACTTTTTAAATATTTTAAAGTGTTTTCATCAGATGGAAAAATTGAAGTCGTCGCCCCAAGTTCTGCTCCCATATTACAAATTGTCGCCCTGTCTGTTACTGACAAAGATTTTACACCTTCTCCAGAATATTCCATTATATATCCAGTTCCGCCTTTTACAGATAATTTCCCCAAAATATATAAAATTAAATCCTTGGCATTTACATAATCTTTCAAAGAATTTTTAAGACTAATATTATAAATTTTTGGAACCTTTACAAAATAAAATCCCTTTGCCATAGCAACTGCAACATCAAGACCACCTGCTCCGATTGCAATTTGACCCAAGGCACAGCCCGTTGGAGTGTGAGAATCAGAACCCAACAAAGTTTTTCCAGGCTTTCCAAATTGTTCCAAATGAACTTGGTGGCAAATTCCACAGCCAGCTTTTGAAAAAGTTATGCCAAATTTATTAGCAGCAGATTTTATAAACTCATGGTCGTCAGCATTTTCAAATCCCTCTTGTAAAATATTGTGGTCTATGTAGGCGAGAGATTTTTCAGTTTTTACATCCTCAATGTCCATAGCTTCAAGTTGTAAATAAGCCATGGTTCCCGTAGAATCTTGAGTTAAAGTTTGGTCAATTTTAATAGCAATTTCATTTCCAGTTTTTATTTCACCTTGTAAAAGATGATTTTCTAAAATTTTTATAGCTAATGATTTTTTCATTTAATACTCCTTACTTTACTATATTATTGTAATAATTATACACTGAAGTAAAATAATTTCCAAAAAAATATCCCACAAATTGTGAGATAAGATTAGAATTTCAAATTGTAAAAAGTTAAAAATTAAAATATCTATTAATGATAATTCGAAGAAAAAATAAATCAAAATTAAAGTCAATAAAAGAGATCTCTCCACAAGGTCGAGATGGGGAATTATTTGATATTTCTAATTACTTAAGTTTTTAATTTGATTTTTATTTTATTATTTTCTTAATTATCTAAATCCTATAATAATACAAACCGAAGAAAAACCCATCTCGAGCGACAGTCGAGAGATCTCATAAGTTAAACTTTGATTTATAATTTTACTTGTTCCTTGAGATTTCTCCGCATGGTCGAAATTGTAATGTTTTGATGTTTTATTTGCTAAAGGTTAAATTTAATTATACTTATTATTTTTTAGAGATCTCTCCACTCCCTCCAGTCGGTCGAGATGGGTTATTGTTTGATTTTATTAATTGCTAAAGGTTTTATAATTGAATTATCAATATTTTAAAATTCATTAATCTATAATTTGAAAAATTTTTAAATTAAAATTTTAAAAAATATTATTTTATACTTCAGTGATTAAATCCATAAAAAATTAACCCATCTCGAGCCTAGTCGAGAGATCTCTGAATTATTTTTGCTGGTAAAAAAATAAATTCATGGAAAATTTTATTCTAAAAAATTCCCATGAATTTAACTTACATATTCCTAGCCTTATTAAAAGAAGCCTCAACCGCCTTTATTAATCCTACCCTAAAATTATTTTCTTCCAAGGCCTTTACGCCCTCGATTGTTGTTCCTTTTGGACTTGTTACCTTATCTTTTAAATATCCCGGATGATCTCCTGATTCTTCCATTAATTTTGCAGATCCTATTATGGTTTGGGCGATTAATTTATAAGAAATATCTCTTTTAAGTCCACACAAAACAGCCCCATCGGACAAGCCTTCTATAAATAAATCTACAAAAGCAGGCAGACAACCATTTACAATACTTGCTGCATCAAATTGATTTTCGTCAATTTTTATAGCCTTTCCAAATGATGAAAAAATTTCCAAAACATTTGAAAATTCACCATCACTCACATTTGAATTTGGGCAAAGAATTGACATCCCTTCCCCAACAGATGCAGGAGTATTTGGCATGGTCATGACAATTTTTTTGTCAGATCCCAATAAATTTTCAAGTTTTTCAAGAGTAAAACCTGCAGCAATTGAAACAAAGACTTTATTTTCTAACAAATCTTTTATTTCATCAATCACTTCTTTATAATAATTTGGTTTTACAGCCAAAATTATATAATCAGAATTTTCTACGACTTTCCTATTTTCCATTATAGAAACTTCTTTATCCTTAAAAAATTCTAAATTTGATCCCCTATTAGATAAAAAAAGTTCATTTTGACCCAAAAGTCCTTTAGAAATAGCAGAACCCATGTTGCCAATGCCGATAATACCAATTTTCATATTTCCTCCTTATAGAAAAATATATTATTTATCTTAAAATTAATCATTTATTAAATTTATACTTCGTAAACTTAGGGCGGAAGGAACAGGGGACTTCCGATTGTCCCCTTTTTCCTTCCCCCTAAGGACCCCCATCTTTATAACCCCTTAACCGGCCCTTGCAGGGAGCAAAATTAGAAAGAAACTTGCGTTTCTTTCGTTTTTTAATTTGATTATCCAAATTTAATAAAGATAAGTACCCAAAATAAATAAATTCTAAGTTCATTAAAAGAGAAAAAATAACTCACTAACGTTCAAACAATTTTTTCTCTAATAATGAACTTGAATTTATAATTATTTTTAAACAATACTCAGCCTTTAAAAACTTGAAAGAAGCGTAAGCTTCTTACAAAACTAGCTCCATGCAATGGTCGGTTGCAGGGGGGCAAAAAAGTGGGGGTCGTTAGGGGGAGGAAAAAGGGGGAGAATCGAAACTCCCCCATTTCCTCCGCCCTAACATTACGAAGAATTATTTTTATATAATAATTTATTATAAAATCCAAATTTCTAAAATAATCTTAAAAAAGATTATTCCCTAATTTGCCCTTGCCCCAAAATCACATATTTATAAGTTGTAAGCTCATTTAATCCTACTGGTCCTCTGGCGTGGAGTCTTTGGGTTGAGATTCCTATTTCTGCTCCAAAGCCGAATTCTGAACCGTCTGTAAATCTTGTTGATGCGTTTACATAAACGCAAGCTGAGTCTACTTCTTCTACAAATTTGTTTGCTGCTTCTATTTTTTCTGTAATTATTGCATCGGAATGGCCTGTGGAATATTTGTAAATATGGTCAATCGCATCATCTATACTTTCAACTTCTTTTACTGAAAATTCGTAGTCCAAATATTCTTTCCCATAATCTTCATCACTTGCAGGGATTGCTCCCTTTATTTTTCCTATAGAATTTTCACAAGCGTGGACTTTTAACTTATATTTTTCTACAATTTTATTTAGCCCATCATAAAAACTTTGGTCGATGTCTTTGTGAACGACTAAACTTTCAAGGGCATTGCACACGCCTATTCTTTGGGTTTTGCCGTTTTCAAAAATTTTTAAGGCTTTTTCAATATCTGCATACTTATCAACATACAAATGGCAATTTCCCACTCCAGTTTCAAGAGTTGGGACGCTTGCATTTTTTACAACTGCATTTATCAAAGATGCTGAACCTCTTGGGATTAACAAGTCTACATAGCCATTTAATTTCATAAGTTCAGTTGATGAATCTCTCGTAGTATCATCAATTATTTGGACAATATTTTCATCAAAACCTGTATTTTTTATTCCTTCTCTGATTGCATTTGCAATGGCAAGAGAAGAATTTATAGCTTCTTTTCCACTTCTTAAAATTATGGAATTTGATGATTTGATTGCAAGAATTGATGCATCCAAGGTTACATTTGGTCTTGCCTCATAAATCATTGCCAAAACTCCAATTGCAACAGATTTTTTCCCAATCAAAAGTCCATTTTCAAGAGTTCTCACATCTGTCATTTTTCCAATTGGATCAGGAAGTTTTATCATTTGATCAATTGATGAAATCATTGAATCAATTCTCTCATCATCAAGTTTAAGCCTATCAAGAAGACCTTCTGCCATATTATTGGAAAGTCCCTTGTCATAGTCTTTTTTGTTAGCATCAAGAATATTTTCCCTGTTTTTTTCCATGGAAATTTTTATATTTTCCAAAATTTTATTTTTATCTTTTGTTGAAAGCTTTACAAAATCTTTTTTAGCTTTTTTGGAAAGCTCTCCCATTTTAGTCAATTTTTCTTTTAAAGATTGTCCCAATTTCTTCACCTTTCACTATTCTTCTAATATTTTTCAAATCTTTTGAATTTGCAATTACCGTATCAATTCCCTTTTCCATACAAAGGTTAGCTGCATTAATTTTTGTAGCCATCCCACCTGTTCCAAGTTTTGAATAAGAATCCTTGCCCATTGACCTTAATTTTTCATCAATCACATTAACTTCTTTGATTAATTTCGCATCCTTATTAATTCTTGGATCATCCGTATAAAGCCCGTCAATATCTGACAAAAGCATAAGCAAATCAGCATCAACTAATTTTGCTACCACAGATGATAGGGTATCATTGTCCCCAAAATCAATTTCGTAAGTAGAAATCGTGTCGTTTTCATTTACAATTGGAATAACATCCATTTCCAACAAATCATTTATAGTATTTTTGGCATTAAAATTCATAACATTGTTGGTTTCAACCATTCTTGTAAGAAGAATTTGCCCGATAGAATACCCATATTCCGCAAAAGCTTTGAGGAAAGTATTCATCAAAGTAACCTGACCAACGGCAGCTGTAGCTTGTTTTTTGCTAATATCATTTCTAGGTCTTTTAATAGAAAGCCTGTTTGCCCCAGTTGCAATCGCACCAGATGAAACCAAAATCACCTTAATGCCCTTGTTTTCCAAATTTACAATCTCTTTCGCCAAATCCTCAATTCTTTCAATATCAACTCCACCATTTTCATGGCTTACAGAAGAAGATCCGACTTTTATAACTATTTTTTTTAATTCATTACTAAATTCTCTCATATTTTTTTCACCATATTATATTTTATAAGAAAACACAAAAATAAGCAATTTAAAACACCCATTTTGGTTAGGTGTTGGGAGGAGATTTTAGGAGTTTTTGATTCTAAAGTTTAAATTTAATTGTAAGCATAATTTTATAAGAGATCTCTCCACACTAAAACCAATTTGCTTTGCAAATTTTCCCTTGATTTCGCACTAGTTTTAGGGATAAATATGCCAAATCAAGGCATATTTATCAGGTCGAGATGGGTGATTGTTAGAGGGTTTTAATTGCTAAAGTTCAAGTTTAATTACACGCATAATTTTATATGAGATCTCTCCACAAGGTCAAGATGGGTAATGGTAGGATTCTTTTAATTGCTAAAGTTTAAATTTTTATTTTTTACTTCATTAACCTTATATTAAAATAATATAAAACGAAGATATAACCCATCTCGAGCGTAGCCGAGAGATCTCTTGCATTAAATTTATCTTGTAAATTCACTCTTACACTGACGTCTAAACAACGGAAAGATTATAGGTTATTGTTAAAGGGTTTTAATTGCTAAAATTCAAATTTAATTATACGCATAATTTTATATGAGATCTCTCCACACTAAAACCAATTTGCTTTGCAAATTTTCCCTTGATTTCGCACTAGTTTTAAGGATAAATATGCCAAATCAAGGCATATTTATCAGGTCGAGATGGGGGATTATGGTATGTCTTTAATAGCTAAAGGTTTTTATATAATTTCCTTATAAATTAATTATTTTTACTTAATTAACCATATATTTAAATAATAAAAAGCGAATGTATAACCCATCTCGAGCGTAGTCGAGAGATCTCTTTATTAGCTTTTGCTCTTAATTCTCCCTTCCCTTGAATTACCTCAATCCAAAAATCCAATTTCCTACTACCAACTTCTTCCTACAAAACCTCCTCCGCTACTTCTTTTAATAGTTTAATTTTTTTCCATTGGTCTTCTTCTGTAAGTTTATTTCCTTCTTCTGTGGAGGAGAACCCGCATTGTGGGGATATTGCAATTTGGTCTTTGTCTAGGTATTTTTTGGCTTCATTTATTCTTTTTATCAAATCTTCTTTCTTTTCAAGCTCTCCATTTTTGCTTGTAACTATTCCTAAGACTACTTTTTTTCCTTTTGGAACTTTTTTTAAAGCTTCAAAAGATCCTGATCTTTCATCGTCATATTCTAGGAAAAATCCATTTACATGCTCATCTTTTAATAAATAATCGGCAATATTATCATATCCACCCTTAAAATGGAAAGATGATTTATAATTTCCCCTACAAATATGGGTCAAAACATTTAATCCTTCTGGCGCCTTGTCTATTGCCTTGTTATTTATTTTCAAATAAGTTTTCTTTAATTTTTCAACATCTTTTCCATCATTTTCGTATTCTTTTATTGCATCTTCATCAACCAAGGCTCCCCATGTGCAATCGTCAATTTGTAAAGTCCTACAACCAAGATCATAAATTTCTTGGAAAAATTCCCCATAAGCCTTTGCTACATCTTCTATAAAATCATCTTCATTTTCATAGATCTCTCCCTCTCCAATTTGCCTATAAACTGTCCTCAATAATTGGGCAGGAGCAGGTATTGTTTGTTTTGCCTTTACATCGTCTTCTTCAAATTTTTGCACATATTTAAAATGTTTTAAAAACGGATGATTTGTACCGGAAATTTTTCCTACAATTTTTACTGAATCAGGTCTTAAAACTTCTCCGTGAAATTTTATTCTCTCATTTTCAGCCAAGGTATATTTTTCAATTCCATTTAGGCCCCAGAAAAAGTCATAGTGCCACCAACTTCTCCTAAATTCACCGTCTGTAATAAATTTAAGATCAGCCTCTTTTTCTTTTTTAATAAGTTTTTCGATTTCTTCATCCTCAATTTTTTTAAGGTCAATTTCATTAATTTTTCCATTAGAAAAATCTTCTCTCGCTTTTTTAATTCTTTCTGGTCTTAAAAAAGATCCTACGATATCGTATTTGTGTGGTGCTCTTATTGTCATTTTTTTCTCCTTAAAAATATAAATTTTTAGGCCTAAGTTAAAATTGGTTTTGTAATTGGAATTTTAAAAATTTCTAATAAAAAAGTCCTTACTATAATCAAATGATTATAATAAGGACGAAATTTTCCGCGTTACCACCTTAATTGCATATATCTTATGCCGCTTCAGATACATTCATATCCTATCTCTGTAACGGGAGAAACCGTCTTGTCCTAAATATCGAACAAGCCCATCGGAGGCCATTTTCATTTTTGCTTTGTTTTATTCCATCTCAGCTTACGGAACTCTCTTTGAAAACTCTGCTAAATTACTTTTCTCGTTTTATGGTTTATTAATCTTCTAACTTGTTTTTTATTCTAGCAAGGATTTTTCCTTTTGTCAAATTTTTTAATCCTCAAGGCACATTTGGTAAATTTTTTTCACATCTTCAGGGTGAAGTTCAACAAAACCATTTATTTTTCCATTTTTGCCACAAGCCTTCTTGCTCATTTGGTCAAAATATTCTTCATCTATACCGATTTCTTTAAGATTTGAATCAAGTCCTAGGGTTTCAAAGAAAAATTCTTTTGTTTTTGCTATAGCTTTTTTTGCAACTTCCATTTGGTCAAGATTTTTGTCAATACCAAAAACATTTACTCCCAAATCATAGAATTTGTGAACAGTTTTCTCACTCAAAACATATTCCATCCATCTTGGTGTCAAAATCGCAAGACCAAGACCATGGGTTATATCATAAAAGGCTGAAAGTTCGTGTTCGATTGGGTGAACTGTCCAAGCAGCCTTTGCAGAGTTTGCAATAAAATCATTGATTGCCCAAGAAGATGCCCACATAAGATTTGCCCTTGCCTCATAATTTTCTGGATCTTTCATGGCAATTGGACCGTATTTTATTACAGTTTTCATCAAAGATTCCATAATTCTATCAAGCATAAACATTGAATCATCAACATTAAAATAAGATTCAAAAATGTGAGATAAAATGTCACTAGAACCACAAGCTGTTTGGAATTCATTTACAGAATATGTGATTTCTGGATTTAAAAATGAAACTTTTGGTCTAGTGTCAGGATGGCCTGATGAAAGTTTTTCTTTTGTTTCAGGATTTGTAATAACCCCGCCATTATCCATTTCAGAACCAGTTGCAGCCATAGTAAGAACTGATAAAAGTGGAATTGCAGGGCTCATTGGCTTTCCTTTGGAAATAAATTCCCAAGGATCAAAATCTGCACAAGCCCCAGCTGCCATAAATTTGGATGCATCAATTGTAGATCCACCACCAACAGCAAGAATTGCACCGATATTATTTTCCTTGATTATTTTGACCCCTTCTCTTACAGAATCAATCCTAGGATTTGGTTCAATTCCAGAAAGCTCAAAAATTTCAACTCCAGAATTTTTAAGCTCGCTTACTACCTTATCATAAACCCCATTTTTCTTGATAGATCCACCACCATAAGTTATAAGCACCTTATCAGCATATTTTTTAACTTCCTCGCCCACAAAATCAAGAGCGTCTTTCCCAAAATGTATTTTTGTTGGAATATCATAAGTAAAATCTAACATAAATCCTCCTTTTTTTCTCTAGTAATTACTTACCCAAAATTTTCAAATAAAAATAAATTTTCACAAAAAAACTGACCCCAAATTTGAAATAAATCAAATTAAGAGTCAGTCAAAATTTAAGATAAATTTTAAAGATTAACTATTTTTTTCAAGATCCAATCCCTTGTTCTTTTTCTTATTGTAATAATAAGCTGCAAGAAGCATTAGGATAAGTCCAATAATAGTAAATCCAATCCAAGCCCTCAAACCACTTGTCATTGGTAGGCTTAGTTTTTTGTTTTCTATTTGGATAGGAGTATAAGCATTGGTTCCTTTATCTTTAGAAATTTCTTCCGATGTTGTGAACTTATAAGAGTGGTCAACATAATCATCACCCTTAGTTCCAATGTGGAATGTTCTGTCTTCATTTATCTTATCACCTATAACTATATTAGATTTGATATCTAATTCAGATGTCAGGTAAAGAGATGTGCTCATTTTTAATACTATAGTCTTGTTAGATTTAATATCTCCATCAGTAGTTTGTTTTTCTAACTCTTTTACTAAGGAGTAAAGATTAATAGTCTTTGAAGCTTTAGTGCCAGAATTATAGTCTTTTGTTAAATCTAAATTATAAGTCTTTGTAGTAGTTTCTTTATTATCACCATCTACTAGATAAGCTGTTATGCTAATAGGTTGCTTACGGTTATAGCTATTATCCCAAATTTCAGACTTAAGTGGTAGATCTGACAATTTTATTGTAGATTTATCTTTCACATAAGTTATTTCCTCATGATTTGGATTAAATCTCAAAGTCATGTTAGTCGTGTATGATTTTTTGAATACATCATTAGCCATGCTAAAGTCAGTAGTCTTTTTAACATCCATTTCTGTCTTGTATTGTTCAGTTTGAACCTTGCCATCTAATAGAGCAAATTCTTTTACAATACCTCTTGGTTTAATATATCCTGCTGGTGCCTTAACTTCTTTAAGTGCGTAGTATCCTGGTTCTTTGAACTTGAATTTAATTTTTCCATCTTCTCCAGTTACAAATTTAGTAACTTCAGTAAATCCTTCAGGTGGAGTTTCCTCGGCTTTTAGAACAAGTCTTTCGGTAGTTTTATCTGAATTAGTCTTCTCATAAAGTTTTAAAATATCCTTAGAGTATTTTTCATCTTTAGCTTTCTTAAACCAGACTTCGAATTCTGCTCCAGCTAGAACTTTTGAATTATCTTCTCCGTCGACTTTCTTAAATTCAATTTCCTTTGTAATAGTATTTACAATGTCAATTGGGATAATACCTGGCTCTTCAACTTCTGTTGTAATGGCCTTGCCATTTTCATCTTTTTTGATCTTACCATTTTCATCTCTTATTGGTATTAGTCTGTAGATTACTCCTTTGTCATCTACCTTAAATTCTACTAAAGCTTCTGTAGGTTTTTCATAACCTTCTGGTGCTTCTGTTTCTAATAGTCTATATTCACCTTTTGGAAGTTTAGTAAATTCAAAGAGTCCATCCTCATCTGATATTGCTGGTTGACCATAATTGTTCCATTCTCCTTCACTATCTTTACTTTGAATTATAAACTCTGCATTTTCTAGTGCTTCATTTCTATCATTTATCTTCTTGAACTTAATCTTATTAGCAGGGTTTACAGCTTGGATTTCTAGGTCTGCTTTTGCATCAGCTTCATTTGCAAAGAAGTATTGTTTATCCCATCTTGTTACATAACGTCCAGGATAATCTATCATTTGAAGCTTTCCATTGGCAACATAGGACGATTTATCTTCTCCCATTACCCTTCCTGTAACTTTGAAGATATATGATGAATTTGAATTTAAACCATTGGTAAAGCTAATGCTTTCTTTTTCACCAGCACCGAGATATGATCTAGATCTTATTTGTACAGGTGCAGGAAGTCTAGGGTCATTTTCGTTTACACCAAATGATAACGGCATCAGCTCATCAAGGTTTGCACTACCATCAAGTTTGTAGTATTCGATATTCATGTTTTCAATATTTTTGTCAGATGAGTAATAGAATGTTGATCTTGGAGTATAGCTTCTATCCCTATTTACATAGTAGTAATGAACAAACTCACCTGTATCAGGATTATATTTAATAATCTTTGATCCAAGATTTAGGTGATTTTGGGTCATTTCATACATATTCCCGTCAGTAGCTTGATATTTTTCTCTTGCAGTCATTGAATCATATACGACATTTATATTATCAGTCTTCATTTCATGTCCAACAACTCCACGTTCAATGCTTTGTAATCCTTCTTTTGGGACTTTGTTTAAGTTGATATAGGCTTTTAGCTTATTAGAAAATTCTACTAGGTTATAAGTTTCAGCAAACCTTGTGAAAGTATAAGTTATTGTACCTTTTTCTCTATTATAATCTGCCTTAGCAATTGTACCTACTCCATCTGCAATTATATCAAGGTTAGAAATATCTGTTTCCATTATTCCGTGGAGGTCGATGTTTTCACTTAATTTTAGTACAAAATAATCTCCAGGATTAATTTTTAGGTTAGAATCAATAGTATACTTATTGTCAAATTCAAATACCTCTCCAAGGTGAGGGTGCATTTCTTTTTGAGTATCAGATAGTAAACCATCATTTTTACTATCTGGATTTAACACACTTAGTTTAGATTCAGATAATTTTATGCTACTTGATACATCTCTTGTTTTTTCTGGTGCATCCCCTGAATATGGGTCAAGTCCCTCTCCACCTACTGTGAAGTTCCAAACTTGCTTGTTGTTGATATATCCATCAGGCGATTTTACTTCTTCAAGCCTGTATTGACCAATTTTTAAGCCTGTAAATTTAATAGTACCATCTTCGCCAACTGTTTTTTCTTCTGTTTTTCCAGTTGATTTGTTAGTTAACAAGAATTTTGCACCTGCTAATTGACCTGTAGCTTTTATTTCATTACCATTTTGGTCAATTTTCCTAACTGTGATTTCACCTTCGCCTGGTTTTTCGTTTACGATTTTACCCATGTTCTTGGCAGTAGCGCTTGTTACATAGTCTACCAACAATCCATCTTTTTCAGTAGATGATTTTTCTGGAATATATTGGTATACACCATTTGCCTTATCGTATTCTAGGGAAATATAGCCGTTAGAAGTTGGTGTGATTTGGATTTCACTTATTTTATAAGTATCCTTTATAACTTCTCCATCTTTATCTTTTATTTCTCCAGGGAACTTGATGCTCAATTCTCTTAAGGAAACTTCTGTTTTCTTTGTAGAATCTGTAGGATCTATTATCTTAGTTGTTTCCAAATCAGCATTCTTAGCATCTTTAAATTTAATAATCTTAGTATTATCTGTCGGATCGCGCATTTCTAAGTCTTCAAACTTGTAAGCTTTATCATTTCCTGGGAAATAGAAGCTAACTTGTTTAACATTAATGTTTTCACCAGTTCTTGGGTCAGTTATCCTTTGTGAAACTATACTTACTGTTTCAACTGAGAAATGTAGAAGTGGTCCATCAATTGGCTTGTATCCCTTTGGAGCTTGGACTTCTATTAGCCTATAACGACCTGGTTCAAGTCCTCTGAAACCAAAGTAACCGTTAAAGGCTGATGATACGTAAGATCCTTCTACTTCTTCATAGATTCCTTCTCTTACTCTCTTTTCAAGTTTAAATACCGCACCTTCAAGTCTTCTCTTAGTGATTTCTTCTACACTATCTTTGTCAGTATCCTTACCGTGTTTAGAGAATGTGATGTTGTATCTTTCTGCATCATTTTCAATACTTAATCCTTCTTGAGGAACTGTATTTGTTGCATTTGAAGAGTATAAAGAGCTGATGTCCATGCTAGTACTTATTTTACTAAATGGTGCTTTGTAACCTTGTTGTCCTGGTGTAACAGGTGGTATTATTCTACCTGATTGATAAACGTCTTTTTTTCCAATCTTAACTATTTTACTTAGTTGATTTACATATTTTTGACCAGGTAGCTTAGTTTTAAACCAATTGTCAGCATAATTTTTACCATAATTATCTTCTAACCATTGTCTTAATGTAACTACACCATCTTGGTAAGATGCTTCATCTTTACCATTTTCATCTTTGACAACACCGTAAACTATTTTTCCATTTGAATTTTTTAATTGTTGGAATTCTCTTGCACCATCAAAGAATTGTATGTCAATATCAATTTTACCTAAATCTTCATCTGGCATTTGTTCTGCTGTTAGTTTGTAAGAATCTTTTAGTACTGGTTCATCACTTGGAGTAACTCCATCTTTTTGAGTAAAGTTGTAGTTTTTATCTATAGCTACTTCATTAGTAACATTTCTATCAATAATAGAAGTATCATAGAAGCCTTCAATATCGATATAGTAAACTCCAGGTTCAAGATTTAGTTGGTCTTCGTCAAAGCCCCAGTCAAATGGTCTCCATCTTGCTGTGTTAACAACTGTTACATCTGGGTTAGAAATGTCATAATCATTTAAGATTTTGATCATTTGAGCTTCGTTCGGATCTCCGTCTAATCCAGTTATCTTATAAGTTGACCTGTAAGCTGTCTTTACACCCTCTGTAATAGTTACTGGAGGAAGTCCTGCTCTGTCGATTTCTTCTCTCTTATGTTTTGGTTTAATTTGAACATTGACAGTTCCTTGTTTTCCTCTTGTATCAATATATACTCTTTGGATAAATGTTCTTGACTCTGTATCAATATGAGTGATTTTTGTT
Source organism: Anaerococcus rubeinfantis (assembly GCF_001487145.1). Lineage (GTDB taxonomy): Bacteria > Bacillota > Clostridia > Tissierellales > Peptoniphilaceae > Anaerococcus > Anaerococcus rubeinfantis. Next base: position 1,422,544 of record NZ_LN913016.1, read on the forward strand.
GAGTATTTTACACCATTTGCTTCTTTTATGCCAAGATTTTCATTTTTTTCAATAAAGCTTTGTGGTGTTTCTTTTGGTCCTTTGTATTTTGCAACTAGTTGTCCATTTTCTTCTACAACTTTTACTTTCCAAGGAGCATTTGCTTTTCTATAGCCTAATGGGGCTGCTGTTTCTTCAATTACATAATATCCCTTTGGTAGTTTAATAATGTTTTCTTTGTCATCTTTGAATTCTACAAGACCTTCTGCATTTGATGTTCCTGTTTTTACTCCAAAGTCTTTGTCTATATTTTCATAATTTTCATCAGTTTTTCTGATAGTAAATATAGCACCCTCAAGCTTCCTGTCGTATCTGTCTTTCTTGTAAATCTTAAGATCAAGACCAGTTTGCTTGTTGGTAATTTGAGCAAATTCGCCAGGTTTTATTTCAACTTCACCTTGTCCTGGTTGGTCTGGCGTTTCTGTTTTCTTAAATGTTGCAGATACAGTCACGTTACTTGCTGGCATTGTGAATTTATACTGTCCATTAGCATCAGCTGTAATTGGACTTCCATCCTTTGTTACACTTTCGATTTCATAACCTTCACTTGGTGTAACAGTCAAGTTGATTTGTGTACCAACTGTTGCTGAATTAACACTTGGACTTATTGCACCGTTTTGTATATTTTCATCAACATTAATATTATAAGTTGAAGCTTGTGGTTTTTCATAACTTACATTGATTCCAACATCAGATGCTGGCATTTTAAATGTGTAAGTTGTGTCATTTACTTTTGTAGTTGCAACAGGTCCTGCCCCGCTATTAACCTCTAATGACTTTAAAATATATCCATCAATTGGATTTAGTGTAAGAGTTACAGTATCTCCAGCTTTTATATTATCTTTAGGATTTGCTGTAACTGTTCCATTATTTTGAACATTGTAAGTTACACTATAAGTTTTTCCTTTAAAACTTGCTTGAACATCCACATCGTGGTTTGGCATTTCGAAAGTGTATTGATTATTGTTTACATCTTTAGTGACATCTTTTCTATCAACTTTTAATTGTTCTAGTTCATATCCATCAATTGGTTTTACTTCTAGTGTAATACTTTCCTTTTCTTCAATATCACTTGTTTTTTCTGATTTTACCGAACCATTTTGCGAAGGAAGGATATTCAAATTATAATTTTTTATTAGTTGTGTGTAATTAATATCTCCTGCACCGTTATACTTTTCAGCAGCCCATTGTTTTGGTGCGCCGTTATAAGCATAGTAATCCATACCTACACCTATAGGGCCTGATTTTGGATAAGTGTATTCTACTTCAACTGCCAAAGTTTTTTTAGTATATCCAGTATCTAGCTTAACACTAAATCTTTTATATGAATCAGACTTGGTATTTTTAGCTTCTTTGAAGCCAAAGCGTTCACCATCATATTTAATATTATCAATTGTAGAGTCCTCAGTTACTGACTTTATACTTACAATCCTGAAGTTATATGACTCGTTAGGAGCTTTCGTTGCACCCACACCAATGATACTACTTTGTGGAGGTTGTGCGTGGAAGTCAAATTTAGAATAAGTCATATCCCTATTATCTAAATTAACAAGGAATATTTGTCTATACTTTCCATCTACCTTGTTTATTTGAGTGATTTTTGTCTTAACATTAGAAGAATCACTTCTATTATCAGGCTGATTTGACCTAGCTGGATCTACAACTTCCCAATCACTTTCAGCCCTTAATGGATTTAGTACATCTACTAGATTTCCACTGATTTCAAGCTCTGTATTCGCTCCTGCCATTTTTAATCTTCTCATTAGATTATTTGTGGCTGATTTTTCTGTTGTGGAGACTTCAAAACTTGCATTGTTTGCATTAGCAGTTTTGCTATTGTCTTTTATATATACTTTTCCATCTTGTGCAACTCTTATTGTCCAAGTAGTGGTTTTCTTTTCATAACCTGGGGCTGGTTTTTCTTCTACTAGGGTGTAGGTGCCTGGTTTTAGATCGTTGAAAGAAATCATTCCGTCTTTGTCGGTTGTCATAAATCTTTCGTCTGGACTTTCACCTGGGCCTTTTAACTTGAAGACTGCTCCTGGAATTGGTGTAGTTTTATCTTCCTTAACTTTTTTAATCTTAAAGCCATAAGTTTTTAGATTATTTGTTACATCGAGTGAGCCTTCTGCTACATATGAACCAACTATAGTTCCGCCTGTACTACTTACAAGGCCTGCGGTTTTGATGTCGGATACTCTTTCGTAGTAGTCGGACTTCCAGTAGGTTGTGTTACCTTCTCTCCAGTCCATACCAGTACCAACTCCACCGTTTTCGTCTTTGTAAGGTACTTTGACGTCAACTACTATTGGCTTATTTGTAGCTGGTAGGTCTAGTTTTAGTCTAGTTTCTCCATGATGAGAATTGTCGGTAGTTTTCTTTACTGTATCAGTAATTTCAGTTACTTCATAAGCTGCAAGTCTTAAGTCAGATATTAGACCAGTAACCTTGCCATCAGTATTGCCACCTTCTTTGGCTTCTAGGGTGAATATTTTTATATCTTCATCACCCTTGTACCAATCCATATTTGGATATTCTGGTTTTTCTCTGTGGATTGTGGCTGCTGTTATACCATCTACTCCTACAGTCTGTTTTGCTTCTGGGTTTATTATATATCTTTGAACTACATATTTTTCTTTCTTATTTATAGCAATAATCCTAGTACCCAAGTGTTTGGCATCTTTGCTATTAGCTGCCCAACCAGTCCATCTATTGTCATAGTCTGACCAGCCTGATGTGTTTCTATTTTTAACATCAACCCATTCTGTACCTTCTTCTCCAATAAGTGACTTTTCTACTTCTCCGATTTCTGTGTTTTCTGAATAATTGTAGACTTTTGTCTTGCCATCTTCTACTCTTAGAACCCATTTTTTATTAAGTGGATTGTATCCAGTTGGTGGGGTAACTTCTTGAAGTATATAATTCTTGCCTTCTACTAGAGTAGCATCGAATTCAACAATACCATCTGGTCTTGATGTTGCTTCAGCTGAGAAAGTTGAATCATCTGGATCTGTAATTTTGAATTTCGCTCCAGGAAGTGGTTGGCCTTTTCCGTCTTTCTTGTAAACCCTGAACTTTTGTCCAACTGGTTTATTGGCAACTGGAATCTTAATTTCATTTCCAGTGTACAACTTACTTTCGCCTGTTATAGATGTTTCTCTTATCCTAACGCTACCATCACTTAAGACTGTAACTTGCCATTTTTTGTTAGTAAGCCTATAACCATCCGGCGCTTTAGTTTCTTCTAATGAGTATCTACCTGGGGCGATATTAGTAAAATCAACTTCACCTTTAGAATTAGATGTTCTGTAGATTACTTTTCCATTTTCATCTGTCAATGCAAAAGTTGCATTAGGAAGTTTCTTTTCTTGATTTGTTTCATCATATTTTGTAAGTTTGAAGCTTCCTGGAGTGTATTTATTGTTTATTAAACCAATTATTTCCTTGTAATATTTTGGAATTTCTCCGCCAGCTTGATCACCTATGGCCGTGTTGACATTCGCTTTAGATGCAAAGGCAGATTCGAGATTACCATCAGTCATATGGAATGCTCTCCATTTTTTGTTAAACTGATCTATATCAGTAATCTTATAGGTTTGTTCTATTATATAACCACCTTTATCTCTTGGAGATGGTGTCGTTATCTTTAAAGGATGATTTAAATCAATTCTTCCACTTGTTTTAATTTCTTTAGGATCATAATTTATTGTTACATCATTTTCTCTTATATATAGTTTTTGAGTTGGATTTATTCTTTGGTGTGCCAGCAAGTGATAAATATTAGGGTCTTGTTCTGGTCTTACACCAAAGGATGGTGGCATATAAGGGTTTTTCCAAACTTCATTTTCTCTATATGCTGCAAAATCAGTTCCATATACCTTTACATCTTGCAAAGTATAGAGAGGATCATAACCCTTACCAGACCATCTAGCAATTTGTTGATCGCTTTGGAAGTCAGTTGTTATCCAGTTAAAGCTTGATGTCTTAGAACCATAATTAAATCCCATAGGATTTAGATAAGCCATGACTGTTACATACCATTCTCCATCTTCTTTTTGGTATACATCTCTAAAGTAGTAGAATTGGTTAGAGTTCCTTGTTCCTGAGTCGTATGGTCCATAATCCGCATTTATCTTTTCAGTTAATACAGGATTTCCACCAACTCCATCTACTCCAGGTGCTACTTTTATAGTAAATGGATATGTCTTTGATTCTGTAGCATAATACTTATCTGGAATTATACCTCTAAGGTTTATTGATGCTGTAGCAGGTCCTCCTTTTGATTTATCATTAAATACGTAGGTCAATAGGTTGGTGTCATAATCGAAATATGGATCTGCAACTTCTACTCCATCTATAACAATTTTAGGAAAATCAGAAAAGTATTGGGTAAAGTCAAGGTTTCTATCGAATTGAATTTCAAATCTTGTACCTGGAGCTGAATCTGACAAAGTAATGTCAGCGTGGTATTTTAAAGATTCAAATTTGTAGGCTTCCCATACTCCTGTTTTTACACCAATATCTCCTGGTTCGTTTTCTAGGTATTCAAGTCTTTGGTTAACATTTGTTACTTTTGCCTTCTTTGAAGTATCTGTCTCTTCACCTTTTTCTATATAGTAATCATGACCTACTTCTGGTGTACCAATCCCATCTTCAAATCTTGCGGTATAAGTTACTTGACCTTGGTCATCAACTACAACTTCAAAGTATACACCATTTTTTTGGTAGCCATCTGGAGCTTGAGCTTCTTCTAGTCTATATGTTCCTGGTGGATACTTACCAAAGTCTGCTGTACCATTTTTGTCAGTAAATTTATTGGCAATTACATTTCCTTTGCTATCTTTTAGAACAAATTCTGCTCCTTTAAGTTTGTTTCTATTTCCGTCATTATCAAATTCGTCTCCAAATTTTGTAATAGAAATTGGACTTTTTGTGAATTCTTCGTTTGTTACTAAAATTTGATTTTCTCCAGCTTCTCCACTTGCTTTGTTAATAATAACATTTTGAGTAAGTTTTGTTTGTCCAGCTGTATCTTTATCTGTCAACCAATCATAGTCTAAGCTTACAGATTGTTTATCTCCAATATTAGCTTTTACTTTTACTAAGAATCCCCAATCATTTTCAAATCTTTTTTGTGGGAAGTAGATTTGGTAACCAGTTTTTCCTGTGTATGGATCAGTTTTATTAGAAGTTCCTGTAATTTTGTTATTATTTGCAGCATCTATTACATTATCTCCAAGTAAAGGAATGTATCCATCGATATTTTGTTGTTCCATGCTGTATTTAACGGTATTTCTATAGCCTGGAGATACATCATATGCTGTTACATCCGTAATGTCTACACCTGGAATAGAAATGTTAAGTCTTGTATCCCTATTTGTACCATCTCCCCCATTATTGCTTTCTGGTTTTAGGTATAGGTAGAACTCAACTTCGCCATTATCATTAATCTTGCCATAATGCATAGCATTCATATAGTCTGGCCAGTTAGGTGCACTGTCGTGTTGGACAAGTTTTGTCACATTCTTGCCACCTGATAGCTGGATATTGCCACCATCTACACTGATTGTTCCATCTTCTGCTACGGTGATTGTCTTTTGTGATTGGTCAAGCTTATATCCGTCTGGAGCTTTTTCTTCTATAAGAGTGTAAGTTCTAGGAAGTACATTATTAAATGTTGCCTTACCTTGGTCATCAGTAACTATAGATAGTTGATTATCACCTAGTAATTTAAATCTTGCTCCAGCAAGCTTTTTACTTGGGTCTTTACTATCAACTTTTACTACTGTAAATGTAACAGGTTTTGGTTTTGTTGTATCGATAGCAGAGTTGTGAATATATTGTCTCTTTGTATCGATTTGATAGTAGTTGGCATTTTCGTTGTACTTATATGTTTTACCACCTTGTGTTACTGGTGGACTATCAAATTTTTGACTTATTTTATGACCAACTTTATTGGCTGTTCCATCATCTGCGATATTCCAATATCTAGCGTTAGGCACTACAACAAGTCTTTGGTTTTCTCCCTCTGCACCTGCATCTACGTGTTTCTCAGCTATTTGCTTTCCAGCGTCATCTTTTGCGATAAATGTTTGAGCTGGCATTGTCATGCCTTCTACTGGCAAGTTCCATTCTTGGTCTATATATAGGTCTTGGAATTTTGATATTTTAACTCCTGCCATAGTATAAGAATTTGGAGTTGTTGATTCATCTACGTCGTGTGTAAATTGATATACGCCAATGTTACCTACAGCTTGGGAAGTATCAGGATCAGTTTCCTTATCTGGAATAGAAGTTAAGCCTTTTTCTTGTTCTTTTACTACCATCATACCAGTAGCTGTATCTACACCATAAACTACTCTCTTACCGGAGTTTATATTTGCTCCTTTAAGAGTTCTAGTTTCTAAAGGTAGGCCATTATTTTTATCTAATGTACACACTCCATCTGTTATAGTCCATTGAGCCTTTGTGTTTGATAAAAATTTACCTTCTATAGTAGTACGATTGTTTATACCTACTCTTGTAGGTGTGTCTTGTTCTACTTTGTCCTTTGGATATCCCTTATCCATTACACTTCTAACTGCGCCGACATATGGCTGACCATTAGTCAAATCTTTAGTAAGAATAGTAGAAATATCTAACACATAGTCAGCTTGTCTATTGCTTATAGGTGTATAGATAGTATACATATAGGATTTTGTTGATTGATTTATTGTAGAGTGTTTTGAATCAACTATTCCTGTTTTGCCTTTTATGGCATCATTATTTTGGATATCTTCAGTAGCATCACTGGAAGTAATGCTTTCGATTTCCTTAAGTCCTGAACCTTCTACTAGAGTGAAGTTCATCTTCATACCTAGGTCATTTTTCAAATCTTTGTCAGATTCAATTTTTACTACCCAGTTTATTCCAACCATTTCCCCGTTTTCTATGACTGGATTACCCACTGAGTCAATATCCAATCTATAGTTTTTACTTGAGTCAACTATTTGGGTTATATCTTTCCTTCCTGGTTCTATGATTGATCCTGCTGGATTACCATTTTTATCGATTTTTTGTGGAACTAAATCTTTTGGTGCTTTTACTCCAAGTCCTGATACTTTGTTAGTTACTGTGAACGTTCCGTCCTTATCAAGCTTTATTTTTTCTGTATTATAGTCTACTGGAATACTTAATGGGACGTTAATATTTTCGTTAATATCTTCTTTTATAGTATAGGTAATTGTATTGTCATTATTGTATTTTGGTGTAGCTATAATTTTTCCATTATATTTGATAGGTTCAAGTGAATTTTCATCATTTACTGTAAGTTTTTCATCTAAATGAATTATAAAGTATTGACCAGCTTTTATTGGTCCAACTGCAGTTGATGTATCAAAACGAGTATTTATTGTAAATTTCTTTCCATCAAGATTAAGTGTGCTATTTGTTGGAGCTGATTTTAAAGCTTTTGCTGGTTCTGGTTGACCCAAAAATAGCATTCTTAATTTTGGCATCAAGCCTTGTTTTTCTTCTTTTTTCTCTTCTGACTTTTCTTGTGTTTTAGCTTGAGAATTTTCTTTTGTTTTATTTGTTTGTGTTTCAGTTTCTTTTTTGTTTTCTTGTTTATTTGTATCTTCTTTTTTCTCTTGTGTTTTTGTTTCTTCTTTTGTAGAATCTTTTTCTTCTTTGTTTGAGTCCGTTTTTTCTTCTTTTTCTTTATTTGAAGTTTCATTTGAAGTTTCGTTTGATTCTACTTTTATTTCTGTTTTGCTTTCTTTTTCTTTATTTGATTCTTCTTTGGAGTTTTCTGATTGTTCTTCTTTGTTTGATGAAGATTTTTCTGCTTTGGCTTTTTCTTCTTGGGCTTTTTTCGCCTCTTCTTCTTTTTGTTTTTCTTCCGTCTCTTTTTTATCCTTTTCTTCTGCCTCTTTTTGTGCCTTTTGGTCAGCTTCTTTTTGTAATTTTTCTTCCTTATATAATTTTAAATTGTTATAATCTTCTTCTAGTTTTTTTGTATCATACAAAGATTTTTTATCATCAACTATTAGGGCAAAGATATCCCCTTGGTTTTTGATTTTCAAATTTCCTTCTTGGTCTTTTTCATAAAGATTGTATTCTGGATCTAGTGATTCGTATTGAAGGAATTCTAGGTTAAATATTAGCTTATCTTCGTCTAATAATTTTTGATTTCCTTTTTCGTTGAAATCAAAATCATCCATTATTTTAAAGTCTATGTATGAATAGTTTTCTCCATAAGGATTTTCTGTTTGATTTTCTGTATCTTTTTCTAATTCTTCTTTTGTTATTAATTTAAAGCCGTTTTCATCTTCAATTATTTCTAAATCAAGGTCAAGTCCTTGGTCATTTAGCATATCTTTAACACGCCAATATTCCTTGCTTGCCTTTTCATTTGTTTCAAAATAATTATCATCAAATAATTTTAGGTCATTTCTTTTTACAAGCCTAAATTTGGAGTTTGTATCTGGAATACTTACGGCTATGGTGAATTTGTCTTGGTCTTTTTCGACTTTCTTTTTGTCGTAAATTTCCTGTGATTTTTTGATTGATAGGTCTAAGTCGGGATCATCTTCGAGCTTGTCGACCGATTTTATGGAATTTGGATTTTCATCTTCTGCCTTCGAGCTTGTCGCAAAGGCTGGCAAGATTACTTGTAATACCATAAAAACTGCCATCAATAGTGACATCATTTTTCTTGCTAATTTTTTCATAATAACTCCTTTATTTAATATTGATAAATTTCTAATTTTTATTTTCTTTTTTATTAAATATTTGAAAATATTTAATTTATTTTTCTAGTGTATTTTATTAAAGCATTCGCTTATAAATTTTCTTTTTTTGTCTTAAATTATTAGAAATTCAGACACTTTCACTTATAACAATTATAGCTCTTTACAAATTTTTAGTCAACGGATTTTAGTTATATTATTAAAATAAATTATAAATATAAATATTTTTCTAAAAAAATTTTTAACAAAAAAATCCCCTTAATTTTTTTCAAAATTAAAGGGAAATTTATAGGTTTATTTTTCAAATTCATCTAGAACCCACAAATATGATTCTTCTGTTATTTTATTCCAGTAATCATAATCGTGATCAAATTCTTTGCCGTCTTTTTTAAATTCTGTGTTTACCTCGGCTTCTTCTAATTTTTTGTTGAATTTTTCTATATCGTCAATTTTTATTTTTGTATCGCCTTCTGCTGATCTTATATAGAAATTTATATCTTTTGACTGGGCGTTTATAAAGTTTGTAGGGAATTTTTCCTTATAAACTTCGTCTGACCAATTTTGTATTCCGTCTGAAAATGCCAGATAATTTCTTCTAATGAGGCTATCTTCATCAAGTTTGTCCCAAAGAGTTGGAGAAATCAAAAGTACTTTTGTAAATAGGTCAGGATTTCTTAGAGAAAGGCCTGCTGCCCCATATCCTCCTACAGAAATTCCACCGATTGCTCTGGAATTTTTGTTTGCATCCGTCTTATAATTTTCATCAATTTCTTTGATTAACTCATCTTTTATTGCACTTTCCATATTTTTGTCGTAATCGCTATCTATAAAAAATGAAGTAAATCCATCAACAAAAACCACAATCATCTTCTTTTCTTTATCTTTCATGATTTTATCTAGGACATCTTTTGTATTGGATTTTTCAAGAATTGATGATGAATTTTCTCCAAATCCGTGGAGCATATATAAAACCGGATATTTTTCATCGCTTTTTTCATCATAGCCATTTGGAAGATATACCTTGTACTTCCAATTTTGTTTTAAAATTTCTGAATTTATTGAATCTTCAACAACTTTTCCTTGGTCTTTTTTAGAAATTTCTGATTTTTCATTTGATTTATTTGAAGCCTTATTGGAATATGGGATTGTTGGATCTGATGAAGAATTATTTTCATCATTTTTATTGCTACATCCAGCAAAAACAAGTCCCAAGCTAAGGACTCCTATCATTAATTTCATTTTATTTTTTATCATATAGTCACCTCAATTTAATATTGTTTCTATTATACAATAGGGGCAAAAAATCTTCAATCCAGAAATTTTTTCACAAAAAAATCCCAGACTTTTACAGCTGGGATTAAATTTAAATAAAAATTTAACTTTTGAATTGAAATTAAAATATTTTTCTGTGATATAATAATTTTGCCTATTACTTAATAGGTGAAAGGTGGTGAGAAGTTTGTTCACCATAATATTGGAAAATTTTATTTTTCCCTTGTTGGTTGGAGTCATACTATTTTTTATAAAAAAGTATTATTCCGAAAACAAGTAAAGAAAAAGACAGTAGTTCGCACCTACTGTCTTTTTTTGGCGGTTGCCATGTTTGTTCACCATAATACCTTGAATTAATCAAGGATTATAAGAGTATTTCTCTTACTTAAATTATATCACAAAAGCCTATTTTTTCAAGATTTGACTTTTTTATATTCTTTATAATAATGGTATAATAATTTTGCCTATTACTTAATAGGTGAAAAGAGGTGAATGCATTGATCACATCCATATTGGAAAATTTTATTTTTCCCTTGTTGGTTGGACTTATACTATTTTTTATAAAAAAGTATTATTCCGAAAACAAGTAAATGAAAAGACAGTAGTTCGCCCTACTGTCTTTTTTTGTGGTGATACCACATTTTTCACATCCATATTCCCTGAATAAATCAAGGATTATAAGAGAATTCCTCTTACTTAAAGTATATCACAAAATCCTATTTTTTCAAGTTTTTAAAAATTGGTGGAGAATAGGGGACTTGAACCCCTGGCCTCTTGACTGCCAGTCAAGCGCTCTCCCAACTGAGCTAATTCCCCAAGTGACTTTTTCTTAAGAGGAAAGAAAAAGTCTAATATTTATTTAATTATACCATATTAAATTTAATAAGGTTTATATATAAGGTAGGAAATATCAAATTCAAATTTTCTTACCGTTTCTTACCGTTTCTTACCGTTTCTTACCGTTTCTTGCTAAGTCTTATAATTTCAATGTTTTATAAGACAAAGAATCTAATAATTTTAGTATTCTAAGCTTTTTCTTACCGTTTCTTATCATATAATTAAATTTGATATTTATTCTTATGCATAATTTTATTTAAAATTAAAAATTTAGTGTGTAATATTGAGTTTTATCTCTAGTTGATGTTCCATGCCATGTTAGGATTCCTTTAGATTCAAGTTCTTTTAACATATTTATACAGAAAGTTCTTCCTTTGCCAGTCACTTTTGTAGCTTGTTTTGTATTCATTACTTCACCACTATTATACATATAGTGAAGAATTATTTTTTCCTCATCTTTTAAATCTTTAAATTTCTCTTCTGATATTGATTTTTTAATATTTTCTGATACTCTAACACTTCTGTTAAGAACATTATTTTCAAGCACTAATAAAACATTGTTATTCGGCTCCATATATGTTGGAGCTTTTAAGAAAAATTTTTCCATTTCTGAATAAATTCTTTTTACACCTTCATTCATTTCTTTAACCCATCCAAATTCACATAAAATCCTTGCAATTCTTGGATTTCTAGAATATCTTTGATTTAGAATATTTTCTATTGTAACAATATTAGGTAAAAGGCCTGGACTTAATATCTCCATTCTATCATCAAATAATAGAACTTTAATATGTTCTCCTCTTATAGAATAATTTCTATGTGTTAAAGCATTAACTATTCCTTCAAACCAAGCAAATTCAGGATATTCAGACATTATTTTGAACTTTCCATCCTCATCTAAATATTGAAAATCACGTAATTGAGTATTTATAAATCCTCTCGATTTTTTTATTATATCCGGAATCGATCCTTCAAAAGTTTTCTCTTTTATTATATTGATTTCAGTGCCGACATTCTGGTACATCCCATCATATCTTATTACCCTAAGTCTAGCTTGCGGTAAAAATTTGCTGGGATTTATACCAAAAAGTAATATCCCTGCATTTGTGAGTTTTCCATTAATTAAAAAATTTCTAGCTGATAATACTTCTTTATCGGATAGATTAGTTATGTTCATTATTTTTTTATATTCATTTAGTAAATCACAATCAATATCTTTAATACTAGAGAATTCTACAACTTCATCTTCAAAAAATCTTTGACCTCTATCATATTGAAGTTGCAATACTTGTTCGAAATTTAATTCCTTAGATTTATCATTTTGTCTTAAATAAACTTTTCCATCATGTGATTTAATTACTCTTTGAGTAGATACATCTACAGAAATAATTAGAACAACATAATCTTCACCATTAAAATTAGTAGTCTCTTTAACTTCAAATTTGACATTAATTGGTGTTTCTCTTAATTCTGTGATACATATATTTCTAAATTCATCAACTAAATGGGCTCCTCCAGTCTTAAATCCTGTAATCTTCCCATCATCCTCTATGCCTATAACTAATTTTCCACCTTCAGAATTAGCAAATGCCACCAAGTGTCTCAAAATATCTATAGGTTTAATTCTTGCACTTTTCCTATCAAAAAATTGATTTTCTTTTTGTAAGCAATAATATTCAACTGTATCAATATTTTTTGTTTCCATATTTACCACCTATAAATAATATAAAAATTCTTAAATTTTCATGCCTTTATTAAATCTCTATTAATTTTGTTTTTCTTTTGAATCAATAATATTCACCTGACAAGATTTCATAGCGTCTAGGGCTGTTTTGTGATTTTTTTCGTTTGTTCCCTTGCACAAATCTTCTATGACTGAAACTTCTGTATCCAAAAGGGCATTTTTTATTAAAATTGCATTTGATAGGACACAAATATCGGTGCAAATTCCTACCATATAGATATTTTCGATTTTTTCTTTTTGATTTAATTTTTCTAAATATCCTACAAGTTCGTAGGAACCAAAAGATGGTTTGTCAATTACTTTGTGATTTTTTGTATCAATTCTTACTTGCCAGCCTTTGGAATTTTTTATGCAGTGTTCTACTGGAAGGTGTTCTCCTTCTAGTGTTTTTAGATAGGATTTGTCGTGGGTGTCTCTGGTAAAAATAACCTCTCCATTGAAATTTTCAACTAATTTTTCAATGGGTTTAACTATTTTTTCATTTCCATCGTTTCCCAAGGCCCCGTCAATAAAATCATTTTGTAAGTCAATTACTAATAATACGTCCATTTTTTTCTCCCTTTTTTTAATTTATTGAATTTTATTAAATTAGGATAATTTAAAATTATCTCAGAGCGTAGACAAAGTCAGTTTAATAATTTATTAATAATTTAAAAATAAAATCATGCTAAAACCCATCTCGACTAAGTGAGTGAAACGAACGCATGGAGAGATCTCATGAGATTTCTCGACTCACTACGTTCGCTCGAAATGGGTGAAAATTTAGTTTGTCAACAGTCTGGAATAATTTAAAATTATCTATCTCTGTACATTTTTTCAATTCCAAGTAATTCTTTTACCTTTTCATCTGGGACTTGGTCTACGGATTTTTCCTTCCAATTTGCATCTTCTTTATCAATTATTAAAGACCTTATCCCTTCTTCCATCAAGCCTTTTTTTCTTGAATATTTTAAAATTTTTAAATCAAGGTCAAAGACTTCATCTTGGCTTAAGTTTTTGCAGACAAAATATTTTTCAAATTGAACTTTTAGCATGAAAGGAGATTTTTCATACAAATTTTCCAAAGTATTTTTTGTAAATTCGTCCTTTTCCTTGTTTTTTTCAAGAGTTTCAAAAATTTCTTCTATTGAGGATTTGGAAAAATATTTTTCAATTTTTCCTAAATTTTTAGAAATTTTAGAATTTTCTTTTGGATTTTTGAATTTTTCGCTTTCTTTTCTAAATTCTTTTATTAATTTTTCTCCCTCATATTTTTTTGAAAGGTCAAATAAAATATTTAAAAGCTCATCGTAGTCTTCTGATTTTATATATAAGTCTATCAAATCATAATTTATAAGATCAGTTGATCCTAGGCTTTCTCCACAAAGTCCAAGGTATTGACTAAGAGCTTGGGGTAGTTTTGAAATGTGTTTGCATACTCCAACGTCTGGAACGAAGCCAAGTCTTGTTTCTGGCATGGCCCAATTTACGCTTTCGTCTGCAATTATAAAATCAGAATTTATGCTAAGACCAATTCCTCCTCCCATAACTATTCCAAAATAATGGCTAAGAACTGGTTTTTTGTAATTTTTTACGAATTTATCAAGGATAAATTCTTCTTCATAAAACTCATCCTTATTTTGGCAAGACTCGTTTAAAAGATAATCATTATAAATTTCTTTTAAATCTCCGCCCGAACAAAATCCTTTTTGGCAAAGTGAATCAAACAAAACCGCCTTTATTTTGTCATCATCTTCCCATTTTTTGAGGATTTTTTCTATATCTTTAACCATTTCTAAATTTAAGGCATTTATAACATCTTCTTTGTCTAAATAAATTATTCCTATATTTTCTATTATTTTTTCTTTAATCATTTTAATCACCTATATTTAGGATATTTTAAAAGTAGAAATTGTCAAGAAATTTGACCGATAAATATTTTATAAATTATTCCGTCCCTAAAGCTTTTAGGGTGTCGCCGTGAAGTTTTTCTTTGGTGTTTTTATCTTCTTTTACAAAATACGAATATAAAATATCAACCATTACTGAAATTGGAAATTGTGGACTTATGGCATTACCGTAGTTTAAATGTTTTAAGGATGGAACAAGTATTACTTCGTCGCAATAATCCTTGTACAAATCTCTATTTTGAGAAGTAATTAGGATTGTTTTTGCGTTTTTGTTGTAGGCTTGGGATAAAAATAGCAAAACTTCGCTTGTATTTCCGCTTATACTCAAACCAAAAATCAAGGAATTTTCATCGTGAAAGGCACCTCTCATTTTCATTTGATCAGAATCTGTAATGGAGTCTATGTTTACTCCTATTCTCATAAACCTTAATTCCATCTCATTTGCAGCAAGTCCTGATGAGCCTTTCCCACAAGCAACAACTCGGTGGGCCTTGTTTATATAATTTATTATTCTTTTTATTTGGTTTTCATCTATAAGGCTATAAGTTTTGTTTAAAAGTTCTTGGTAAGTGTTTAAAACTTGGCTAACATTTCCATTTATATCTTCTTTTTTTTCTACAAAATCTTGCCCATATTGGTAGACAAATTCTCTATATCCTCGAAATCCACATTTTTGTGCAAATCTTGAAAGGGAGGCTTGGGATACAAATAGTTTTTCTGCTATGGATTTGCTTGAAAAATCATCTCTTTTATTGTTGTAAATAAAAAAATCCGCTATATTTTTTTCTACTTCTGTAAAATTTTCATAATTTGATTCTACTATTTCTACAACAGATTTATTGTAATACTCCAAAATAATCCCCTACTTTTCTTCTATTTCCCTAAAATTATAGTAGGCTCCAAGCATGCCTGCAGAATTTTTGTGTTTGGCAAATTTTAGGCTGATATTTTTGTAAAATCTTTCTTGCAAATATTTGGATAATTTTTCTTCAATTTTTTCTTTCAAATATTCTTCTTGAGCCATTATTCCCCCTCCCAAAACCACAGTATCAGGATTTAACATATAGGATAAATTTGCTATACCAAGACCCAAAACATCGCACATCTCATCAATTGCTCTTATACAAATTTCATCGCCTTTTTTTGCATTTTCAAAAACTTTTTTTCCATTCCACAAAGATAAATCTTGGTTTTTTTCTCTTGCAACCTTTTCTACCAAAGTTTTTGCAGAACCAAGCTTTTCAAATTCATCATCTCTAATGTTCATGTAGCCTACTTCAAAAGCTGACCCATTTGCCCCATGGATTATTTTTCCATCAATTATTCCACATCCACCAATTCCTGTTCCAATTGTAAGAGTAAGGCAAACTTTACTATCTTTTCCTGCTCCAGATTTATATTCAGCAAAACCCGCACAATTTACATCATTTTCTACCTGACAAGGCAAGGAAAATTTTTCTTCAATGGTATTTTTAAAATTAATTCCAATATAATTTGGAATAAGGTCTGATGCATGATAAATTGATCCTTTTTTTGTATCAACCACGCCTGCTGTTGAAATACAAACTCCCATGATTTGGTCATTTTGATTTTCTTTTACAAAATTTCCAACTATTTTTATAACCTCATTTAAGATATGGTCTCCGCCTTTTTGGGCATTTGTATCGATTTCATTCTTTTCCAAAATATTTGCATCACAATCGATAAGTCCATATTTTATGGCAGTTCCACCTATATCTATGCTTATATATTTTTTCATAATATCTCCTTAAAAAAATAAGAGGCAAATGCTCATCACACTGCCTCTATTATATCCTATAATTTGATCTTAAAAATTGCTTTTTTAATTTTTTGTGGATCTTTAACTTTTACGGCTGTCATATGACCATCATTTGGATAGCAAATTAGAAAATCTCCCTCATTTAAAATTACTGATGAATTTTTTTCACCTTCCATCGCTTGATAATCATCTTCTTTTTTATATGGGCCCAAGTCCATATTACCTATAAAGTTTAAATCAATTTGTTCAATTCCATCAAGCATAAGGTGAAGGTCAAGGTAATCTTTGTGAGCTTCCCAAAATCTATTTTCAGGATTTGTAGTTTCATATTCTACTATATTTACAAAAAGATCATCTCCCTTTATAGGATGACTTCCCTTTTCCATTTTTTTCATATCATTGTTTTTATAAAACTCAAAACAATCTTTTATTTGATCACTTAAATAATCAAATTCTTCTAAATTTTTTATATTTCCAAATATCATCTTTACCCCTAATTTTGATTATAAATTGTTGTGTTTTTTGGTAATACAGTTTCTTTACCCTTAACTTTATTGTAAATTGCTGATCCAATAAGTCCAACTACTAAAGAAACTAATATTGATATAATTGAGTATGACCAGAAAGATATTTTTGCTGGATCTACGAAATATTTTATATAAATCATAACTCCACTTGCAGCGATAAAGGCAAGTGTTGCTCCAAATTTATTTGCTGTTTTTGTAAATGCTCCAAGGATAAATGTTCCTACAAGTATTCCCAAAACAAGACCCATAAATCCATTAAACCATTCGTAGGCAGATTTTATATCTCCATTTGCCAAAATCATTGAAACAATTATTGCAAAAATTCCTACTACTAATGAAACTCTTTGACCAATTTTTGTTTGTTTTTCAAAGCTTAAATCTTTTTTCAAGCTTGATTGAATATCTAAAGCCCAACTTGATGCAACTGAATTTAATCCTGTTGAAAGAGTTGATTGACTTGCTGCATAAATTGCTGCAAGTAATATTCCTGTAAATCCTACTGGAAGCTCAAAAGCTATCCATGATGCGAAAATTTGGTCTTGTTGAGCTGCTGGTGGTAAAGGATTGCCTTGAACTTTATAAAATACGAAAAGTCCTGTTCCTATAAGATAAAATACTGTTGCAATAAAAATTGATAGACAACCGTTTGTTATCATCATTTTATTTAATTTTTTTGTATCAGTTGTAGTTGTAAATCTTTGTACAATATCTTGACTTGAAACATAAGATCCTATTGTATTTAAGCCTGCTCCAATTATTAGTAAAAATATTGAATCCCTAAATATATTTGCATCAAATATTGGTTCGTTTACTGCTAAAAATTTGTGATTTGTGAAAAGTTCACTTGCAACTGCCCCAAATCCGCCATTAATATTTGCCATTAAATAAAACAATCCAAAAGTTACACCAATAAGTAAAACTGAACCTTGGATAAAATCTGTCCACAAAACTGATTTAAGTCCACCAGTATAGGAATAAATAATTGCTATAACTCCCATGATTATAATTAAAATATTTACATTTATACCCATAAGTTTGGATAAAACCATACATGGAAGATACATTATAATTGACATTCTACCAACTTGGTAAATTATAAACATTACTGCCCCAAGAATTCTTAGGCCCTTGCTGTCAAATCTTAATTCTAGGTAATGATAAGCTGTATCTATATCAAGTTTACTATAAATTGGTAGGAAAAATTTTATAGTAAAAGGAATTGCTACAAGCATTCCAAGTTGTGCAAACCACATAATCCAAGTTCCTGCATAAGAATTTCCTGCAAGAGATAAAAATGAAATCGGACTAAGAAGTGTTGCAAAAATAGAAACTGAAGTTACCCACCAAGGTACTGTTCCATCACCCTTAAAATATTCTTTGCCCTTCATTTCTTTTTTAGAGAAATGAAGGCCTGCAAATAATACTGCTGCTAAATATACAATTAAAATTGCTAAATCAATTTTTGTAAAACCTTGCATTTTTTTCACCTTAACCTAAATATTTATTTTTTGCATCATTTATCATCTTAGCAGCTTCTTTTACAATTTCCATATCAGAATCAATCAAGTTTTCAAGAGGTTTTCTAACTCCACCAATATCTAAATCTTCATTAATTCTTAATATTTCTTTTATTACTGCATACATATTTCCGTGAGCTGAGCACATTTTATAAATTATTGCATCAACAGCATATTGGATTTCGCGAGCCTTATCTAAATCTTTATTTTTTAGACATTCATCCATTTTTAAAATTAATTCTGGCATTACACCATATGTTCCACCGATTGCTCCTTCAGCTCCAATAAGTCTACCAGAAATAAATTGTTCATCTGGACCGTTGAAAATTATATAATCATCTCCGGCATTTTGTCTAAACATTTGAATATCTTGAACTGGCATTGAAGAATTTTTAACACCAATTACATTAGGATTTTTTCTCATTTCACTAAATAAGGACTCTGTTAAAGCAACCCCTGCAAGTTGTGGAATATTGTAAATTACAAAATCAGTATTTGGTGCAGCAGAAGAAATATCATTCCAATAAGATGCTATAGAATATTCTGGAAGTCTAAAATATATTGGAGGTATAGCTGCAATTGCATCAACGCCCAAACTTTCAGCATGAGCTGCAAGTTCCATAGAATCTTTTGTATTGTTGCAAGCTACGTGAGCTATAACAGTAAGCTTACCCTTAGCTTCCTTCATTACATTTTCAAGAACAATTTTTTTATCCTCAACACTTTGGTAAATACATTCTCCAGAAGAACCATTAACATAAACACCCTTAACACCTTTACTAATATGGTATTTTGTAAGTTCTCTTACCCTTTCAGGACTAATTTCTCCATTTTCATCATAGCATGCATAAAATGCTGGAATAACTCCCTTATATTTGTCTAAATTTCTCATAATTTTCCCTTTCTTTTATTAAATATTTTTTATTTTTCTAATTCATCAATTTTACTAGCAAAATTTTTAGTAATAACTTGTGGTCTTGTAATAATTGATCCAACAACAACACTATAAGCACCAAGTTCCAAAACTCTTTTTGCTTTTTCAGGTGTATTAATATTTCCTTCAGCTATTACTTTATTCTTTACATTTTTTATAATTTTTCTAAGAATCTCGAAATCATTTTCATCGATTTTATCATTTTTAGATTGGTCAGTATATCCAACCAAGGTAGTTCCAATAAAATCAAATCCAAGCCTATCTGCATTTATAGCTTCATCAATAGTAGAACAATCAGCCATAAACAATTTATTTGGATACTTTTCCTTAACTTTTTTGAAAAATTCATCAATTGTAATGTTTCCAGGTCTTAAATCACTTGTAGCATCCATGGCAATAATATCAGCCCCACAAGAAACAAGTTCATCAACCTCATCCATAGTTGGTGTAATATAGACTTTAGAATCCTCAAAATCTTTTTTCACAATACCTATAATAGGTAAGTCAACTTCTTTTTGTATTTCTTTAATATCTTCACTGGTATTAGCTCTAATACCTTTTGCTCCACCTTCTTTAGCAGCTTTTGCCATTCTTCCCATAATAAAAGATGAATGCAAAGGCTCATCAGGCAAAGCTTGACAAGATACTATTAATTTATTTTCAATAGCACTTACATTAACTTTATCAGCCATAAAAACCTCCTTGATGATTAAAGTATATTCCATCTTAAATTTATTTTCAAGAATTTGCTTTATTTTGAAATTACTTTCAGATAAATAAAATAAAAAAATCATTTTCCCGTTTTCCAATAAAAATTTAAATCTTTATAAGAAAGTACTTTCATTAATTTTTTATTATTTAAAATTAATTACTAGAAAAATAATTAGAAAATAAAAAAAGCAGGATAAATTCTGCTCAGACTGCCAACAAAATAAAAATTCACCTATTTTGACCGAGTGCAACGAGCGGAGAAATCTCATAGGATCTCTCCATGCGTTCGTTTCACTCACTTAGTCGAGATGGGTTTTATCGTAATTTTATTTTTAAATTATTAATGAATTATTAAACTGACTTTGTCTACGCTCTGAAGCAGGATAAATACTGCTTTTAAAATTTTTTATATTTTTTCATAAAAAAATAAGCTTATCAAATTAATTAATAATTCGATAAGCTTATTATTATTTTATCAGCCTATTCCTCCAAGAACTGCTCCGGCGATTAAGGCTATTATTGCTGCTCCTACGTAAACGTATTTTGAAAGTGGATAATACCAAGATCCGATTGGTTTTTTTGCACCTTCGTTTACAGCTTTTAGTGAGAAATCTTTTCCTGCAACCCATAAAAGCATTATTGCTGCTAATGCTGCTCCAAGTGGGCAGATATAAATTGAAATTACATCCATCCATTGTGAAACTATTGGTTGAATTAATATTGCAATAACACAGCCAAATATATGGATTATTAGGGTTGATTTTTTTCTTGAAAAATTAAATTTTTCTTGTAAATATGCTACTGATGATTCATATAAATTTATTATTGAACTTATTCCTGCAAATAATACGCAAACATAAAATATTATGCTTACTATTCTGCCGCCAGGCATTCCGTTTAATACATTTACTAAATAAATAAACATTAAGCCAGGACCGCCTGTATCTAGGGCTGTATTTGCTGTAGCCATAGCTGGAATTATTACAAATGCTGCCATCAAGGCTGCTATTGTATCAAAAACTGCTACGTTTCTTGCAGATGTTATCAAGTTTTCTTTTTTTGATAAATAAGAACCATAAATTACAGTTCCTGATCCTGCTACTGAAAGTGAGAAAAATGCTTGTCCAAAAGCATATATCCAAACTTTTGGATTTTTTATTAACTCATTATCAATTGTAAATATATATTTATATCCTTTTTCTGAGCCTGGTATTGTTGTAATATAAATTGCAAGACCTACAAAAAGAATAAATAGAGCTGGCATCATAATTTTATTTGATTTTTCAATTCCGTTTGAAACTCCAAGTATCATAATTACACAGCTTACTACTATTGCAACTACAATCCAAAGATTTGCTCCCATTGCTGTTGCTGTTTCAGAAAACGTTTTTCCAATTAGGTCCATATCTTGACCCATTCCACTAAGTTCTCCTGAAAAAGCCATGAAAGTATATTTAAATATCCAAGCCATTACGCAAGTATAACCTATTGCAAGAGCAAGAGATCCAGCTACAGGTATTACTCCTAGTCCTTCTCCGATTTTTTTATTTCCATATTTTAATTCAGTACATTTACCAAAAGCTCTTACTGTTCCAGATTCTGTTGAACGTCCAAGAGCCATTTCTGTTATTACTCCTGTTGTAGCTATCAAAACTACAAATATAAAATAAGGAATCAAAAATGTCATTCCACCATATTGAGAAACAAGGATAGGAAATCTCCAAATATTTCCCATTCCAACTGCAGATCCTATACAAGCAAGGATAAAACCCCACTTAGACTGAAAACCGTCTCTGTTTGATATTTTATTTTCCATAACATACTCCCTAATATTATGAATTTAGCAGAATCCCAAATGGGATTCTGCTAAAAATTTTATTTTTCTTCTTCACTTGGTTCATATGGTTCTAGGAATGCGTGGAAGTGACGCATTGGTAGATTATGACCTTTAACAATTTTAATATTAGGTATTGTTGATCTATCTTCGTACAATGCTTTAACTGCTGCTATTACATAGTCCATATGTTCTTTGCTAAGTTGACTTCTATTAACTGCAAATCTAACTACGTTAGCTACTTCTTTTTGTTGTTCTGGTGTTTTTAGATCGTATTCCATTGAATAGTTTCCAAGCTCAGCTGTTCTTATTCCATATCTTCTGATTAATTCAACTGAGAAACCTTGGCCTGCAAAAGTTTCTGGAGCTCTCTTGTTATCAAAGAATTCATCCATGTTAATATAAACACCGTGTCCACCTGCTGGAAGTACTACACCCTTGATTCCTGCTTTATAGAATCCTTGAGCTAAATATTCACATTGTTTAACACGTGCATCTAGATATTCAAATTTTGATGCTTCATAAAGACCTGCAGCTAGTGCCATAATATCTCTACCACTCATTCCACCATATGAGTCATTTCCATATGATGAAATTTGTTTTACTTTAAGTAGGATACCTACGTCAGTTTTAACTGATCCATCTTCATTAAAGTCTGAGAATTTCTTCCAGAATAATCCCTTATCTCTAAATGCTAAAACTCCACCCATGTTTGCGTGGCCATCTTTTTTAAGAGATGCTGTAAATCCATCACAATATGAGAACATTTCTTGAGCTATTTCGTTTATAGACTTATCTTCGTATCCTTCTTCATTTACTTTGATGAAATAAGCATTTTCTGCCCATCTAGCTGCATCAAACATGTAAGGAATATCGTATTTATGAGCAATTCTTGAACATTCTCTCAAGTTTGCCATAGATACTGGTTGTCCACAAACTGTATTGTTTGTTATTGTTGTATAAACTAATGGTACATTTTCTGGTCCTAGTTTTGTAATTAACTCTTCTAGTTTTTCTGTATCCATATTTCCTTTGAAAGGATTCTTTTCGTATTTACCACCTTCTGGAACTTCCCACAATAATTCTTTATTGTAAAGGTTTCTTGGAATTGATCCCATTTGTTTGATATTACCTTCTGTTGTATCAAAGTGTCCGTTTGATGGAATTGTATAAGTTTTTCCTGGTTCTCTACTATTTAATATATTTTTTACAAGTTCGAATAATACTGATTCAGCTGCACGACCTTGTTGGATGATAAATGTGTTTGGTCTTTCCATTTGAGCAGATCCACCATTGAAAAGTCCGCCTTCATATTCACATAAATAAACTTCATCCATCATTTTTTCTACGTCTTCGCAATCAGTTCTTACAAGGTCTATTACTCTTTTTTGGTCATTTCCTCTTTCAAATACATCTCTAAATGCATCTAAAAGCACATAATATCCCTTGTTTCTACCATAAGATTCGTCTCCCAAAAACATTGCAGACCATTGAACATCTGTCATTGCAGTTGTACCTGAATCTGAAAGCATGTCGATTGTAAGCATGCCTGCTGGGAATGCAAATTCGTTGTAGTGAGTTGCTTTTAATGCTCTTTCTCTTTGTTCAATTGTTACGTTTGGAATATTTTTTGTTACATAAGTGTAAGAATGTGGTGTAGGTACATTCAATTGATACTTTTTCATTTTAATGCCTCCATATAATTAGCTACGTTAATAGTTATAAGTTAAACTGTACAGAGGAACCCCGGTCATTAATTCCAAAAAATTAACTAGCGGACAGTATCCAAATTGAGAACCCCGGTTATCAAAAATGATTGTAGATTAGTGGTTAAATTTTGAAATTTCCCACATATCAAAAATAAATTGATGAGCGGTCAGCACTCCGAAAAATTCTAGAATTATCTATGAAATAGTTTACATTACTTATTAATTTTTGTCAAGAATAAGTTTTGACTTATATTTATCTCAAGATACTTACCTTAACAATTAAAAATATTTATAGAAGAATAATTTCTTTGAAAACGTATGTAATCTTTTTAATGATTTTGTAAAATTTGAGATAAAAAAAGCGGATGCTTGATTTTTTTCTTGCATCCACTTTTCTTAAATTTTCTTTTTATATTTTAATGAAAAAATCCATTTTTACTATTAAAATATTTTTTCACCTCTTACAAATTTTGAAATTATATCCTCATCTTTTGAAAGATATACTATCCTTTCAAGTCTTTGTTTTAAGTTAAATTTGTCTTCTTCTAATAATTTTTCATCGTCGATTATTATTGCATCAAATTCGTATCCTTTTTCAAATGATCCGACTTTTCCAAAAAATTCTCCTCCGCCTAAAGTTCCCATATAAAATGCTTCTTCAAGGCTTAAAGGTTTTATTTTTTCGTCTAATAATCTGTATCTTAATTTTGAAACTTTTATGGCATCTGCCATTGCCTTAAATATTGATGCGTGAGTTCCACCTGCTACATCTGAACCAAGTCCAATTTTTTGTCCTTCTCTTAGGTATTTTCCTGCTGGGGCAATTCCTGATGTAAGGTTGGTGTTTGAATCTGGGCAGTGGGCTATGAAAACTCCGTTTTCTTTTATCAAATCTTGTTCGTCTTCATTTGAATATACACAATGAGCCATTACCGTCTTATTATTTTTGCCAAATAAATCAAAAATATTGTAAGCATCTCCATAAAATTTAGCCTTAGGAACTAATTCTTTGACCCATTCTATCTCTCCCAAATTTTCTGATAAGTGGGATTGGATAGGAAGATTGTACTGGTCTTTTATTTTTCTCAATTTTTCAAGCAATTCATCACTACATGATGGGATAAATCTTGGTGTTAAAATCGGATAGGTGTTTTTGTATTTTCCTTTAATGGATTCAAGCCAATCAAGAGTGGCTTTTTCTGATTCCCTCGCATCCTTTTCTTCAAGATCTACTCCACCATTTCTGTCCATATTCACTTTTCCGACAAAAGAAACCATTTTTGATTTTTCCATCAAATCCATCAAAATTATTGTGGATTTCACGTGAAGACTTGAAAAAATCACATGTCTTGTATTTGGTCCATATTTTAAATAATCTACAAATCTTTGGTAGGATTTTTTTGCATAATTTTCGTCTTTAAATTTTGCTTCACTTGGAAAGGTGTAGGTATTTAGCCAATCCAACAATTCCAAATCCATACCCATGCCCCTAAAGTTATATTGAGGGGCGTGGATGTGAAGATCAACAAGTCCTGGAGAGATTATTTTATCTCCAAAATCTATTACTTCTATGTCCTTATATTTTTCATCTAACTTTTCAAAAACTCCCATTGATTTTCCATCTTGGCAAATCAAATAAGAATTTTCACAAAAATTTATTTCGTTTTGATTTTTACTATAAATTATATTTCCTTTTAGGGCAAAAGTTCTTGTCATATTTCCACCTATCCTAAAGTTATAAAGGCATACCTAAAGACAAAAGTTAGGGCAATGATAAGGGTAAGTGGTTTGATTTGATCTTTTTGTCCTGTGAAAAATTTTACCACACAATAGGTGATTAAACCTAGGGCAATACCATTTGCTATTGAATATGTAAATGGCATAAAAACTATTGTACAAAATGCTGGTAGGGCGTTTGACACGTCTTCAAAATCTATATCTTTTACTCCAGAAAGCATCAATACTCCTACAAAAATTAGGGCTGGTGCTGTTGCTTGAGCTGGTATTATTGAAATTACTGGCACAAATATTATTGAAAGTAAAAATAATATTGCTGTTGTTAAACTTGTAAGTCCTGTTCTTCCGCCTTCTGCAATTCCTGCTGATGATTCTACTACTGTTGTAACTGTACTTGTTCCAACCAAAGCGCCGGCAGCTGTAGAAATAGCATCACTCATTAGGGCCTTTTTCAAATTAATTACTTCACCATTTTCATCAACAAGACCGGATTGTTTTGCTGCTGCAAGCAAGGTTCCGAGAGAGTCAAACATATTTACAAGGGAGAAACTTAAAACAAGCATGGTCACTGTAAAGATTGATGACCACAGATTTTCTCCTGCAAAAAGTCCTGCAAAATCTAGGTTAAAAAATGAAACTTCAAAAAAGTCATTAACTTGTGAACTTAAATTTAAACTTAAATTTGAAACATGGG
Organism: Anaerococcus rubeinfantis; assembly: GCF_001487145.1. Lineage (GTDB taxonomy): Bacteria > Bacillota > Clostridia > Tissierellales > Peptoniphilaceae > Anaerococcus > Anaerococcus rubeinfantis. The sequence continues at coordinate 1,448,497 of NZ_LN913016.1, forward strand.
TTAAGCCCATTGGTATTCCCAAAAGTGTTGAGGCCAAAATTGAAATTAAAATAGCCCCTTTTACTTTTTTGTGGGTTAAAATTGCTATAAGGGAAAGTCCTATAAGTGAAAGAAGTGCTCCCATAACAAGTTCTACATTTGCATCAGGACCTCTCCATTTTGCAAAATCAACAAGAGCAACCAAAGTCGCCTCGTTTCCTACAACAAGTCCTGCGTTTTTCAAACCAATTATGGTAATAAACAAACCAATTCCAGGCGTCATTGCAAGTTTTATAGAATCAGGAATTGCACGAATTATTGCCTCCCTTATTCCAAGGGCTGTTATTACAATAAATAATATTCCTGAAATAAAAACGATTACAAGAGCTTGAGAATAAGAATATCCCATTCCAAGCATAGTGGTATAAGCAAAAAATGCACTTAGGCCCATGCCGGGAGCTTGGGCAAAAGGAAGTTTTGCATAAAAAGCAACTAAAATTGTACCAATAAAGGCACCGAGACAAGTTCCTATAAATACACCGTTTGAAATTTTTTGAGCCATTTGGCTATCTCCCATAATTTCAAATGGAGTTGATAGAACTTGAGGGTTAATTATCAACACATATGCAATAGTGATAAAAGTTGTGATTCCAGCGATAATTTCAGTTTTTACATTAGTATTATTTTCATCAAGATGAAAAAACCTATTTAGAAAACCATTTGTTTTTGAGTCCATAAGGATCCTCCTTCATAATTTTTTTCTAATTTTAATAGTTATAGTTATTTTAAGATTAACTATCAACCTTTAAAAGCCATAGCTACTTATTTACGGTAAGTGGTAGAAACTCTCAACCAAATTATGAGAATATATCGCTTTTAGTCAAAACCTATCATTTGTCGACAATTAAGATAACGTTTTCTGTATTATACTACATACAACATTTCTTTGTCAATATCAAATTAGTGAAATAAAGGAATATTTTGATAAATTTTTCTGAAACTTTTTGAAAATTTTGGAAAATAAAAATTAAAACCCAATTATTTTAGAAAATGGGTAAATATCTATTGAGATTTTTAGGAGGACTTATGAAAAAGAAATTAAAAAATAAAAATTATTTAATCGGATTAATAATGTTCATTTTGACATTGATTTTTTCTTATATGGCTTATATTGGGGTATTTTTCTTACACAAATATAAGGATGTTTTAGAAATGTATGAAAATCCACTTGTCCCTGATCTTTCTACTTTTTATATTTGGATTTTTATTTATATTTTTTCTCTTTTATTTTTGCTTTTGCCATTTATAAAAAAGCTTTCTATGACAAATGAAGAAATATATTATGAAAAATTGATGCCACTTTTTATTTTTTGGAATATGGCAAACGGAATTCATATAGTTATGGTAAACAATAATTATCTTATGCCAGCTCTTATAGGAGCAATGGCTTATGCTTTGATTTTGATAAATCTTGTAAAAACTATAGACCAAAATAAGGATTTTTCTAAAAAATACAAGTACCTTATTACTCTTCCTACAGGAATTCACGCAGGCTGGATTATTTTTTTTGTTTTTACAAATATAATGATGGTTCTTTTCGAAAATAAAAAAGACCCTTATTCAACTTTTGCAATAATTATAAGTCTTGTTTTATTAATACTTGCAAGTGCTATGGTTTTATTTGTATTTAAAGAAAACAAAAATCCAGGACTTATTATTGGATTTTTATTTTCTTTGATTGGAATAATAGAAAAACAAAGACCAACATCAAGCTTTCAAAATTCTAATTATGTTGTATTTATTGGAGCTATTATTTTATTTATAACAACAAGCCTTGTCGCAATTTATATTTTTAAATTTATGAAAGAAAAATAAATTTAAAAATCCTAGCTTTTTGCTAGGATCATACTGTTGACAAAGTCAGTTTAGTAATCAATTATTAATTTAAAAATAAAAATACGATACAGCCCATCTCGACTAGATAATTGTGCCTTGATTTGGCACAATTATCCCTAAAACTTAGTGCGAAATCACGAAGAAGTTTGCAAAACAAACGTGTTTTAGTGTGAGTGAAACGAACGCATGGAGAGATCTCTTGAGATTTCTCGACTCACTACGTTCGCTCGAAATGGGTGAAAATTTAGTTTGTCAACAATCTGAATCCTAGTTTGTACTAAGATTTTTTATTTTATTAATTATTCCAAAACTTCTTCTACAACTGGAATTGGATTTGTTTTTTCTTTTGAATAGGTAAAAGTTTGGTAAAAACTTTCTATCCATTCGTCGGTGAGTTTTTCGTCGTGATAAACTATTGCAAGGGTATCGCCCTTTTCTACCATGTCGCCTTTTTTTACTTTCATTTCAAGGCCAACTGCATAATTTATCTTATCTTCTTTTCTCTCGCGTCCTCCTCCAAGTTTCATTGACAAAATTCCAAGATTCATTGAATGAATATGGTCAATATAACCTTCATTTTTTGATTTCATCTCTGTTTTAAATTTAGCTTGTGGAAGAAGACTTGGATCTTCAATTTGCCCTACATTTCCACCTTGGTATTCGACCATTTTCTTTAACTTTTCAAAGGCCTTGCCAGAATTTATTGCATCTTCAAGCATTTTTCTTGCCTCATTTTTATTTTTGGCAACTTTTCCTTGAATAAGCATAATCTCTCCAGCTGTTAAAACCAATTCGGTAAAATCTTTTGGACCATTTCCTTTTACAGTTTCAATAGCCTCTTTTACTTCAAGAGCATTTCCAATTGTATTTCCCAAAGGTTGGTTCATATCTGTAATCATGGCTCTTGTATCTTTGCCAAGTTTTTTCCCAATATTTATCATGGCCCTTGCAAGTTTTTTGGCATCTTCGATTGTGTGCATAAAGGCACCCTCGCCATATTTTACATCAAGTAAAATCGTATCAGAGCCAGAGGCTAATTTTTTGCTCATTATAGATGAGGCAATAAGAGGAATTGAATCGACAGTTGCTGTCACATCTCTTAGGGCATATAATTTTTTGTCGGCTGGAACCAATTCACCAGTTTGACCTATTATGGCAAAACCTATATCGCTCACTTGTTTTTTAAATTCTTCTTCTTTTAAAAATACATTAAAGCCTTCAATTGATTCTAATTTATCGAGCGTTCCACCAGTGTGTCCCAAACCACGTCCGCTCATTTTTGCAAGTTTTAAGCCACAAGCTGAAATAATCGGACCAAGAGCAAGAGAGGTTTTATCACCAACTCCACCTGTGGAATGTTTGTCAGCCTTTATTCCATCAATATCAGATAAATCCAAGACATCGCCGCTTTTCATCATACACTCAGCAAGTTTTGCAGTTTCGTGATCATTCATTCCATTTAAAACTATAGCCATAAGAAGGGCTGATATTTGGTAATCTGGAATTGATTCATCCGTCACCCCATCAATCCAAAATTTTATCTCCTCATCACTTAATTCTTTTTTATTTTTCTTTTTTTCAATTATATCTACAAATCTCATTTTTCTCCTCCACTTAGTAAATAAATACCCACCTAGGAGATTTTAGAAAATATTTACAAATCTTTTTCCAATAATTTTTCTATATTTTTATTAAGCCTGTCAAGCTGTTTAATCATAAGCCAATTTTGTGCAAATAATCCATTAATTCCACCACTAGCAAACATAGATGAATTATTAAAAATAAGGTCTAAATCCTCTTTTTTTAAATCTTTTAATTCATAATAATCAACAATTTGTTCAAATCCTTTTTCATTTTTCCTATCAAAAATCGCCATATTTTCCTCCAATCTATATAATGATTTTACCCAATTTTATTTTTAAAATAAAATAAAAACGGTCTTCTTGAAAAATCATAAAAATTTTCCAAGAAAACCGTTTGGGTGAAATTTTATATCGTAATCATTAATTTTTTATAATATTACATATTTTTTTAACCTATCTAGGGCTTCTTTCACTTTTTCAAAAGGAAGTGCCAAATTCATTCTTATAGAATATTTTCCATTAAAAGGTCTTCCATCTTGATAAGCTACTCCAACGTCCCAGCCTTTTTTTAGTATTTCTCCAACATCAACATTCTTTTCCTTACAATATTCTTCGAAATCTAGAAAGAGCATATAAGTTCCCTCTGGTTTTGATAAACTTACTCCTTTAAAATTATCCTTTATAAAATCATAAGCATAATTTACATTTTTAGAAATAACTTCTTTTAATTCATCTGTCCACTCATTTCCAGTTTTACTGTAAGCACCTATTAAAGCGTGCATTGATAAAACATTCATATCATTGTAGTGTGGAAGAGATGATTCTTTTATAATTCTATTTCTTAAATATTCGTTGTAGATTATATGATAGCTTCCAACAAGACCTGCAAGGTTAAAAGTTTTACTTGGAGCATATAAGGCTACTGTATTTTCGTGAGCATATTCACTTACTTGTTGAGTAGGAGTTTGCACGCTTCCGTTTAGCAAAATATCTGACCAAATTTCATCAGAAACTATTTTTACATTGTGTTTTTCAAAAATATCTACAGCTTTTTTAAGCTCTTCTTTAGTCCAAACTCTTCCAGTTGGATTGTGAGGGTTGCACATAATTGTTGCAGAAATTTTCTCATCGACAATTTTTCTTTCCATATCTTCATAATCCATAACCCAATTTCCGTTTTTATCTTTGATTAATTCAGAGTGAATAATATTATAACCATTATTTACAAGTGACATAGTAAAACCAATATAAGTTGGAGAATGAACTAATACCTTGTCCCCTTTTGAACAAAATACATTAAGAGCAGAAATCACCCCACCAAGAACACCATTTTCGTAACCAATATGGCAAGGTTTAATATCATTTACATTTTTTCTATCTTTGTGCCAGTTAATTATAGCATTAAAATATTCATCAGTCGGAGCAAAATATCCAAAAGCAGGATGTTTTACCCTTTCTATAATAGCATCTTGAATAGATGGAGCAGTAGCAAAATTCATATCAGCAACCCACATAGGAATAGCATCAAAACCATCCTTTGGTTTATCAGGACTCATACCAGGAACAGTTCCCAGCCCATCAACAGCAATAGCATCTTTACCATGTCTTTCAAGCATTTCGTCAAATTTAAACTTCATAATTTCCTCCTAATGTTTTTTCAGCTTCTAATGCTTTTCTTACAATTTCTTTTTTATTTTTTTCTAAATGTTCCTTGCTAACAGCTCCTTGTTTTAATCTAAGCCATGACAAGAAAAATATAGTAACTAACATTATCGTTGCTATAATAGCATCTTGTTGTTTTAAATCTTTAAATAGATTAAATGCAACTATTCCTGCACAAATTGATCCGAGTACACAACATATATCATAAAAAACTTTATTCATTTTTATGCTTCTATTGGCCCATTGTTCTGGATATTTTTTTGGAATTGTTAAACAACCCAAGTTCATATAAATGTTCATTAGCATTGATGGAATCATAACTAATGAAACAGCTGCATCTAATGCCATTCCTGTTAAAATAGGAATAAGAGAAATTATATAGAATACCGCGTAAACATATACTGGATATCCTTTTTTGGTTTTTTTCTTAAATATTTCTGGAAGCCATCCATCTTCTGCTATATGTATTAATGGGTATCTAACCATTGCTAAACCTCCTAATAATGAAGAAGCAATTGCTCCAATACCTCCACCAACTACAAAAAATAAAAATAAACCTCTTGGTAGTATAACTTCAGCAGTTACACTTAAATTTTGTCCAGCTATTTTGTCAAATGGTAAAACTCCACCTGCAACATACGCCATAAGTCCATAAACTAATGATAATATAAATGTAATTATTATTATACCCAATGTAATGTTTCTTTTTGGATTTTTTGTTACAGCAGCCATTGAAACCGGAGCCATAGTAGTACCTTGACAAGCCCAGCCCATTACAGCAATCGCACTTATAAATCCACTAAATCCTCCTCTAAAAAATCCACCATCATAATTAGGATCAAAAAATTGAGAAAAATTAACTTCAGGTACACCAAATAATATAAACATTACTAATGATGCTACTAAAACTATAGTTACTCCATTTTCAAGAATTGTTATAAATCTAGATCCACCTAAAGTTGATAGAAAGAAAACGATAATAATTATAAAAGAAACCAATCTATAATAATTTTTAACCTGAGGCCAAAGAACACCCAAATAATCTGTTATTGCTATTGCATAACTAGACATGGCAAATCCATTTATAACTGTAATGAAAGCTGCTACACCCGAAAAGGTAGGATTAAATAACATAGCTTTCATACTATAGTCCCCACCTTCTAGTATAAAAATAGAAGGCATTACTAAGTTATACCAGTATGCAAGTAACATGAAAAAACAACCTATCATTACTACAGGAAGTATAGATCTACCAGTATATTGAATACCAAAACCTAAAAGTACAAATATACCTGTACCTATCGCTCCACCTAAACCTAAACCAACTATATTCCACAGGTTAAGTTTTTTTACATTTTCACTCATAATACACCCCTTTTAAAATTATAGTATTAATAGTTAAGTACTTAATCTATTTATAGTATAATCTAAGAAATCGTTTGTGTCAATATAAATTTGAAATTTTTTTATATTTTGTTTAATTAGATTGTAAATTATAGTTAAAGGTTTTAACTATGAAGGATTGCTCAATATTAAATTATGTAGTACTATTATAATGAGGTGTATTATGAAAAAAAATATATATGAAAATGAAATTATTGGAAATTGGGCTTCACTAGAAGACGATGATGATATTGCTAACAAAAAATATGATGAGTTATCTAAACTTTTAGACCCCATGTATGACTTTATTTTAGAATTTTCCAATTATTTTAATACGAGAAGAAGTTATGAAGTTGGGCCTGAATTAACTATGATAGAAGTTCACATATTAACGCAAATTCATGATTGTCCGGGAATAACAGTTACAGAACTTGCAAAAAATTGGAAGAGAACAACTTCTGCCATTTCTCAAACTGTAAGAAAATTAATGAAACAAGATTTAGTATATAGAAAAAACTCCAAAGAAAATGGTAAGATATTCCATTTATTTACAAGCTCAGATGGTGATAAAATTGTAATTAACCACAAAAAATTTGATAATATAAATATATTAAAATCAAGAAAAAGATTATTAAGAAAATTTTCCGTAGATCAACTAGTTGCTTTTGATGATATCTGTGAGGAATATACTAATTTACTCAGAGAAGAAATCGAAAAATACAATTAAAATTTTTATTTATTTTAGGAGGATTTTATGATAAAAAAATTGATTAAAATTTTTAAACCTAATCTTTTTAGGGTTTTAATTTTATTTGTTTTGTATTTAGCTATGGGGGGAAGTTTTTTGGCTACAAATATGAGCGGGGGACTTCTTTTGATTGGTGATTTGGTTTTTATTTTTGTTACCTTGCTTTTTTCTGATCATTTTGACTTATATAAATCAAAAAAATATAAAAGACAATTTTTAATTACGGTAATTTTTACTATTATTTTAATAATGATTTTGTCTATGGTATTAGTAGCTTTGGATATGGATGTAAATGATTTTAAGGGATTTAAATCTATTTCTTTTAATTTATATATGTTAACTGGTGCTTATATTTTATCTTTAGTCTACAAGGAGTTTAGATATTTTTTGGATAAAAGAGCAAAAAAATAAGAGCTATTCACTCTAAAACTAATAATAAAATAATTATTCTTATCTAATAAATTTGTTACAGATATATTATTTTTAAAGGAGTTAGAGATAAAAAATAAGTTGCAAAAGTCCCGAAATAAAAAAGATAAGGAAATTAAACTGACCTTCAAAAGTTAGAAATAAAAACTAACTTTTGGGGGTCAGTTTACTATTTTGCAAGATGACCTTTAAAATTATCTTTCATACATTGCTGAAAATAAATCATAGGCGTTGTCTACATCTTCTACACTTCCAAGCTCTCTTATTGAATGCATTGAAAGAATTGGACTTCCTACATCACAAGCCCTTACATTTAGGTGGCTTGATGTGATAGGTCCTATGGTTGAGCCGCCGCTTTTATCTGATCTATTGAAAAATTCTTGATATTTGATTTTTTTATTTTCGCATAAACTTTTTACAACTGCAGCTGAGTATCCGTCTGATGTATAGGATTTATTTGCTGCATATTTTATTACAATTCCTTCTCCCATTTTTGGTCTATTGGTTGGGTCTGCTTTTTCTGTAAAGTTTGGATGGACTGCATGGGCCAAGTCTGCTGAAAGCATGAAGGATCTTTCTTGCATTTCTAGGAATTTTTCCCTATTAAATCCAAGTGCTAGGGAAATTCTTTCTAGGGTGTTTACTATAAAGGGTGAATCGGCTCCTTGAATTGTCCTAGATCCTACTTCTTCGTTGTCAGTTATTATTGCTATATTTATTCCAGATTTTGGTTTTGTATCAACCAAAGCCTTAAGACTTGTAAAAGCCATGGTTAAATTATCTTGTCTACCCACTGAAATAAATTCATTATTTACTCCAAGTTTACTTCCCTTTTGTCTGTCATATAAATAAAGGTCATAGTCGATTATATCTGATGGATTGATATTTAATTCTTCTGCTATCACTTTTAAAAGAGCATCACTATCCATTTTTTCATTATTATCAATCATCATTATAGGAAGAGTATGGATTTGTGGATTAAATTCAAAACCCTTATTTGTTTCCCTATTCATGTGAATTGCAAGACTTGGTATTATTAACAAATCTCTGTCAATATTTAAGAGTTGAACTTGTGGTTTTAATGGATTTTCACTTTTTGTACTTACTCTTCCTGCAAGGCTTAAGGGTCTGTCAAACCATGTATAAATAATTGGACCACCATAAACTTCGGTATTAAGTTTTATTATATTTTCATTTTTCATTATAGGATTTGTTTTTATCCTAAAACCAGGTGAATCAGAGTGAGAACCTACTATTTTAAAAAATGTATCTTCATCTTTTTTCTCTGCTATCCTATATGCAATTATTGCAGAATCATTGTTTACTACAAATCCATTTGATCCAGCTTCAAGTTTCAAATCTTCTGCCAAATTATTTTCTACAAAAGAATTTTCTTTTAGTAATTTCTTTGCATTTTCTATTGTGAAATATGAACATGGCGACTTATCAATAAAGTCTAATAATTCATCTACTAATTTTCCCATAATTTACTCCTTTTTTATATATTATAGTTATCAATTTTAAATAATCTAATTATCTTTGTATTGAGATTGTACTTTTATTATTTTTTTAGTATATCCAAAGGATCTATAGCTTGAGGGCTTATGGATAATTTGTTTTTATTGTTGTAGAAGACAAAAATCGGAAAATTTGTTTTTCCTTCTTCTATGTTTTCTCCTAGGCTTTCTAGGAAAAATTTCAAATCTTCCTTATTTATATTTTTCTTTTCTTTTTCTAGCCAAAATGGGGATAGGGGGTTTAAATCTTTTATATCAAGAAGGATACCTACTTCATATTCTCTATTTAAAAAACTTGCCCCAAAGGCATATATTCCATTTTCATGGTCTTCTTTTTGGTCAAGCTTTAAATTTTTTGGAAGACTTATCACATCTATTTCCATTACATTTGTAATTTTCCCGTTTATTTTTTCAAAATTTTCTAAAATTTTATCTTTTTCTAATTGTTTTTTTACTAGATTGTAGTATTTTTTATTTTTTAACATGACCTCTCCTATTTTTGTAAATCCAAAACTGCATTTGCCATTACTTCTACAGCTGGCTTTATCGCCAAATCTGAACAGTAGAAATTCTTGCTGTGGAGGGCTTCTTTTTTGCGATTTTCTTCTCCACTTCCAAACCAATAGAAAAATCCTGGGACTTTTTCCATATAAAAGGCAAAGTCTTCACTTGCCATGGTTTGGCCTTCTTTTATTATATTTTCTTCTCCCAAAATTTCTTTTGCTGATTTAAAAACTTTTTCGTACATTTCTTCTGGATTATATAGAAGGGGAATTTTTTCTGTGTATTTTATTTCATACTTACACTCATAGGCACAGGCTATATTTTTTACAATTTCTTCCATTCTTTTTACAGACTTTTCCAGTGATTTTTCTGAAAGTGATCTGATCGTTGCAGATAGATGGGTCCTATCTACAACTAAATTATTTTCTGAACCTCCATTTATGGAATTTACTGACAAAACTGTGGAATCAAATGGATTTGTGTTTCTTGAAATAATTGTTTGAAGGGCCATAACTATATTTGAAGCACAGACAATTGGATCAATATTTAAATGTGGCATGGAACCGTGTTGGCCTTTTCCTATAATTTCAATTTTGAAATTAACCTTTGTGCTCATAAGAGAACCTTTTTTTAAAATTACCTTGCCATAGTCAATTTCTGGCCAATTGTGAAGGCCCAAAATCTTGTCAATTTTTACCTTTTCAAAAAGACCCTTGTCCAAATATTCCTTGGCTCCTGTAGTTATTTCCTCTGATTTTTGGAAAATAAAAACCACATCGCCCTTTAATTTTTCCTTATTTTTTGATAAAAGTTTGGCTATAGCAAGGACGACTGAGGTATGATAATCGTGGCCACAAGCATGCATTACCTTGTCGTTTTTTGATTTGTAGGAAATTTCAGTTTCTTCTTTTTGTAAAAGAGCATCGATATCTGCCCTAAGACCAATAACTTCTCCCTTTTTCCCAGTCTTAAGCCTTGCAATTAGGCCCGTTTTTATTGGAAAATCTATAATTTCTATCCCGTCAATTTTTTCCAGAAAGTCCCTTATTATTTTTGTTGTCCTAAATTCATTTTCTGAAACTTCTGGATGCATGTGGATATCGTGTCTAATTTTTATTATTTCTTCTAAATCTTCTTTCGAAATTTTTATCATTTCCTGTTTAAAAGTCCTCCCTCTCCAAGTTCAATAAAATCTTCTTTTTTAAGGTCGATTTTTGCAAAAATTCTTGGCAAAAACATATCAAAACTTGTAAATTTTGCATGCATACTTGCTCCAGGAACTCCTACCAAATAAGTTTTTCCCTTCATGCCAACTGTAAGCATATTTCCAGGTTGGACTGGCATGCCTTGGATAATAAATTTATCGGATAAATCCTTTATGGTTAATGGAGTAATATCGTCAGGATCTACACTCATTCCACCAGAAAATACAACAAGGTCAGCGTCTTCTTCAAGATATTTTCTACAAACTTTTTCTATATATTCCCTGTCATCCGGACATTTTTCAATTCCAAGTAATTCGTGGTCAAAGTGGGATAATTTTTCCCTAATTACAGGTTCAAACATATCCTTTATTCTTCCTGTAAAAACTTCATTTCCAGTAATAATTACACCAACTTTTAATTTTTGAAATTTTTTCACTTGAAAAATCGGCTCATATTTTTTGGCAATTTTTTTAATATTCTTAACCTGATTTTCTTCGGTAAAAAGAGGCACAATCCTACCTCCAACCAAATTATCTCCCTCGTTTACAATTGAATAAGAAGGAATTGTTGCAAAGGTATAATCCCCTTCCATATTTAGGTCAAAAAGTCCCTTTCTGTTTATAAGAAAAAGTCCATAGGTCTTACTTTTAAAGCCAATTTTTCCTTCTGATGGATTTGAATAGGAAATATTTTCTCCAATCAAATCATCAGAAACTTCCCTTATTGCATCTTCTTCGTGAACAAATCCCGGATCAAGTTCACCGACAAAGAGATTTTCCTTGCCAATATCTTTTAATTTTTCTATATCTTCTTTTTGGATTACATGGCCTCTTTTAAAAAGAACCCCCTTAAAGCCATCAGCTTTTATTCCAGTTAAATCATGAAAAAGCACATGACCCACTGCATCTTCTACTTTTATTTTTTTCAGCATAAACTCTCCTGTAAAATTTTTCAAAAAAATCACAAACCAATAAAATAATTAATGGTTTGTGAATGTTTTTAATTTTCTATTACTTTATTGTTTTTAATTGAAATCATCAAGGATAGAATTGAAATTGCAATTTCTTCGACACTTCCATCATCAATATCATAGCCTACTGGGGCATGAACTTTTTTTATTAGGTCTTCTTTTATCCCCTTTTCTTTCAAATTATCAAAAACTCTTTTTACCTTTCTTTTTGAACCAATCATACCAAGGAATTTGTAATCTTTGTCGATTACATTTTCCAAAACTTCCTCGTCATAATCTGGTGTACAAATTAAAATATAGGTATTTTTATTAAATTTATGGTTTGAAGCAAAATCTTTTGGATTTGAAACTACAAATTCTCTTATATTTGCCAAATCTTTTTTATCTTTGAAATCTTCTCTTTGGTCAACTACAGTCACGTCAAAATTTGTATTTACAGCAACTCTTGCAAGCTTTTGTCCAACATGGCCTGCCCCAAAAATAATCAAACTGGGATTTGCCCTAAAAATTTTGATATAACCCTTGTTTCTTCCTCCACAAGACATTTTCACCTCTTGCTTTTCATTTAAAGTATAATCAAAAGATCTTTCCTCATCTTCTTCTAGGGCTTTTTTTGCTTGTTTTATAAGGTCAAATTCTATAGGACCGCCGCCAATTGTTCCAGAAATTTCTCCATTTTCAAAAACTGCCATAGAAGAATTGTCCTTGCCTGGAGCAGAGCCTTTGGTTTCTGTAAGAATTACCAAGGCAACATTTTCTCCTCCATCAAGTTTTTCTACAATATCTTTAAGAATTTGTATGTCCATTTTCAATTCTCCTTTTTCCTATAAGAATAGCCTCAAGGCATCCCCCTCCAATAAGTCTTGCCTTATCAGAAATAGTTTTTGCATTTTTGGGAATAACTCTTGGGTCAACATCTCCGATTTTTAAATCCTTTGTAACAAAAGACCCATCTCCAATCATCCCCCTAACCATTCCATCAAGTTTTGATTTTATTTCTTTTCCATTTACTAAAGCCACAACTTGGTCTTTTTTTACAACTGATCCAATATCTTCTATAACTTGGATTTCTCCCTCATCTACTGCTCTTAAAATTCTTTCACTTGTAAAGCCTTTAATATTTCCAGGAATTCCCGTATTTTTTTCTGCAAAACCTTCAAAAATTAACCTACCAAGATCGTGTCCCCTGTTTGTTTCAATTACATAATCAACATCAACACCAGCCTCATATCCTGGTCCAAGAGCTATTGTAATATCAGCCATATTTTTATTTGTTCCAATATTTTTTTTGGCAAGAGTTCCATCAACCACTGCCATTGGTTTTATTTCTTCTAAAATTTCAGCCTTTGGATCGACATAAACTGGAACTACATTTTCATCCCAGGCTTTTTTAATTTGATCAAGATTTTCTACTTTTCTAGCTGTAAAATCTTCAATTTTAACCTCACCATCAAAAATTGCTTGGGCAGCTGAAACATACCTTCTTATACAAAGAGGTTTTTCCATCTCCAAAACCAAAACCTTAAATCCAGTCCTAAATAATTTTTGGATAGATCCAGTAGCAACGTCACCGCCGCCCCTAAAAACAACTATATTATTTAGAGGCATCTTCTAATTCCTCCAAATTTTTGTAAGTATCAATATCCCAAAGTTCTTTCACATCATCGATTTTAACTTCATTTTTATTGTCATCCTTAACCAAAATCATTCCACCTTGGTCAAAATCTAAAGACAAAAGCCCTTCCCTGTATTCTGGTGAGAAAATTACAGGAGCTCCTCTTCTTTTTTCAGTTCTTGGATAGGTAATCAATTGATTTTCCTTATATTTTTCAATTAATTTATTTACAGTTTCAACTTTTAATAAAGGTTGATCAGCTACAAAAAACATCATAGCAGAATCCTTATCACAATTTAAAACTCCAAGCTTAATTGATGCAGATTTTCCAACCTCGTTGTTGTCATTGAAAATCGCCTTAAATCCTCTTTTTTTAGCATCATCAAGAATTTCATCATAAGATGAAACAAGGATAACATCATCAAAATCAATTTCTTCTACCAAATCAAAAGTCCATTCATAAAGTTTATCACCCTTAAAATCAAGTAAAAGCTTATTTTCTCCCATTCTCCTAGAAAGACCTGACGCCATAATAATTGCACTAATTTTCATAATATTTCTCCTTTAAAATTGATCCGTAAAAATAATTCAAATTTATTTTCTCTCTTAAGTATCTTATTACCCCTTTTGCCTGATTTTTCTCAAAAAGGCTATCTACTTGGTTAAAGAAAACAAATTTTTCCCCACGAAAATTCTTAAACATTCCAGATTTTATAAGTTTTTCAAAAACTTCTTCATCAACAAAATCATTTTTAATATTTGACCTAAATTCATCAAAATTATAAATAAAATCAGAAGAAATTTCTTTGCCATAAACTTTAATAGAAAAAATTCCAATGACTTTTTTTGTAAAATCATAAATAAATGGCTCATATTGCTTCCAAAATTTTAGGGGAAGATTTCTACATCCATCTGCTTCTATTATAATATAATCAAAGTCTTTTGCGATAATTTTTATCTTATCTTCTCCAATTGACTTTAATTTATTAACCCCATCAAGTTTTTGACCAATTCCTACAATTTTATTTTTAAAATCTTTTTTTTCATAAGAATCAAAAGATAAAAAAAGTTCATCAACCTGGTCTTTTTCTGGGACTTTTATTTTTGTAGAAGTAGTGATTAAAACCGAACCCTTTTTCTTTAAAATATTTGCAAGATAAAACATAAGAGAAGTCTTGCCACCAGATCCTGTTATAGAAATCACATCATTTTTTTTAATTTTTAAAATCTCATCTAAATTTTTTTCCATAATAATAAAAATTAAGGACTGTGAAAGACACAGTCCCAGATTTTTTACAAAATATAAACTTATCGCATTCAACTAGCTAAGCTAACTTGATTTTTAGTTATTATCCAAATCAATCTTAGATTGTAGAGAGAAATCTTATGAGATCTCTCCACTCGCTTTGCTCGGTCGAGATGGGTTCTAGCTTTATTTTATTTTAAAATAAAATATTGCTTAAATCTATATTTTGTCGACACTCTGGTACTGCAAAATTCACAATCCTTATTCTCCTATTTTTTTATAATTTTCTTTTTCTTTTTAGCATAAGCTGTATCTCTTAATGGAAGTTCCAATCTTAGGTCGTGGTCTTTTGCATAATATGCCCCTTGAACTGCTGGTGCTGTTGGAATTGTTGCAATTTCTCCAATTCCTTTTGCCCCATAGGCAAGGTCTAATAATTCATCTTTTTCAATTAAAATTGGATGAATATTTGGAGCATCTGGTGCTTTCCACAAGCCCATTGTTCCATATTTTGCTTTTAAAACAGAATTTTGAACCTTCAAATCTTCTGTCAAAGCATAACCAAGACTCATTATAACTCCACCTTCGATTTGTCCTTCAATTGTTGTAGGGTTTACAACTTTTCCAGAATCGTGAGCAGCATAAACATCTGTAACTTTTCCATCATCATCTAAAATTGCAACGTGAGCTGCAAAGCCGTAGGCAATGTGTGATTTTGGATTTGGTTTATCTGATCCTAGTGGATCTGTTGGGTCATCATATTCATAAAAATATTCTTTTTTATCAAGCTCTTCAAGGCTATGGTTTTCTAAATCTTTGGCAAGTTGTTCTGCACATTTTTTTGCAGCCTCACCAGTTATAAGAGTATGTCTTGAACCTGATGTTGTTCCAGAATCTGGACTTGTCAAAGTATTTGGTGGCATAATTTTTATTTTGTGATATGGAAGTCCTGTTGCCTTTCCAATCATTTGTAAAATAATTGTACCAACACCTTGACCTATACAAGTTGCTCCAGAAAATACTTTTATCATATCTTTATCAACAACAATTTTTACCCTACCGATATCTTTTAGACCAACACCAACTCCTGCGTTTTTCATAGCAACTGCAATTCCTGCATGATCTTTATTTTTTTCATAAATATCTTTTACAGCATCAAGACATTCAACAAGAGCGGTTGATCTGTCAGCGATTTGTCCGTTTGGAAGAACTTCGCCTGGTTTGATTGCATTTCTATATCTTATTTCCCATGGAGAAATTCCAACTTTTTCTGCCAAAACATTTATATTTGATTCCATTGCAAAATTTGATTGGCAAACTCCAAAACCTCTGAAGGCTCCTGCTGGGGGATTATTTGTATAATATCCATATCCTCTTATGTCTGTATTTTGATAATTATAAGGACCTACTGAGTGAGTACAAGCTCTTTCCAAAACTGGTCCACAAAGTGAAGCATAAGCTCCTGTATCAAAATAAATTTCACATTCCATTCCTTGGAAAATTCCATTTTCATCACAACCGATTGTAAAAGTTCCTTCCATTGGGTGGCGTTTTGGATGCCATCTTAATGATTCATCTCTTGTAAATTTATGTTTTACAGGTCTTTTGAAAAGATAAGCTGCAAGGGCTGCTGGTGGTTGAACACTCATATCTTCTTTTCCACCAAAACCTCCACCGACAAATGGATTTTCTACAACAATTCTTTCTGGAGTATCTTCCCAATCAAACATTATTGATAATTCTCTTCTTGTATCATAAACTGATTGGTCGGATGAATAAACTCTTACTCCGTCTTTGTATGGTTCTGCCACACAACATTCTGGTTCAAGATATGCGTGTTCTCCTAGAGGAGTTTTGTAGGTAAAAGTTGCTGTATATTTTGAATTTTCCAAAGCTTTTTTTGCATCTCCACGAGTAACGTGTCTTTGTTGGCAAAGATTGTCAACGCCTTCGTGAACTTGTGGGGCATCTTCTGCCATTGCTTCTTTGATTGAGCTTACTGGTTCTAATTCTTCAAGTTCAACTTTTACAAGCTTTTTTGCCTTTTCCAAAGTTTTTTCATCTTCAGCAACCACAAAGCAAAAAGCATCTGCAAGAGAGGCTGTAGTTTGTCCAACGTCAATAAATACTGGCCAATCTCTTTGGATGTGTCCAACTTTTTGAACTGGTAAATCTTTTGCTGTAAGAACTCCAACAACTCCATCAAGTTTTTCCGCTTCGCTTGTATCAAGGCTTAAAAGTCTTGCTCTTGGGAATTTGCTTCTTACACAAGAACCATAGGCCATATTTGGAAGTTCTATATCATCTGCATAAGTTCCTGTTCCAAGAATTTTTTCTTTAGCATCAATTCTGTCGGCTCTAGCTCCAACAAAGGATTCACTTTCTTCATTCTTTATTTCTTCTTCGCCTCTTAAAATTTTTCCAGCTAAAATTATTCCATCAACGATTTTTTTGTAGCCTGTACATCTACAAATATTTCCTTTGATAGCTTCTCTAATTTCTTTTTCTGTTGGGTCTGGATTTGTTCTTATTAAACTTGCTCCGCTCATAACCATTCCAGGAATACAAAATCCACATTGAACAGCTCCCGCCTTGGTGAAGGCATATGTAAAGGCATCTTTTTCTTTTTGAGATAGACCTTCGTTGGTTATAACTTCTTCTCCATTAAGTTTTGAAAGTCTAACTATACAAGCTTTTTTGTGAATATTTCCAACTATAACTGTACAAGTTCCACAAGCTCCTTGGCTACAACCGTCCTTAACAGAAAATAATTTCAAATCATCTCTTAAAAATCTTAACAAAGATTTATCTTCGTATGTCTTATAAGTTTTCCCATTTACTTTTACAATAAATGGATCCTGTCCTTGTATTTCTTTTCCTATTAAAATCGTTTCATTATTTGTCATTTGTATTTCCTTATCTTAATTTTCTTTTTATAAACTTACCCATACCTTCCTCGGCATAGTATCCATTTTCATCCAAAATAATTTTCCCTTTTGAAATAACAGTATCAACTTTTACTTTAGTTTTGTATCCTTCATAACTTGTGTAATCACATTTGGAATGTCTGTTTTCTTCTGTTATTGTATAAGATTTTTTGGAAAATATTCCTATGTCTGCGTCTTTGTTTTCTTCTAAACTTCCCTTTTTATCAGAAAATCCAAAAATTTCTGCTGGATTTTTACACAAAAGATCTGTCAATCTTTCAAGTTTTATATTTCTTTTTAAACCTTCAGTCAAAACAACTTCCATTCTCTCTTCAACTCCAGGAATTCCTCCTGGTGCTTTTGTAAAATCATCAGCGTAAGGTTTTTTCTCACTTTCATAGATAAATGGGCAATGGTCAGTTGCTATTACATCGACGTCTTTATTTTTTATACCTTCCCACAAGGCCTCGATATCAGCTTTTTTTCTAAGGGGAGGTGCACAAATATATTTAACAGCTTCCTCGTTTGGATTTTCCATATATTTACTTTCATCATAGACTAGATATTGGGTGCAAGTTTCACAATAAATATTTTTAAGTCCCCTAGCCCTTGCCGCTTTTATTTCATCAAGTCCTTCTTTGGTTGATGTATGAACTATATAAAGTTTTGGATCTCCTGCAACTTTTGAAAGATAGGCAAGTCTATTTATTGTTTCTGCCTCGCTTTCATTAGGTCTTGTTAGGGCGTGATATTTTGGGGAAAGATTACCAGCTTCAATCGCCTCTTTTCTTAATTCTTTTATGAGCCCATCGTTTTCACAATGAACACAAACTATTGTTCCAACTTCTTTTGCTTTTTTCAAAACTCTTAAAATCTCATCATCTTCAAGTTTTCCAGCATAGGTTGAATAGATTTTAATGGATGGGATTCCCTCATCCATTAAATCTTCTATTTCTTCTATTAATTCATCATTGACCTCATACATGGCACCGTGGAAAGAATAATCTATTACGGCTTTTCCATCTGCTATATCATGGTAGTGGTCAATTAATTTTTGAAGGCTTGCTCCTTTTTCCAAAGCTCCAATATGATCGCAAATTGTGGTAGTTGCTCCGTGGCTTGCTGCTACTGTTCCCGTATAAAAATCGTCGCAAGCAACAAATTTTCCCAAATCCAAGGACATGTGGGTGTGGACGTCTACTCCACCAGCCGTAACAATTTTATCCTTGGCATCAATTATTTTATCAGCACTTAGGTTTAAATTTTTCCCTATTTTTTTAATTTTTTCATCTTCTATATAAATATCAAAATTTTCTATTTTTTCATCTAGAACTACCGTTCCGTTTTTGATCAATATTGACACGCCTTCACCCGCTTTTACATATAATCTTTTTTGTCTTCTTCTTTTATTTCATTTACAACATGTTCTTCTAGTTGTTCAAAACCATTTTCAATATTATTTGCTTTTTGTACTGCAAGCAAGATATTTTCATATCCTGTACACCTACACATATGATTTGCAAGCTCTTTTCTAAGCTCATCAATTGTATAATATTTTCCTCTTGCAATTATTTCTGTTGCTGAAACTATAAAACCTGGTGTACAAAAACCACATTGAACTGCTGCCTCATCAACAAAGGCTTGTTGGATTATTGAAAGTGATCCGTCTGATGCAGTTAGTCCTTCAGTTGTCCAAATATCTTTTCCTTCTGCCCAAATTGCAAGATATATACAGGAGTTAAAACTTTCTCCATCAATTAAAACTGCACAAGCTCCACATTCTCCAACTTCGCATCCTTTTTTTACACTTGTTAGGGCAAATTCATTTCTTAAAAAATCTGTAAGTGACGCTCTCACATCAACCATTTTTGTAACCCTTATTCCATTTATCCTACATTTTATAACCTTATATTGAGGTTCGTAATGTAGTTTTTCTTCTGGTTTTGGGCCATATGGTCCATATTCTCTGCTATGCATTTAATCCCTCCTCGTGTTCTTTTCTAATTTCTTTTAAACATCTTGTTGTTATTTCATAAAGTATTTGTGTTCTTAGGGCTTTTGATGCTCTCCAAGAATCTCTTGGTGATAGTTCATCAAGGGCTTTTTTTGCAAAAACATTTATATTATTATCTGTTAATTTTCTTCCTACTAAAGATTTTTCAGCTTCATTGGCTCTAACCGGAATAGCTGCTGCAACTCCATATGCAACCCTTACTTCTTCTACATTTCCATCTTCATCAAATTTTACATTTGCTGATGCAGCTGATGTTGCAATATCCATTGCATTTCTCATTGCATATTTAAAATAGTGTCCATAATGATTTTCATAGGATTCTTTTTTGATTTTTATTGCTGTAACAATTTCAGTTTCTCTTATGTCAACTGTTGCATATTTTATATAAAAATCTTTTACTGGAACATCCCTGTATCCATTTTCTCCTTTTAATTCAATTATAGCATCATATGCCATAACTGTTGTACAAGAATCTGCTGATGGAGCTGCGTTACAAATATTTCCACCAATTGTAGCAATATTTCTAAGTTGAGGGCCACCCGCAGTATCAACTGCTTCTCCCAAAGTTTTTAAGTGTTTTTGAATTATTGGATCATTTGTAATATGGGTAAAGCTGGTTAAAGATCCTACTCTAATTGTTCCATCTTCTTCCATACTTACTCCCCTAAGCTCATCTATAAGATAAAGTGAGATAAGCTCAAGGCCTGCCATTTTTCCTTCTCTGATTTTTACCAAAACATCAGAACCACCAGCTATATATCTTGCTTCAGGATGTTCTTTTTTTAATTTTATAGCCTCATCAATTGTATAGGCTTCATAAATTCTTTTTACATCATACATAATTTTTCTCCTTTAAGCATCATATTCCATGTCTTTTTCATAGTCATTTTCTATTAGTCCAGCTTCTTTGAAAAGTGGGAACAAAACGTGTGGTGTCATTGGACATTTGTTAACTTGTACTCCCGTTGCATTTAAAATTGCATTTCTTAATGCTGGAGCTGGTGAACATGTTGGTGGCTCACCAAGTGATTTTGTATTATATGGTGAAACTGGTGAAGGGTTTTCTATAAAGTATGCTTCAAAGTGTGGATGGTCCATGGTTGTAGATAATTTATAATCAAGAAGGTTATCATTTAAAATTTTTCCCTTTTCGTTATATTTTAATTCTTCTGAAAGACCAAAACCTACTGCCATACTCATTCCTCCATGAACTTGAGCTTCTGCAAGTCTTGGATTTATAAGTTTTCCACAATCGTGAACATTTACAAGTCTTAAAATTTTAACTTTTCCAAGAGAAATATCAACTTCAACTTCTGCAAAGGTACATCCAAATGAAAAAGCATTGTTTCTTATTGTAAAAGTTTCTTCTGCAGAAATATGTTCACTATCAAGAGTATCATACAAGGCTTCTGTTGCAAGTTCTCCTAAAGATAATAATGGTTTTTTAGTTATTTTATTTATTACCATACTATCTACAAGATCTAGATTGTGTGGAGTAAATTCCAAAATTTTACTTGCCCTATTTAATATTTTATCTTTAAATACTCTAGCTGTATTTGTGATAGAAAAACTTGATACAAATGTTTGTCTTGAAGCGTAGGCTCCTAAACCAAATGGAGTTACATCCGTATCTTGGGTTGAAACTATATGAACATCTTCCATTTTTACGCCGATAGCATCTGCTGCCATTTGTGAAAATGCTGTATCTCCACCTTGGCCGATTTCAGTTTCTCCAAGTTGCAATTGAACTGAACCATCTTGGTTTAAAACCATCCTACAAGAAGAAGATTCTAATGAAATTGGATAAACTGCTGTGTTATACCAAAATGCAGCAAGTCCAATTCCTCTTCTTATATTTCCAGTTTGATTTTTATATTCTTCTATCTTTTTATCATAATCAATAGCTTTTCTTCCAACAGAAATTGCTTCTCTGAAAGAATCGTAATAGTTTTCATTTCTTGAAAATCCATCGATAAAACCTTTTTGCATAATATTTTGCATTCTTAATTCTAATGGATCCATATCTAAAGCTTTTGCAACATCATCAAGGTGAGATTCAAAAGCAAACATAGTTTGTGGAATACCATATCCTCTCATAGCTCCTGCTGTTGGTAGGTTTGTATAAACTGTGTATCCATCAGCTTGTGTGTTATCACAAGGATATAATTGGTGGAAACAATTTGTTCCCTTGGCAGCTATAGAGTGACCGTGAGATGCATAAGCACCATTGTTAGAAAATAACTCTAATTTTCTTGCAGCAAAAGTTCCGTCAGCTCTTACATAAGAAATTATATGAAGTTTTTGTGAGTGTCTGGTTCTTGTTGAAACAAAAGTTTCTTCTCTGGATGTATCAAGTTTTACAGGATGACCTCCAACTTGAGTTGTAAGATAAGCTGCTAATGGTTCGTACAAAGCATCTTGCTTGTTACCAAAACCTCCGCCTATATATGGTTTTACAATTCTGATTTTTCCCCAGCCAATTCCCAAAGCTTGACCGCAAACACGTCTTACAATGTGAGGAATTTGAGTTGAAGCAATAACTACAATTTTTCCTTGTTCTTCATAAGCACAAGCAATTCCATTTTCTATGTGGGCATGTTGAACGATTGGAGTTTCATACCAACCTTCAACTTTAATAAGTCCTTCTTCTTTTATCGCTTCGTCATAATTTCCCCTGTGATTTTTGGTATGACCCAAAATATTATCAGGAAATTCATCGTGAATTGGTCTTAATCCATTATTCATTGATTCAATCGGATCTAAAACCACATCATATTCTTCGTATTCAACTTCAATTAATTTTAAAGCTTGACTTGCTGAAACTTCATTTTCTGCAATAACTACAGCTACATCGTCACCATAATATCTAACATGTTCATTTAATAATCTTCTATCAGCAACGTCTTGGTGATTTTTATCAGTTGACCAAGGATGGCCTGCTGTTGGGAATGAATGTTTTGGAACATCAAAACAAGTAATAATTTTAACTACTCCCTCAACTTCTTCCGCTTTTTTTGTATCAATTGAGATAACCTTTCCATGACCAATTGTTGAGTGCAAAATTTTTGCTACATAAGCACCATTTATTATTAAATCTTCTGTATATTTTGCACGTCCTGTTACCTTATCATATGCGTCAACTCTTTTAACACTTTTTCCTACGTACATTTTAACCTCCTAAAATGTTTTAAAGCATTTTCCTTTTATGTACATCAATTACATTTAGCTTTGTAATTGTATATTGTATATAATATATTACCACAAGTGACTAATCGTTTTCAAGGTTTTGAGTGATTTTTTTTAAAAAATTTTTTTCCAAATTTCCCCCATATTTTTTTCATTTTTTTAAAAATTTTAATTTATTATTCATTTGGCAAAAAAAATAAAGCTTAAAATCTTTATTTTCCTAAAAAATAGTGAATTTTATTTGAAATTTATTTAAAATAATTCTTTTTAAATAATTCAATAAAAAATCTATTTTTTTGAAGATTTTAAGCTTTTATTTTTTACTCTTCTTCTAATTCTTTAATTTCAAGATTTGCAAGTGAATCTTCTTTCGCCTTGTCTTCTTCTTTTTCTGGAATAATTAAATTCATTAATACTGCAGAAATTGCTGCAAGTACAACTGGTGATGACCCGATTGCTACTGCTAATTCTTCTGGCATAAACATAACGCCAGCATTTTGTGCGCTTGCTGCAACTGTAGTAAATCCTACACCTAAAGCTACAGAAACTCCAACTATTGAAGTATTTCTTGCACTTAGAGGTTGGCTTGTGATCATTCTAATTCCGTTCATTGTTATAGCAGCAAAAATTGAAAGTGTTGCTCCTCCCAAAACTGGATAAGGAATTGTTGTAAGAATTGATGATAATTTTGGAACAAGTCCTGATACTAAAATTATCAAAGATGCTAGGGTAAATACTTTTTTATTTACTACCTTATTTATTGAAACAACTCCAGCATTTTGTGAAAATGTTGCTGTTGGAAGACATCCAAAAATCGCTCCAACTAAGTTTGCAGCACCATATCCAACAATTCCACCTCTTAATTCTTTTGGTGTAGGAATCCTATCCATACCACCAACGGTTGTAGAGGTCATATCTCCTATTCCTTCTATTGCAGTTACTATAAAAATAATTGTAATTGAAATTATTGCTGATGGCTCAAAAGAAATTCCAAAGTGAAATGGTTCTACAACTGAAATCCAACCTGCTTCTTTTACTGGAGAAAAATCTACCATTCCAAAAAACATTGATATTATGAATCCAATAATCATAGCAAATAATACATTTGCAAGTTTAAACATTCCTTTTCCAAAATGTGTAAATCCAAGTCCTAATATTAAAGTTATTCCTCCGACTAACCAATTTTGCCAAGCTCCCCAGCCTGCAACTTCTACGCTTCCTGCTCCACCCATATAATTCATTGCTACAGGATAAAGTGAAAGTCCTATTACTAAAACTACTGTTCCTGAAACTAGTGGTGGGAAAAGTGGCATTATGTATTTTAATCCTAGTCCAAAAAGTATTGAACAAATTCCTCCAACAATTTGCGCTCCCAAAACTATTGCCACAACCTCTGCGGAGCCTCGGGCTCCAAATTGATTGGCAAGACCAATCATTGTAGGTACATACGCAAATGAAACCCCAAATATCATAGGAAGTCTTGACCCTATAATTTTAATTGGATAAATCATCAATAAAGTTGTAAGTGCAGATCCTATTAAAGCTATTTGAATTAAAATCATTGTATCTTTTGGTGAAAGACCACTTGCTCCTGCAAGCATTATTGGTGGTGTAATACAACTTGCAATCATGGCTACTACGTGCTGAAAAGCTAAAGGTAACGCTTCTTTTGTTGTTACGTCTCCTTCAAAACTAAAAAGACCTGTAAATTTTTTATCTTTTTCCATAATTTTTCCTTCTTTTTTATTTTTTATTTTTCCATAAGGAGGGGAGTCATTTTAAAACTCCCCTTATTAATAATTTTGTTCTTAAATCAAAATTATTTTTATTTATCATCCATCGCCTTTCTTTCAGCTTCTTCTTCTGCTATAGTTTTCTTTGGCATTATTATATTTAGTAAGAAAACTACTAAAGTTGCTAAAACTACTGGTGAGGATGTAAATACCATTCTAAACCATTCTGGAAATTGTGCTAAAGCATGATCACCTAATTGAACAATTCCCATACCAAGGGCTATTCCTAGTCCTACTATTGTTACATTTCTTGAACTCATTTCATCTGACATTATCAGTTTCATTCCACTCATTGTAATTTGTGCAAAAACTGTAATAGTTGCTCCACCAATTACTGCCTGTGGAACTGATAGCATCAAAGCTCCAAATTTTGGAATAAATCCTGCAACAAGAATAAGGCTTGCTGTGATTGCAAAAACTTTTCTTGCAACAACTTTTGTAAGTGAAACTATTCCTACGTTTTGGCTGTAGGTTGCTGTTGGCATTCCACCTATCAATGCACCAATAACTGATGCTAATCCATTTGCTTTTATTCCTCCTTCAAGCTCATCTCCTGTTGGAACTCTATTAAGACCTCCTGCTGTTGTTGAAGATAAATCTCCTACTGCTTGAATTGAATTTACAACAAACATTACTGACATTGTAATAACTGCATCGATTGGAAATTCTAATTTAAATGGCATTATTCTTGGTAAGGTTAGCCAAGCTGCTTCTTTTACGCCATCAAAATGAACTATTCCAAAAAATATTGATGCTACATATCCTACACCAATTCCTATTAAAATTGCTGCAAGTTTTATAATTCCTTTTCCAAACATATTGCAGCAAAGTGTTACTGCTAAAGTTAAAAATGCTACACCCCAATAAACCAAATCTCCTTGATTAGGATTTCCATTTCCTCCTGCCATATAATTTAAAGCAACAGAATAAAGGGAAAGTCCAATTGTCAATACTACAGTTCCTGAAACCATTGGTGGAAAATATTTATAAATTCTTTTTATATTCATTCCTACCACAAAGGCAACAAGACCACCGACTAATTGAGCTCCATAAACTGCTCCTATTCCATATTTTAATCCTATTGATGTCAAAACTGGAATATAAGCAAAACTAACTCCCATAATTACCGGAAGTTTTGCTCCTACTTTAAATACTGGGTATAATTGCAAAAGTGTTGCTATTGCGGCTACAAACATTCCAGCTTGAATCAAATAAACTGCATCTTGGCTTGATAGGGCAAATTCTGTATTTGCTAATTGTCCTGTAAGAACGATTGCCGGAAGGGTATTACCTACTATCATTGCCAATAAGTGTTGGAGGGCAATTGGCAAGCTCCTTTTTAAACTGGGATTTGCATCCATATCAAACAAGGACGTGTTTGTGTTTTTTTCTTTTTTTTCCATCTCATCTCCTTTTTTTTGATATAAATTTTTTATATATCCTATATTAGAATTTTTTAAACTCCAATAATATGATACATTTACTTATAATTTAAACAAATAAATTGATAAAAAAATTTTCCTTATATTTTTAAAATAAGTTCATAAAATATTTAAATAAGAATTTTATTTATTAAGCTAGTTTAAAAAAATAAACTAGCTTAATAAATTTTAAAGATTTTTCCAAATTTTTGCAGCTCTTTGTCTTGAATCTGCGTGGATTTTTGCTTGGTCAACTCTTGTTATTACTTTATCTTTCATAACAAATTTTCCGTTGATTATTGTATCATTTACAAGTCTTCCTGTTAAACCGAAAAGGCTGTGTCCGCCCCAATTATCTTTGTTGATTGGAGTGTATGGATCATAATTTATTGTAATTAAATCTGCATAGGCTCCCTTTTTAATTCTTCCTACTTCATTGTTTAGGAAGTGGGAAACTATATCAGGGTTATTTTTAAATTGCATTTCCAAGGTTTCTCCAAATCCTTTTGTAGGATCTTGAGTGTTGTGAGCTTGGATTATATTTGCAACTTTCATTGATTCAAACATATCGTTTGTATAGGCATCTGTTCCTATTCCTACTTTTAATCCTTTTTCAAAAAATCTATTTACTGGAGGAACTCCTACAGCATTGTTCATATTTGATTCTGGATTGAAAATTACTGGAGTATTATTTTTCTTTAATATATCCATTTCTCTTCCGTTTATATGAACACAGTGGATAGCAAGGGTATTTTCGTTTATTATGCCAAAATCATTTAGTCTTTCTACAATTCTTTTGCCATATTTTCTTTGGCAATCCCATTGGTCCTCGATTCCTTCTGCAATGTGAACATGGAAACCATTATAAACTCCATCCATTGCATCGAGAGCTTTTTCTAATGATTCATCTGAAAGGGTAAATGATGCGTGAAGTCCAAATAATCCTCTTAGCATATCATCATTTTCTTTTTGAGAATGTTTGATCCACTCTACGTTTTCTTTTATTTCCCTATCTCTAATTTCTTCTCCGTCACGATCTGAAAGCTCGTAGCAAAGATTTGTTCTAATTCCTACTTCTTTTGCTGCATCTGCAAGGGTAAAGAGGGAATTTTCTACAGAATTTGGTCCTGAATGGTGGTCAACTACTGTTGTCACTCCGTTTGCTATTGATTCCATATAAGTTGTTAGGGCATTTAATCTTACATCTTCTGTTGTAAGTTCCCTATCAAGAGTCCACCATTGATTTTCTAAAACATTAAAGAAATTATCTGTTGGTTTTGAAAATGCCGCTCCTCTTGCGTAAGCTGAATAAATGTGTGAGTGAGCACATATCATTCCTGGCATAAGAAGTTTTCCTTTTAGATCAATTACTTCTTCATCAGGATATTTATTTAAAATATCCTGATTTTCTCCAACATCTTCTATTAATTTGTCCTTGATATAAACTGCGCCATTTTCATAAAAATTATTGTTCTCATCGTTTGTAATTATTAGGCAATTTGATAATATCATCTTATCTCCTTATGAGTTTAAAATTTCTGTTGGCTTAATATAATAAGCATAGTTTTCTTCGATTGCTTTTATTAATTTTGCCCTATTTTCTGACAAATCATCCAAGTTTTCTACTTCTATTACTTTGCCGTTTTCAAGTCTAACTAGATATTTATTACCATCTTTTAGGAAACCTGTATTTGTTGAATCATCAAAGTCTTCTTTTGTCCAAAATACTGTAAGTTTATCTTTGTAAGGACGTCCTGCGTGTGGACAGTAGAATCCACAGTTTCCACATTCGTTACACATTCCATCTAAATGGATTATTTGGTGAAGATTATCAAATCCTTCAACTTTTATAGCTACGTTTGCTCTGTTTGGACAAACTTCTGTACACATTTCACAGATTTGATCACATTTTAGGCATCTACAACCTTCGTTTTCGTTGTCGATTTTTTCTTGAAGTCTTCCTCTTTTTTCGTAAATAATTTTATTGTCTTCAAGTTTTTCAAATTTTTCGAAATCATTTTCTAGATTTTCTTTTGATAAGATATCAAGGCAAACTGCTTTAGCTTCTCCCATTGCTTTTACAATAGTGCTTGCTCCAGCTCTACAATCTCCAATTACATAAACATTATCAATATTTGTCTCGTAATTTTCTGTAGTTTTTACATTGCCCCAGTCATCTAGGTTAATATTATTTTCTTTGAAAGCACTTGTATCAACTCTTGCACCTGTTGCTCCAATTACTGTATCAAATTCAAGGTCAAGTTTTTCTCCTGTTGAATTTATTGATCTTCTTCCAGACTCATCAAATTCACCAAGTTCCATTTTTTCACATTTTAAAACTTTTCCATCATATGCGTATGGGGCAACTAGTTCATAAATCTTGTGGCCTTCTTCTTTTACATCGTTTACTTCTTCTTGAGTTGCAGGCATGTAAGCTTCTGTTCTTCTGTAAACTAAAGCTACGCTTTCAACTCCGTCAAGTCTTGCTGCAGTTCTTGTACAATCCATAGCTACATCTCCTGCACCTACAACTGCAACTTTTTTACCAACATTTGCCTTGCCATTCATTCTTACATCCCATAAGAAATCAAGAGCATCAAGGATATTTTCGCTTCCTTCTTTTACTGGAGATCTTCCTTTCTCCCAAGCACCTGTGGCAGCAATTATATAATCATAATCTTTTTTCAATTCTTCGTAAGATTCTTTTACTTCAGAATCAAAAACAAATTTTACACCTTGTTTTACAGCAATTTGGTAATCTCTTTCGATTTGTTCGTCAGAAATTCTAAACTCTGGAATAACGTGGCTTACAATTCCGTAAGGTTTTGATAATTTTTCTCTTACTGTAACATCCATTCCATTTCTTCTTAAATATGATGCTGCAGCAATTCCACCAGGACCTGCTCCTATAACAAGAACTTTTTTGTCTGATTTTAAATCTACTTCTTTTATATTTTCTAAATATTTTTCTTGAGCCTTGTTAGCAGCTATTAGTTTCATTTCTCTAATTTGAAGGCTCTTTTCGTAGTCAACTCTTGTACAATGATCTTGACAATAATGAGCACAAAGTTCTCCCAAAATTGTTGGAGCTGTATTATCCATAGCAATAACTTCAATTGCCTTATCATATTCTCCATTTGCAACTAATTTTAAATATTCAGGAATTTGTTGTTCAATTGGACATCCTCCATCCTTACAAGGAGCTTTGTAGCAATCTGTAAGTGGAAGAGGTGAATTTGTTTTTCTTGATCCAACTTTTTCTCTATATAATTTATTATTAACCCATTCGCTTATGGTCTTATCTCTAAGTTTTATAGTTTTTTCAACATCAACATCGTGAACTTTATCACTTAATAAATCTTCAGTTTCTTTTGCCAATTGGTTAAATCTTAAATATCCACCTGGTTTAAGAATTGTTGTTGCAACTGTTATTGGTTGGCCCAAGGCTTCAAAAATTTCTTTAATATTTTTAGCATCAGCCCCACCAGAATATGACATTGGAAGTTTTCCATCAAATTTTTCTGAAAGCATAGCTGCCATAGAAACTGTTAGTGGAAGAAGAGATCTTCCTGACATATACATTTCCTCAGCTGGAAGTTCATTTCTTTTTACATCAACTGGGAAAGTATTTGTAAGTTTTACACCAAAAGCAAGGTCATTTTTCTTTGCAAGATCTAATAATCTTTCAATCATAACAACCGCATCTTCATATTGAAGGTCGTTTTTAAAGTGGTGGTCTGTAAAAGAAATATAATCAAAGCCCATATCATCAAGGGTTTTTCTTGCATATTCATATCCTAACATTGTAGGGTTACATTTAATAAATGTAGACATTTTTTTATCGTCTATTAAATAAGATGCAATTTTTTCAATTTCTTCTGCAGGACAACCGTGGAGGGTTGAAAGAGTTATAGAGTCACAAACATTTGTGCTAATATTTTCTATGTCATCCTTATTGAAGTTTGAAAATTTATCAATATTTTCTTCAAGATATGCTTTACATTCTTTAAATACATCAGTATCCTCAGCATTTCTTAAATTTTCAATGTATGTATCAACTTTTTCAGATTTTATTCCTTCAAGGTCATAACCTACTGACATATTGTAGGCAAAATCTTTTTTATCAGAAAGATTTAGCTCTTTTGCCAAGGCAATAATTGCAAAATATGCTTTTACATATTCGTCATAAGCCTCTTTTACTGTAAGCTCTGTTGACCATTCACAGTTATAGCACTCATCTTCTGAGTTTATACATGGTTTTGCAACAGCCTTTTGTATATCTTCACCGTCAAGTTTTTGAACTGTTTTTAGCTCAATAAATCTTGCTCCTGTTAGGTATGAAACAAGAATATTTTGGGCAAGTTGAGATTGAGGACCTGCTGCAGGACCAACTGCTGATGAGATCTCATCGCCAAAAACTGTTTTTAGCATTTTTCCAGATTCATTTTTGTAGAATTTTTCTTTTTTAATTCCAAAAATAGAACCTTCGTTCTTATATTCTTCCAAAGCCCAATCAATTAGGTCTTTAAAAGGTATAGGTCTCATAAATTCACTCATTTTTTACTCCTTTTATGGTTTTTTATTTAACGATTGATTATAATAGCGTTTTCTCGCCTTATAATTTTTTTATAAAAAATTTTAAAGATGAGGGTAGGAGAACTTCCCTCTCTTTTAATTTTAATATATTTTCTTAAAAATCGAGCCTTCCGCCAAATGTGCAAATGGCTCATTAAAATTAAATTTTAGAAAATAATTTAAGCTATAAATCATTTATATAAAGTTATAAATTTATATCAAGAAAGGACTAGCCTTTCTTGATATTATTTAAAATTATTTTATATATTCAAGTGGAAGAACTGCGTATGTTGCTGCACAAGTTACTAAATCTTGTTTGAATGTAACTTCGTTTGGAGCGTGAGCTTGGTCTTCTGCTCCTGGTCCAAATCCTATTACTGGGATATTGTGTCTTCCCATTATTGCAACACCGTTTGTTGAGAATGTCCATTTATCTGTTAATGGTAAATTCTTTCTCTTTTCAATTTCTTTTTCTACATTTGGTGCAATTCTCTTATCACCATAAAGACCCTTATAAGCTCTTTCTAATGCTGTTGTTACTTCGTGATCTTCTGGAATTACCCATGTTGGGAAGTAGCATTCTTGTTTTTTGCTTAGGCCTGTCCATGATGGTCTTTCGTAATCATACATTGTAACTTTTGCACCGAATTTTTTAGCTGATGGTAGGTCTTCAATTTCTTTTATACAAGATTCCCAAGTTTCTCCAGCTGTCATTCTTCTATCAAGTGAGATTGCACATGAATCTGCAACTGCACATCTTGATGGTGAAGTAAAGAAGATTTGACTTGTTGTAACTGTTCCACGTCCTAAGAAGTTTGCTTCTTTGTAGTCTGGGTTGTATTTTTCGTCAAGCATTTTTACAAGACCCTTGATTTCTACTGAATCATCTGCTGGGTTTTCGTTTAGTTGTTCGATTTCGTTAAGGATTTTTGCCATTTTATAAATTGCGTTGTCTCCTCTTTCTGGAGCTGAACCGTGGCATGAAACTCCTTCAACTTCTACACGAATTTCCATTCTTCCTCTTTGTCCTCTGTAGATTCCACCATCTGTTGGTTCTGTTGAAACTACAAAGTCAGGTTTTATTCCTTCATCTTCAATCATATATAACCAGCAGTTTCCGTCACAGTCTTCTTCTTGAACTGTTCCTGTAACTAAAACTCTAAATTTATCGTTTAAAAATCCTAAATCTTTCATGATTTTTGCACCATAAACTGCTGATACAATTCCGCCTAATTGGTCAGAACCACCACGTCCACCTATAAGATTTTCATCTTCAAATCCTTCGTATGGATCGAATTCCCAATTTTCTCTATTTCCGATTCCTACTGTATCGATATGAGCATCGAAAGCGATTTGTTTTTCGCCTGTACCCATTTCTCCAAGTACGTTTCCTTGACCATCAATCCAAGCCTTATCAAAGCCTACTTTTTCCATTTCTTCTTTGATTCTTTTTGCTTTTGGTCCTTCTTCACAAGATTCACCGTGTTTTAGGATTAAATCTCTCAAGAAAGCGTTCATATCTTCTGAATATTTTTGTGCAGTTTCTTTTACTAAATCATAATTAATTTCTGTCATTTAAATCTCCTTTTAAAATTTAAAATTCTTATTTATTTTCGTCTTCTTTGTCAACTAATCTTTCTTTGTTAGCTTCAATTAATTTTTCAATTGTAGCTTTAGGATCTTTAACTTTTTGTAAGAAGATCATTGCAGCAATTATATATGGTTTAAAGCTTGCTTCTTTATAAAGTGGATCTCTATATCTATCAAATACAGATTCATCAACTTCTCCATCTTCACATGAAAGTCCTGTTATATCTGCTGGAAGACAGTGCATGTATAGAGCTTTTCCGTCTTTTGTAAGTTTCATCATATCTTCTGTACAAGCCCAGTCCATGTGTTCTTTATTTTGTTCAAGAAGTCTTTGTTCAAGTTCATCAATTCCTTTTTGATCTCCTTTTGCATAAAGATCTGTTCTTTCTTCCATAGCTGCAAATGGAGCCCAAGATTTTGGATAAACTATATCAGCATCTTTGAAAGCTTCTTCCATTGAATTTGTTTTTGTAAAGCTTCCGCCGTATTTTTTAGCATTTTCTTCTGCGATTTCTTCAACTTCTGGCATTATTTCATATCCTTCTGGATGAGCTAAAACTACATCCATTCCAAATCTTGTAAATAAACCTGAAATTCCTTGTGGAACTGAAAGTGGTTTACCATAAGATGGAGAATAAGCCCAAGTCATAGCAACTTTTTTGCCTTTAAGATTTTCAATTCCACCAAATTCGTGGATAACGTGAAGTAAATCTGCCATAGCTTGAGTTGGATGGTCAATATCGCATTGAAGA
Source organism: Anaerococcus rubeinfantis (assembly GCF_001487145.1). Lineage (GTDB taxonomy): Bacteria > Bacillota > Clostridia > Tissierellales > Peptoniphilaceae > Anaerococcus > Anaerococcus rubeinfantis. The sequence continues at coordinate 1,481,492 of NZ_LN913016.1, forward strand.
TTTACAAGGTGTGGTCTTTGTTCAAGAACGCCGTGATCATATCCTTCTTGTACATATTCAGCAAAGTCTTTCATATATTTGTAGCCTTTACCTATATACATATCATCTCTTATTCCAACTGTATCAGCCATAAATGAAATCATGTTAGCTGTTTCTTTTACAGTTTCGCCGTGAGCTTGTTGTGATTTTCCTTCGTCTAAGTCTTGAACTTCAAGTCCTAGCATATTTGCAGCTGATGCGTATGAAAATCTTGTTCTTGTTGAGTTATCTCTAAATAATGAAATAGCAAGTCCTGAGTCAAAGATTTTTGGAGAAATATTTTTTTCTCTCATAGCTCTTAATGTATCAGCAACTGTAAATATTGCTTCAAGTTCGTCTTGTGATTTATCCCATGTGTGGAAAAAATCATCGTGGTATAAGTTTTCAAAATCTAAGCTTTCTAATTTTTCTAATAATTTGTTGATATCTTGTGTCATTTATTTCTCCTTTTTATTATCTTATTATTTTTTTATATTCAAATTTTTCATCGTTTGTATAATATCCATCCCAAACTACTTTTCTATAGTGTTCGAAGTCTGTATCGCCTTCTGTTGAGATAAATAATATTACTGAATTTTCATCTAATTGTAATTTTTCTTTTATATCTTTTAAATCTTCTCTTTGTAAGATTTCACTAATAGCTCCAAGTGTAGCTGCTCCAGATTCTCCAGAAATAACTCTTTCGTCATCTCCGATTGGATTTCCTAAAATTCTCATTCCTCTTGCAGCTGAGCTGTCTGGAACTGATAAAAATGCATCAACATAAGATTTTAAAATTGGATATCCTACTGTTACAGGTTCCCCACAAGCAAGGCCTGCCATGATTGTGTTCATTTCACCTTCAACATTGTGGATTTTACCGTCATTTATTTTTGCTGTTAGATAGTTACAATTTGCTTTTTCTGGTTCTATGAGTCCTATAAAAGGTTTTTCACTTCCCTTGTATTCATCTGAGAAAAATCCTGTTACTCCTGTTGCAAAAGATCCTACTCCTGCTTGTAAAAAGATGTGAGTTGGTTTTTTTCCTACTTCTTTTAATTGGTCATAAGCTTCCATAGCAAGTGTTGAATAGCCTTGGATAATCCATGTTGGAATTTCCTCGTATCCTTCCCATGCTGTATCTTGTACCATTATATAGCCTTTTTCTTCAGCATATTTGTTGGCAAGTCTTACGCAAGCATCGTAGTTTAAGCCTTCCATGATGTCACATTTTGCTCCAGTTTTTCTGATATTATCTCTTCTTTCAAGAGCTGATCCATCTGGCATCAAAACTACACAATCTTGTTCTAATTGTTGACTTGTCCAAGCAACTCCTCTACCGTGATTTCCGTCTGTTGCTGTTATAAAAGTTACCTTGCCTAATTTTTCTTTGATTTCAGGTGAAATCAATTTCTCGTATGGTAAGTCTTCCAAGTCCATATCAAGTTTTTGGGCTATGTATTTTGCCATAGCATAAGATCCTCCCAAAACTTTAAAAGCATTGAGACCAAATCTTAATGATTCATCTTTGACAAAAATATCCTCAACACCAAATAAATCTGCAAGATTGTTTAATCTTTTTAAAGGTGTTACAGAATATTGGGGAAAGCTCGCGTGAAATTTTTGAGCTTTTGAAGATTCTTCCTCATTAATAAAACTTAAATCAGCTAAATCTTCCAAATTTCTTTCGTTTAAAACTATATTAAAACTCTCTTTCAATCTTTTTTCTCCTTTCTAGAACTGCTTCTGGTATTATAGTAACATATCACACATCAAAATGCAAGCTTTTTTAAAAATGTTTTCAAAAAAAGTTTTTAAACTTGCACTTTAAAATATTTTACGAATTTATTTTTTAAAATTTTTAAGAAACTTTTTATTTTTTTGTAAAAAAATTCAGAGCGTAGACAAAGTCAGTTTAATGATTCATTAATGATTTAAAAATAAAATTACGCTAAAACCCATCTCGACTAAGCGAGTGAAACGAACGCATGGAGAGATCTCATGAGATTTCTCGACTCACTACGTTCGCTCGAAATGGGTGAAATTCAGTTTGTCAAAAGTCTGTATTTTTTCGCCTTTTATTTTTTTAAATTAGGATTTTTCTTTTATAAAATTTTTCCTATAGTATAATTTAGATATAATACTTAAAATTCAATAATTATAGAAAGTAGGTAGATATGTCAAATATAGAACTAGAAGTTTGCGGGGGTTGCAACGCAAAAATTCCCCAAGAAAGTCTAGGCGAGACCTTATCTTCTATTAAAAATTTTAAAAGAGATGATGTTTTAATTGGATACGATACCATGGATGATTCTGCTTTGGTAAGAGTCGATAAAAATAATGGAATCGTAACCACCCTAGATTTTTTTCCACCTATGGTTTCTGATCCCTATATTTTTGGGCAAATTGCAGCTACAAATGCCCTATCAGATATTTATGCTATGGGAGCTGATCCAATTTGTGGACTAAATATTGTTTTGTTTCCTGAAGATGAAAATATAGATATTTTGAAAAAAATTCTTCAAGGTGGTGCTAGTAAGGTTATAGAAGCTGGTGCATCTCTTGTTGGTGGTCATTCTATCCACGATCCAAAAATAAAGTACGGACTTTCAGTTACAGGAAAAGTTGATATTGATAAGGTTTGGAAAAACAATACGCCAAATGAAAAAGATCTTTTGATTTTGACAAAACCCTTGGGAGTAACTCTTGTTACAAATGCTTATGGAATTGATATTCTTGGGCAAAAAGAGATGGATAAGGCTATTTCTTCCATGATATTTTTAAATAAATATGCCAAGGAAATTTTGGAAAAATATAGGATAAGATCAGCTACCGATGTTACTGGTTTTTCTTTTATGGGCCACTTATCAGAAATGCTTGGCGATAAATATTCCGCCATAATTGATTCTAAAAATATCCCAATCCTTGATGGGGCAAAAAAAGCTGCAAGCGAATTCGTCTTTACCAAGGGAGGTCAAAGAAATAGGATGCATATGGAAGATAGGGTAGAATTTCTTGTCGATGACTTTGCACTTGAGGAAGTTTTATACGATCCTCAAACATCCGGAGGACTTTTGGTAAGTATTAATAAAGATGATGCAAAAAATGCCTTGGAAGAGTTAAGAAAAAATAAGATTGATGCAAAAATCGTTGGTCAAATTAGTAAAAAATATGATAAATCAATATTTGTAGAATAAAGGAGTAAAAAAATGAAAGAAATTGATGCTAGAGGAATCGAATGTCCAATGCCTGTAATTATGGCAAAAAGAGAAATTAAAAATGGTGCAGAAAATTTTTATGTACTTGTAAATGAAGATATTGCTGTAGAAAATTTGAAAAAACTTGCCAAAGAAACAGGCTTTGATGTTGAAATCGAAGAAAAAGAAGACGAGGTTTTTAAATTAACATTTAAGAAAAATGATGAAGAAACAGAGAAAAAAGATAAGGGAGAAAGCCTATCATCTTCATATGTTGTAGTTTTTGATTCTGATAAAATTGGTGATGGAGATAAAGATTTTTCAAAATCTCTTTTGGAAAGTTTCTTAGTTTCAATAACTGAGGCAGATGTTCTTCCAAAATATGTAATTTGCTACAACAAGGGAGTATTTTTGACAACACAAAGAGAAAATACCATTGAAGATTTGAAAAAACTTGCTGATAACGGAGTAGATATAATTTCATGCGGACTTTGTCTTGACCACTATGGAGTAAAAGAAGAATTAAAGGTTGGAAGAATTTCAAATATGTATGAAATTTCTTCACTAATGAGAACCCATCACACAATAAGACCATAATGGAATATGTTATTTATACTTTCAAATCATCAAATTTTGCCTATCTTGCCCTTAGTAAAGTCGAAAGTGAAAATATAAGGGCAAGGCTAGTCCCTCTTTTGCCAGAAATTGACGCAGGTTGTGGGCTTTGTCTTAGGTATGAGAAAAAATTTGATGAGAAAGTAAGGGAAATTTTTTCAAAAAATAAGCTGAATTTTGATGAAAAATACCTGCTTGTTTACAAAGAAAACGAGAGAAAGCCAGAGGTTAGAGCCTATGATTTATCTTGATAATGCTGCAACAACAATCGACAAGGACGAATCAGTCGCAAGGGCAGTTTATAATGCTATAAATTCAAAATCTTTTGGAAATCCATCAAGAGGAGCCTACAAGGTTAGCCTTGATGCTTTGGATTTATTGATGCAAACAAGAAAAAAAGTTGGGGCTTATTTTGGCATGGATAATCCCCTAAATGTTGTTTTGTGTCAAAATATAACTTTCGCCCTAAATTTTGTTATAAAATCTCTATTTAATAAAAATGACCATATAATAACAAGTCTTTCAGAGCACAATTCAGTTTTAAGACCCCTTTATGGTTTGGTAAAAGATGGGACAGAAATTTCTTTTATTGGAATAAAAGATGATTTTAGCCTTGATCTTGAAAAAATCGAAAAATTGGTCAAAAAAAACACCAAGGCTTTAGTCATTACAGGAGCATCAAATGTTTCGGGAGTTTTGACAGACCTTGATAGGGCTTATGAAATTTGTAAGAAAAATGATTTGAAATTAATAATTGACGGAGCCCAAGTTGCAGGATACCTGCCTTTTGATATAAAAAAATATGATAATTCAATATTTTTATTCACAGGCCACAAAGGCCTTCACGCTCCCCAAGGAACGGGCGGATTTATTGTAAATGGGGATTTTGAATTTAGGCAAGTTTTTGCTGGAGGATCTGGTTTTGATTCATTTTCAAAAACCCAACCCCACATATTGCCAGATTTATTTGAGCCAGGAACTGCAAATGTTCATTCCTTTGCAGGATTAAAGGCAGCTGTAGAATTTTTGGAAAAAAATCCTCATAAGGATATAAATGAGCTTACAAAAATTTTATATGATGGCTTAAAAGATATTAAGGGGATAAAATTTTATTCAAATATAAATTTAAAGCACGTGCCAATAGTTTCGTTTAATATAGGCAATATTCCTGCAAATTATATAGCAATGAAACTTTGGGATGATTATGAGATTTGCGTAAGAGCAGGCAGCCATTGTGCCCCACTTTTTCACGAAAAAATGGGAACAAAAAAACAAGGCATAGTAAGGATGAGCCTGTCATTTTATAACACAAAAGAAGAAATAGAAAAAACGATAGAAGCTGTGAAAAATATAGCAAAAGAAAGAAGCTAGGCGAGACCTAGCTTTTTTTCAGTTATAGATTTTTTAAAATACTTATTTGAATGCACTATTTATTGTCTTAGTTTTTGAAGGAGATCTCTCCACAAGGTCGAGATGGGTGAGTGTGTGCTTTTTTTAATTGCTGAAGTTTTTATTTTTAGGTTTTAAGTGATAGAAATATTATTTTTCAATTTTGATACTGAAATTTAAAAATAACTATAAGTTTCTTTTATTATATTTTATTCGAAGTTTAAAAATATAGACATATCTACCCCATCTCGAGCGAATGTAATGAGTCAAATTGATTTTTTAAAATATATTTTATTTTATTGAAATCTAGTTTAATCTTATTCAAAGTATAAAAGTATATCTCGCATAACCCATCTCGAGCCTAGTCGAGAGATCTCTTTTGTTGATTTCGGCTTATATTTTCATTTATACTTGGTATTATATATATTGGATTATATTTTAAAATGCTTACTATTTCTTTCGTCTTAGTTTTTGAAGGAGATCTCTCCACAAGGTCGAGATGGGTGAGTGTGTGCTTTTTTTAATTGCTAAAGTTTTATTTTTTGGTTTTAATTATTAAATTTCTTTTTAAAATTGCTAATTTATTATAAAAAAGTGAGTTTATTTAAATTTTATTTAAATTTATTCGAAGTATAAAAGTATATACTCGCATAACCCATCTCGAGCCTAGTCGAGAGATCTCTTTTGTTGATTTTAGCTTGTGTTTTATTTTATATTTGTAATATATATCGGGTTATTTTTTGAATGCACGCTCTATCTTTTATCTTAGTTTTTGAAGGAGATCTCTCCAAAAGGTCGAGATGGGTGAGTATGTGCTTTTTTTAGTTGCTGAAGTTTTTACTTTTTATTTTATAAAACAAAAAAGAGAACATCGCAAAAAATATGAATAGTCATCATTTTACAACAGTCTATTTTTTCTATATCATGAGATTTTTTAAAATTTATTTTTATTTTAAAAACATTATTTTATCTTCTCTCAAATTAAAATATAAATTTTTCTCGTTTTTTAAATTCTTCCATTTTTCCTTGTCCAAAAATACGGTAATTTGGCCTTGGCCGTCTTTTTTTCTTATTATTAGACACATATTAAAAGTTTGTTCTATTTCTTTTAATATTTCTAACTCGTATGAATTTTTTTCTTTTTTATTTTTAGAAATTTCTACATCATGGCCTCTTATACCTATAAATTTTTCTTTATAATCTTTTTCTAAATCTAAATCAAGATCCCAGGCTTTCAATTTATAGGAATTTTCTCCGATTTTTTCAATTTCTGAGAAATTTTTGCAACCTGATAGCTCTGCTGCTGCTATTGTTTCTGGATTGTGGAAAAGTTCCTTGGTTCTTTTTTTAGACTCTGATTTTCCTTTTGTCATTACAACTATATCATCGCACATCCTATAAATCTCGTCCCTATCGTGGGATACAAAAAGGGTTGGAATTTTGTATTCTTCTATAATTTTTCTAACTTCAAGCTCAATTGACCATCTCAAATATCCATCAATCGCTGAATATGGTTCGTCTAACAAAAGAATTTCTGGTTCATTTACCAAAATTCTTGCAAGAGCCGTTCTTTGTTTTTCTCCACCGGAAATCATATCTGGACGTTTGTTTTTTATATGGTCTATGTGGAGTTCTTCTAATTTTTTATTTATTATTTTTTCAAAATTTTTATTTTTTCCCCTAAATCCAGTTTTAATATTTTCATAAACTGTCATATTTGGAAAAAGTGCGTAATCTTGAAAAAGGTAGGCAACTTTTCTGTCCTTGGTTGGTATATTTATTTTTTTATCTTTATCAAAAAGGATCCTACCATTTAAAATTATTTTTCCACAATCTGGTTTTATTATTCCTGCTATGGCTTTTAGGGTCAAACTTTTGCCAGAACCTGACGCTCCCAAAATCCCCAAAATTCCTTCTTCGTTTGTAAATTTTGCATCAAGCTTAAAATTTTCAAAATTTTTTTTGATATCAACTTCAAGCATGGGCCTTCTCCCCCTCTTTTGTATCTTCCAAAAAATTTATGGCAACAAGGACTATAAATGAAATTAGAACATTTATCATGACCCATTTATATGCGATTTCGTCTTGACCAATTCTCCAAAATTGATAGACACTTGTTGAAATTGTTGCAGTTTTTCCTGGAGTGTAGCCGCTTACCATTGAAGTTGCTCCATATTCTCCAAGGGCTCTTGCAAAGGATAAAACTAAACCTGCCATTATTCCTTTTTTGCAATTTGGCATCAAAACTTTCCAAAAAATCCAAGTATTTGACTTTCCCAAAGTTTGAGCAGCGTAGGTTAAATTTTCATTGTAAGCTTCAAAGGCTCCTCTTGTTGTCCTATACATCAAGGGAAAGGTAACTATAACTGTTGCAAAAATTGCTGAATACCAATTCATAATAAGTGGAAATTTAAAATAATCTACAAAAATTTTCCCAAGTCCTGAATTTGGTCCTAAAATTTTAATTAGAAAAAATCCTACAACAGTAGGAGGCAAGACCAAGGGTAGGGTTAATACCACATCGATTGCCCCCTTTACTTTTGCAGGTAGTTTTTTAATATAGTAGGCGGCAAATATACCAAGAAAAAATATTATTACTGATGATATACTTGCAATCCTTATTGAATTATATAATGGATAAAGGTCCATGATTATTTACTTAATGGCTTAAATCCATATTTATCTAAAACTTCTGATGCTTTTTTGCCTTGTAAAAATTCTAGATATTTTTTGCCTTCTTCTGGATTTTTAGAATTTTTAAGAAGAGCTGCTGGATAAATTACTTTATTTTCAAGCATTGAATCATCAGCCACTGCTACTGTTTCAAGTCCTGCTGTTTTTGCGTCAGTTTTATAAACTATTCCACAATCAGCTGCCTTTTCGCTAACCCATGATGTAACTTCTTTTACGTTTGAACCGAAAGTAACTTTATCTTGGATTTTATCCCAAATTCCTAAATTTTTAAGAATTTCTTCTGAATATTGACCAACTGGAACATCAGAATTTCCGAGGGCAATTTTTTCAACATCTCTTTTTTCAAGATCTTTAAAATCTTTGATTCCTTTTTCATTTCCTTCTGCTACCGCAAGAGTCACTTCATTTTCAAGCAAATCAAATCTTGTTTCTTTATCTATTTTATCTTCGTCTTCAAGTTCATCCATTTGTTTTTGAGCTGCTGAAACAAATACATCACAGTCTGCTCCTGAATCAATTTGTGTTTTTAATGTTCCTGATGAATCAAAGTTAAATGTTAAATTAAGATTTGGATTTTCTTTTTCAAATTCTGTTTTTAATTCTTCCAAAGCTTCTGTCATTGAAGCTGCTGCAAATACTACAAGGTCTTTTTTCTCCTTGTCTGTATTTTCATTTGATTTAGCTACATTTGAACTTGACATAGGCTCATTTGACTTATTGTCATTAGCATTTTTGTTTGCACATCCTACTGTACCGATTAGCATTGCTCCTGCTAGAGCTGTCATTGCGATTTTTTTAAAATTCATTTTTTCCTCCTAAAATTTTAATTTCATCTCCAGTTTTTATCACGCCTTCTTTAATTACTTTTGCAAAAATTCCCTCATAAGGCATAATACACTTTCCAACACTTTGTTTTATGGCGCAACCCTTGTGACATTCCTTACCAATTTGACTAACTTCCAAAACACAATCGCCAATTTTTAATTTTTCTCCAATAGGAAGCTCGTGCAAAACAATTCCTTGTGTGGTAATATTTTCTGCAAAATCTCCAAAAGAAAATTTACGATTTTCATTTTCCATTTTTCTAATTGATTCTACTGCCAAAAGACTCACTTGCCTGTGCCACTTTCCTGCGTGGGCATCATTTTCTAGCCCAAAATCTCTTTTAAATAAACCTTGACCTATCTGTTCCTTTCTCACTCCCTTTGTTTTTGAAATATTTATTGATAAGACTGTTGCTTTCTTATTTGTGTCCACTGTTATCCCCTTCTAATATATCTAAGCCATGGCTTAAAAATGGCAAAATTCCTTCTATACTTTCTGTGACAGCCTTGGGAGATCCTGGCAAATTTATAATTAAAGAATTATTTTTTATTCCAGAAACTGCCCTTGATAAGGCCCACATGTGAGTTTTTTCTTTTGAAATTAATCTTATTGCCTCGCTTATGCCTGGCGTTTGTTTTTCTATTACTTTTAAACTTGCCTCTGGTGTGTTGTCTCTTTTTGAAAGTCCAGTCCCACCAGATGTTAAAATTAATTGGATGTTTTCACCAACCAATTTATTCAATTCATTTTCAATATTTTCCAAATCGTCATTTATTATAGATTTATAAACCATCTTATAATTTTCTGGCATTGTTTTTGCACAAGCATCAATGCATCCATCCTTATTTTCGCCGCTTGATCTGGTATCAGAAATTACCACAAAGGCGTAATTATAAATTTTCTCTTTCATAAAGTCCAGATTTTCCTCCTGATTTTTTTACTAAATATATATCTTTTATGGTCATAGACTTATCAAGAGCCTTGCACATATCATAAACTGTCAAAAGCCCAGCAGAAACTCCCGTCAGAGCTTCCATTTCAACTCCAGTTTTTCCCTGGCACTTAACTTTAACCTCACAGAATAATAAATTTCCCTCAAAATTAAAATCTACATTTATTCCATTTAACAAAAGTGGATGGGCCATAGGAATTATTGAAGATGTATTTTTCACTGCTTGGATCGCTGCAACTTGGGCAATTGCAAGAACATCTCCCTTTTTTATTTTTTCATTTTTTATAGCTTCTATCGTTTCTTTTTTAAGTTCAATTGAACCCTTGGCTATGGCTTCTCTTTGGCTGATTTCTTTTTGAGAAATATCAACCATTTGCCCCCTGCCGTTTTTATCTAAATGTGTAAACATTTATCCTCCTATCCTATACATGGATTCTTTTATAACTTCTTTTTCCAAATGATGTCTTTTAGGTTTTTTCATAAGAGCTTCATCAATTAATTTTTCTATATCTTTATTTTCTCTTATCGCTTTTTTTAAATCTATTTCCAAATCCGAATGAAGACAAGGTCTAATTTTTCCGTCTGCTGTAAGTCTTAATCTGTTGCAAGTAGAGCAAAATTTATGACTTAATGGCTCAATAAGTCCAAGTGTGTAATCAAAATCTGGGACTTTGTAAAGGCTTGTCGGTGAATTTTTGTCAGAATTTTCTATTGGAATAAGATTTAGTTTTTTTATAATCTCATCACTTGAAATAAATTTATCTTTTGAAAAATCTGCTGTCCCACCTATTGGCATTAGCTCAATAAATCTTAATTGTAGGTCATTTTCTTTGGAAAATTTTATAAGATCATAAATTTCCCCATCATTAAATCCTCTAATTAAAACAGTATTTATTTTTATAACATAGCCAAAATTTTTGGCGTATTTTATTGCATCAAGAACTTTTTCTAAATCTCCGCCCTGGCTCATCATTTTATATTTTTGAAAATCTAGGCTATCAAGAGAAATATTTAATCTTTTTAGTCCATTTTTCCACAAAATTTCTGCCTTCTCTTTTAAAAAATATCCGTTTGTTGTCATTGCCAAATCTTCTAGTCCATCAATTTCAGCAAGCATTTTTACCAAAGTCTCTACATTTTTTCTAACCAAAGGCTCGCCACCGGTAAGTCTGATTTTTTTGATTCCTTTTTTTACAAAAATTTTGCTAATTTCGTTAATCTCTTCTAAAGTCAGCATATCTTCATGATTTTTTTTACAAGAAAGACCATCTGGCATACAATATTTGCACCTATAATTGCAACGGTCTGTAAGAGAAATTCTCAAATAATCTATTTTTCTTTCGTATCTATCTAGCATATAATCAACTACTTTCTATATTTACAATATACTATCTTTTTTTAATAAAACATTTTCACAAAAATCTTAGAAAAACTAAAATTTTTCAAAATAAAAGTGAACTTGCTTTGGACAAATTTTTACCCAATTTAATAAAAAATAAAAATTTGCCCTTTTACAACAAGTTCACAATTAGCCTAAAGCATTTCTATAAAAGCTGCAATTCTTGTATTTATTTGTCCTATATCCGTCTTTGAAAAATCTGTTTCCAATGATATATAAGGAATATTTTTCTCATCTGTTACAAATTTTCTTACAGAAGATGTTTCGATTGCATAAGTGTGGCAAGATTGAAGTTCTACATCCAAAACCCCGTCGACCTTGTACTTATCAATTAACCTATCAAGAAGGTCAAACCTATTTTCATTTGGGCTCATCACAGAACATCCAATATCAATATATCTTTTTGCAAGAGCCTTTAGAGGATTTTCTGTACCTTCTTCAACTAGCCTATCGTAATTTTTCTCGCCCGTACAATTTTCATAACTTACAACTACTCCCCCGTTATCTTCAACGGCTTTTATAACTTTTTCAGTTGCTCCACCGATTGGGCAACCTGTTATTAAAATCCTTGGTTTTTTTGGACGATTTTCGTCATATTCTGCCATGATTTTTTCTGCCAATTTATTAAGCTCATCTGGAAGATTTTCCCTGTCAAATTTAAAAGTTGACCCGTACAAAACTTTAAAATAATCATAACCTGACATAGGGGTTGGATCATTTGCCATTGTTCCTGCAAGTTTTTTAAAGGCTTTTCTGATCTCATTTTCAAGTTTTATCTCTTTTTCTAAATTTTCATCAGAAATTTCTACTCCAAAAGTATCTTCAATTTTTTCTTTTACCCTAACAACTTCTTTTTCCCAAAGATTAAGGGCATCTTCGCCTTGATTATGAGGAAGATTCATCACATGAACTGGTTTAAATTCTCCCATAAGTTCATACATTTTTTGTTTTCCATCACAAGTTGTTTCACCTATTACCAAATCTGAAAAATGAAAAAACGGACACTTATCAGTTTTGGCAAAACCATAAGATGATTTTATCAAGGTACAAAGATTTACTGGCAAATCTTTTTCTGCTTCACTTATAGTTTCATCAGAAGTTGAGCAAAGAGAAACGGTTCTTGCCCCTGCTGCTTGGGCGATTTCTCTTGGAAAATATGTACAATACATACCAACAACTGGCCTTCCACTATCTTTTATTTTTTTTACTTCCAAAAAAGAATTTTTTCTTTGATCAGCAAATTCTTCAAAAACTTCTGGTAAATCTTTTACTAATTTCATAATTTCTCCTTATATAAAATTTCCTAGGATTAATTATATATCTAAAACTTTTAAAATTTTATATGAAATATTTTCCTCATCGAGGATTTTTTTTATTTTTTCAAAATTTGCACTTTGAAATCTGAAAGCTAAACCACAACCCGCCCCAAATTCTTCGGGAACTGGAATCATGTCCCCTTTTATATTTTTATTTTTACAAAAATTTTCCATCAAAAGAGCTTCGCTGGTCGTTTCAAATCCTGCAACAAGTTTCATATTTTCCTCCATTATTTATATGTAGAGTATAACATATCACTTTAAGCTTTTCAATAAAACGTTTGTGCAAAATTATATTTCTGTTATAATATTTTTGTATGGAATAATTTAAAAAAGAGGAATTTATGAGTGAAAAAGATAAAAATAAAGTTAAGATAAAAAAAATTAGCAGGACTTTTGTAAAAGATGAAGCTTACAATTTGCTTGCAAAAAGAATTATAAATGGAGAACTTAAACCTTGCGAAAGACTTAGGGTTCAAGAACTTTCAGATGATTTAGGAATTTCTAGAACTCCAGTAAGAGAAGCCTTGTTGCAACTTGAAAGCGAGGGCTTAGTCATGACCAAGGCAAATCGCTGGACTATTGTTGCTCCAATTAATCCTGGCGAGGCAGAAGATATTTATCCAATTATTTATAGTTTGGAGGAGCTTGCCCTTATTGAATCTTTTGACAAAATTGACGATAAATTCATAGAAAAAATCGAAGATTTAAATGAAGACATTAAATATTTTCACAGAAAAAATGACCAATTAAAAACCATAAAAAAAGATAACGAATTTCACAATGCTTTTATTGAACTTTCTGGCAATGTAGAAATAAAACCAATTGTCGACAAGCTAAAAAGAAGAGTTGAAAGAATGGAAATTCATTTTTTTGAAGCCGGTGAAGAAAATTTCACAACTTATAATGAACATAATGATATAATTGATGCCTTAAAAGAAAAAAATCTTGAAAAAGCAAGGGCTGCCCTTGTAAAAAATTGGAAATCAACCATAAATACAATAGAAAAACTTTCCAAAGATATGGTATTTGAAGATATAGAAGATCAAATAAAATAAAGGACTTTTGAATAAGCCCTCAGTCTGTTGACAAACTAAAAATTTTCCCATTTCGAGCGAACGTAGTGAGTCGAGAAATCTCATGAGATTTCTCCGTGCGTTCGTTTCACTCACACTAAAACATATTTGCTACGCAAACTTCTTCGTGCTTTCGCATTTAGTTTTAGGGATAAATATGCCAAATCAAGGCATATTTATCTAGTCGAGATGGGTTTTAGCTTAATTTTATTTTTGAATTATTAGTGAATTATTAAACTGACTTTGTCTACGTTCTAAGGATTTTTTCAAAAAGTCCTTTTTATTTTTACACTTTTTAAATCAAAAATTCTTTTGGAAAATCGTGGCTTGCGAAATTTAAAATTGAAAGACTGTAGGAATAGGCTCCTGCATTTGTAATTTTTAAAATATCTCCAATCTCTGCCTTTTTTAATTCAATATCTCTTGCCAACAAATCTAGGCTTGTGCACAAGTGGCCACCAATATCTACTTTTTCTTTTTCCAAAGAATTTCCAATAATTTCAAATTCACATTGATTAATTCCTGTATAAAGTGGCTCAAAGCCTCTTTCACATTCTTTGCCCAAGGCATCTTTCAACATTTCTTTCATTGAAGCCTTAACAAAACCATTCATAGCATTTTTTACGACAAGATAGGTTTTCCCTTGAGAATATTTTTTGTCAATTACAGGTGTGTAGTATGTACCCGAATCCATTACCAAAAATCTTCCGCTTTCAATTAAAAACTTTGCTCCAAGCTCTTTTTTATTTTTTTCGTACAAATCTTTTATAGTTTTTGACAAAATATCCAAATTCACATCTTTTTCATTTTTCTTATCATATGAAACACCAATTCCAGACCCAAAATTTATAAATTTCAAATCAACAAAGTATAATTTTGAAAATTTAAGTGCCAAATTGTAGGTATTTTTGTAGTAGTTTGAAAGGAGCTTTGTATCAAGAATTTGACTTTGAACGTGAACATGAACTCCTATAAGTTTTAAATTTTTATATTTCCAAGAAAAATCAAAAATTTTATCCTCATCAACACCAAACTTACTTGGGTGAGCTTTTTTATCTTTCATTGAATAATTTGGATTTACTCTCAAACCAACTTCCAAAATTTCTCCGTGATCTTTTGCAAGCTTATCCAACAAATCAAGTTCGTGAAAAGAATCTGCAATAAAAATACACTTATCCCAGGTTTTTTCCAAATCTTCCATAGTTTTTCCTGGGGCAGAATAATAAATTTGATTTTTTTCCATACCAGCTTCAATCGACATTAAAACTTCATTGCTTGATGCTGCATCAGAACCAATTCCATTTTCTTTAATTGTTTTTATAACTGGCATAAAAGGATTTGCCTTGATTGAATATAAAAATTCAACATTTTTAAATTTTTCCTTTAAAATCTTACAAGATTTATCAATCACATCCTTTTGATAAACATAACAAGGGGCATTTTCTCTTACAAAATCATTAATATTTTTTTCTCCCATATTTTTCTCCTATTATGAAAACCTTTCTTTATAGTTTAAATTTACTTCTTAAATCTATTATACAATAAATTAATTAAAAAAATCCTTGAAAACTTACTCGTAGCAAATTTTCAAGGAAAAATTTAATCTGCTTTAGGAGAAATTTTTAAATCCAAAAACAAATCATTGTATAAAATTGTTGTTTCCTTGCCCAAATTTTTGAAAACTTCTAATTTTTCTATATCTTCATCATCTGGATACAAGGTCTTATCATTTCTCGCTTTCTTATCAATATATTTCATTGCCTTTTTGTTTGGAGTTGGATACCAAACATAGTCTGCATTTTTTGCTGCAACTTCTGGCCTTAAAAGATAATTTATAAGGGCGTAGGCACCTTCGGTATTTTTTGAAGTTTTTGGGATAACCATGGTATCAAACCAAATATTTGATCCTTCTTTTGGAATTGTGTAGGAAAGATTTGGATTTATAGATTCTGCCATTGAAGCTTCTCCTGAAAATGTAATTGCTATATCAGCCTCTTCTTGAACCATATACATTCTGATTTCATCAGCAAGAATTGCCTTTACATTTTCCATAAAACCAACCAATTCATCTTTCGTTTGTCTTAAAACTTTTTCATCCTTTTCATTTAAAGACCTTCCTTCTGCCAAAAGCCCAATTCCTAAAGTTTCTCTTGCCCCATCAAAAGATAAAATTTCTCCTTCAAATTTTTTATCCCACAAATTTTTCCAAGATGAAAAATCTTCTTTTTTGTATTTTTTATTGTTATAAATTATACCAAAAGATCCCCAAAAATATGGAATTGAATATTCATTGTTGGGATCATAAGATAAATTTAAAAATCTTTGGTCAATATTATCAAGGCCCTTTATTTTTTTGTGGTCCAATTTTTTCAAAAGTTTTTTATCTCTCATCATCTCAACCGTATATTCTGACGGGAAAGCCAAATCGTAGGAAGTTTTCCCCTGCTCAACTTTTGCCATCATAGCCTCGTTTGAATCGAAAGTTTCATAAATTACGTGATAGCCTGTTTCTTTTTCAAAATCTTTTATAATTTCAGGATCAATATAATCGCCCCAATTATAAAAATAAATATTTTTTGAATCCTGGTCTTTTTCTTTTGCATTTAATTTTTTTTGTCCCAAAAATAAAAGAAGAGTAAGTCCCAAAATTCCTATAAAAAATTTGTAAACCTTGTTCATCTTGCCCTCCTTTTTTCTTCTCTACTTTGTATGACATAATAGCCAATTGCCAAAATCAAGGACAAAATAAAAATCATTGAAGATAGGGCATTTATTTCTAGAGAAATTCCCGTTCTTACCCTCGAATAAATTTCTACAGAAAGGGTCGAAAATCCTGACCCTGTTACAAAAAATGTTACAGCAAAATCATCTAAGGAATAGGTAAGGGCCATAAAAAATCCCGCAAATATTCCGCTTGCAATATTTGGAAGGATAATTTTATTTAAAATTGTAATATCATTTGCTCCCAAATCTTCCGCAGCCTTCATCATATCAGAATTTAGGGCGTAAAGCCTTGGAAGAACCATCAAAACAACAATTGGAATTGAAAAAGCAATATGGGATAGCAAAACTGTATAAAAACCCATGGGAATTTTTAATAAAAAAGAAAATAAAATCAAAAATGATGCTCCCATCATTACATCTGGCAAAACCATCAAAACTGAATTTAGGCTCAAAACTTTCTTTTTTAAATTTTTATCTCTCATATAATAAATTGAAATTGCACCAAGTGTCCCAATAATTGTTGCAATTAAAGACGACAAAAGTCCGATTATTAGGGTATTTATTACAATATTTATAAGCCTTTCGTCTTCAAAAACTTTTTTATAATATTTTAGGGTAAAGCTTTCAAAAACATTCATATTTCCCCCGCTATTAAATGAATAAAAAATTAAAAAAGCCAAGGGCAAGTACATTACTATAAATATAAATAATAAATACAAATTTCCTAGCCTATTTTTTTTATTTTCCATTTTTGACCGCCTTTTTATTTAAAATAGAAATAACTGCAAACATCATAAAAATCAAAACAAGGCCAATGGTTGAACCCATGCCCCAATTTTGAGTAACCAAATAATGTTCTTCAACTGCAGTTCCGAGTGTTATAATTTTATTTCCTCCAATAATTCTGGTTATAAGAAAAAGTGAAAGGGAGGGAATAAAAACAGCCTGACTTGCAGCCATTACTCCATCCATAGAAAGGGGAAGAATTATTTTTCTAAAAGTTTGAAACTTACTTGCTCCCAAATCTTCGCTTGCAATTATATATTCATTTGGAATAGAATCTATGGCCCTAAAAATTGGAATTATCATAAAGGGAAGCTCAACATAGGAAGCAACCAAAATAAAGGCAGGATTTGTAAACAAAATCCCCTCGCTTGCAAGGCCCAAAAATCCCATAATACTTCCGTTTTTATTAAAAAGCCCAATAAAAGCGTAAGCCTTTAAAACTAAATTTATCCAAGTCGGAAGAATTACCAAAAGCAAGATAAAATCCTTGTTTTTTGCCTTGGATAGAAAATATGAAAATGGATAGGCCCACAAAAGTGTGAAGGCCGTTATTAAAAATGCAGTCAAAAGAGAATTGAAGGTCATAATCATATAATTTTTATTTGAAAAATAGGAAATATAATTGTCTAGGGTGAAATTTCCATAAATATCAAAAAATGATTGGTAAACCAAAAGAAGGATAGGTGCAATTATAAAAATTAAAATCCACAAATAATAAATTGCAGATAATTTTTGGTATTTTTTAGCCATCATCTTCTCCAATCGCATATTTTTCAATTCTTTTATCAAAATCATCCTCGCTTTCGTTATAACGCATAACGTGGATATTTTCTGCATCAATTTTTATTCCAATATCATCGCCTTCTTCAAAATTTCTCGTTGTGTGAATTTTCCACCTAAATTCAGAAGAATCAAAACAAATCAATTCATTAAAAACTCCCCTGTACAAAATGTTGTCGATATTTACAACAATATCAGCATCATCAACTGACACAACATTTATATCTTCAGGCCTAATTACAACTTCTACCCTTTCATTTTTATTAATCCCAGCATCAGAGCAGGCGAAAGTTTTATTTGCAAATTCAACCTTATAATCATCAACCATTCTTGCCTTTAAAATATTGCTTTCCCCAATAAACTGAGCAACATAGCGATTGATTGGCTCATCATAAATATCTTTTGGACTTCCTTGTTGTACAATTTCGCCCTTATCCATTACAAAAATCCAATCGCTCATGGCAAGAGCCTCTTCTTGATCGTGAGTTACAAAAACAAAAGTTATTCCAAGCTCCCACTGCAAATCACGAAGCAAAACCTGCATGGATTTTCTAAGTTTCATATCAAGAGCAGACAAGGGCTCATCAAGTAAAAGCACATCAGGTTTATTTACAAGGGCGCGAGCAATTGCAACCCTTTGTTTTTGCCCACCAGACATTTGAGAAACTTCACGTTTTTCAAATCCTGACAAATTTACCATATCAAGAGCCTTTTCAACTTCCTTTTTTATAATTTTTTTGTCAGTTTTTTTAATTTCAAGACCAAAGGCAACATTATCAAAAACATTCATGTGAGGAAAAAGAGAATAATTTTGAAAAACCGTATTAACCTTTCTCTTACTTGCAGGAATATCCAAAACATTTTCTCCATTAATATAAATCTCTCCAGAATTTGCTTCCAAAAAGCCCGCAATAAGATTTAAAATTGTAGTTTTCCCACAACCAGAAGGCCCCAAAAGCGTATAAAATTTCCCCTTCTCAAGCTCCAAATCAACAGATTTTAAAA
This sequence comes from Anaerococcus rubeinfantis, assembly GCF_001487145.1. GTDB lineage: Bacteria > Bacillota > Clostridia > Tissierellales > Peptoniphilaceae > Anaerococcus > Anaerococcus rubeinfantis. The sequence continues at coordinate 1,500,268 of NZ_LN913016.1, forward strand.
TCATTTCATCATCAAAAGACTTAGAAACATCCTTTAAAACCACAGAATATTTATCTAAATTTTCACACACAAGACCACCTCCATTAGTTTCTTTAAAAAGTATAACATAAAAAATTAAAAAACACTCACAATATCGAATTTTTTAAGATTTTATCTTTAATATAAAAATAAAATTTAATTCGTATAATTAAAGATAAAAGATACTTCAAGGCCCTTATTTTTGTTTTTTATAATAAATTTTCCACCATGTAATTCTGCAATTTGTTTAGAAATAAAAAGACCCAAACCATGTCTTGTAACATCGGTCAAATCTTCCTTATTAATTTTTTCTATTATTTGTTCAGATACTCCTTCTCCTTGATCTAAAATTTTAATAGTCAACTTCTCGCTAGAATCTGAAACTGTAACTTTAATTTTTCCATTTGTATAAATTAGGGAATTTTTTAAAATATTTTCAAGCATCCTATAAAATAAATTTTCATCCATTTTAAGCTTTATATCTTTATTTTCCACCTTATTTTCAAAAATAATTTCCCTATCTGGATTTTCATTTAATTTATCTACTATAAGTTTTCTGATTATTTTTAAGGGATTTTCTTCAGCAAAATTTTCTTTATCTATGTTAGAAAGTGATAAGGTGAGATTTAGGCTTTCCAAAATATTTGAAATTTTTAGGACTTGGTCTTTCATATTTTCTACATCAAGATTTTCCTTATTTTCTTTACTTAGCTCCCACGAAATTTTTGCAAGGGGAGTTCTTACATCATGACTTAGGCCTCTAATCCACTTATTTTGAGATTTTTTTAAATTATGGTATTTTTCATTTGCCTTATTTATGGATATAGCCAAATCTTTTAATTCTCCATCTTCATCCAAGCTTTCATAATCATCTTCATAAAGCCTATCTATTGCTTTTTGAAATGGAAGGATATTTTTAAAGATATTTTTAATATCAATCCTATAAAAAATATAAACTAATAAGAAAAACAAAAGTGCAAAAAATAAGAATAATTTAAAATTAAAAACAAGGCTTTTGTAATTATAATAGTTGAAGGGAAATTTATCCAAAGAATTTTTTGGATAGGCAAATAAAATCAAACCATCTCCAACAATGTAGGTAAAAACAGGATAGTCAGCCAAATAAAATCTAGTAAATCTTGCAACATCAATAAGTTCAAATTTTTCTTTAAGATTTTTTGGTTTATTGAAACTTTCTATAACCTTTCCATCCTTATCAAGTCTTATGGACCAAATATTTTTTTCTTTTAAAAATTTCTTATTTTTTTCATTTAGATAAGTCTGAGTTTTATTTTTTTCCACATAAGCATAAACATCATTGGGTTTTGGATATTTATTGCTTAATTTATAGTTAATGTAGAGAAAAATCATAAATAAAAATATTAGAAAAAACATCAAAAACAAAATTCTAAGGGTTATTTTTTTAAATTTTTTTAAAAAATAATTAAACATTTCTACTCCTTATTAACAAGCTTATAACCAAGTCCCTTTATTGTAATTAAAATTTTTGGATCTCTTGGATTATCCTCAAGTTTTTCACGAAGCCTATATATGTGAGTTATTAAGGTATTTTCATAGCCATAAGAATCTTTCCAAATATGATCTAAAATCCTATCAATTGAAACTATCATATTCATATTTTCAGATAAAAAAGAAAGAATTTTAAATTGTGTGGCTGTTAGGGCAATTTCTTTACCATTTTTTTCAACAATTCCCTTAGATTTATCAAAAATAACCTTGCCTAAATTTATCTTTTCTTCATTTTTTATTTTTTTACTTCTTCTTAAAACTGCATCAATTCTCCATAAAAGCTCGTCTGGGAAAAATGGTTTTACCAAATAATCATCGGCCTTATTTTCAAAACCTTCTTTCCTATCATCAATTCCATCAAGGGCAGATAAAATTATAACGGCTAAATCAGAATTTTTCCTAACTTCCTTTAATAAGTCAAAACCACTTCCATCTGGAAGCATTAAATCCAAAACTATTAGGTCAATTTTAAAATTTTCAAGTTTAAATCTTGATTCCTTTAAATTTTTAGCAGTGTAAATTTTTTTAAAACCCTTATCTTTTAAAAAGTTATATAAATTTTCTAATAAATTTTTTTCATCATCGACGACTAAAATACTAAAATTTTCTCTAAAATTCATTTCCCCACCTCGTTAAGCTAATTATACACCACTTATTTAATTAATTTTATTTTGTGATGTAAAAGTGACCTACTTTAAAGATTATTTTTATCTATTTCTGTTATTTTATATTTAGGAGGAAATTATGAAAAAAATACTGGAAATAAAAAATTTAGAAAAATCATACAATAAGAAGAAAGTCTTAGATATAGACTCATTAGAAATCGAAGAAAAATCTATTTACGGTTTAATTGGAAAAAATGGAGCGGGAAAGTCCACTCTTATGAAGCTTATACTTGGGCTTGTAAAAAAAGATGGAGGAGAAATAAAAGTTTTTGGATGTGAATTAACTTCAAAAAATCAAAAAGATTTCAATAAAAATCTTGGTGGTCTAATTGAAAATCCTTCCTTTTATGACCATTTAACAGGCTACGAAAATCTAGAAATAATTTCAAGTCTAAAGGGAGTCGACAAAAAAGAAATTTCAAAAACTTTAGACCTTGTTGGTCTTAAAAATGTAGGAAAAAAGAAAGCTAGAGAATATTCTTTGGGTATGAAGCAAAGACTTGGAATTGCCATAGCCTTAATTGGAAATCCCAAACTTTTAATCTTAGATGAACCGATTAATGGTCTTGATCCTCAAGGAATTGAAGAGATGAGAAATTTATTTAAAAATATTGTAAAAAATACTTCCACAAGTATCCTAATTTCTTCACATATTCTTGATGAAATCGAAAAAATTTCAACCCACATTGGTATCCTCAAAGAAGGAAAATTAACCTACAATGGAAGCCTAGAAGAATATAGGAGGCTTCATCCCCCATATATATCAATTGTTACATCTGATAACAAGAAAGCTCTCGAACTTTTAGATCTTGATGGGACTTATTTAAAAGATAAAAAGATAATTTTAGGAAAAAAATCAAACCAAGATATTGGAGAAATAGTAAACTTTTTACATGGAAAGCTTGATATTTATAGGATTGAGGAAGAAAAAGAAAGTCTTGAAAAATTATTTATTGAAGAAAGCAGGTCCTAATATGAAAAACTTAGAAAGAAAAAAATTCAAAAGGCTTGGGATAAATTTTTTAATATTAATAGTTTTTATCTCACAAATGCTAATAGTAACAGGTCAAAGTTTTTCAAAATCTTTTTTAGAAAGTAAACTCCCACTTTCCTATATAATGGATACTTATTTATTTATATCTCTACTAATAAACCCCATTCTAATTTCATCTCTTGTAAAAAAGGTAATTGAAATTGAAGAAAAAAACAAGATGTGGCAGATGCAAATAATTCTTGGAGAAAAAGTTAATTCTATTCTTCTTAAAAAATTTAAAAATTTATCCCTTAGGCTAATTTTTTTACAAATAATTGAAGCTTTAACTTTTATTATTTTAGCAATGAAGTCAAAAAATTTCACTTTTAATAATGAAATGATTTTAAGATTTTTAATTGTAAATATATCAGCTCTTATAATAAATTTATTTTTCTTGGGATTTTTTATGATAATAGAGATGAAAACAAAAAAAGTCTACACCCTATCATTTATTTCTATAGTAGGAGGTCTTACTGGAGTAATAAGCATGCTTACATCTGAAATTCTCTCTTTTATAAATCCATTTGCTTGGATGGCAAGTCTTTTAAATATTTCTTATGTGAAAGAAGGAGGGAAATTTGTTCAAGTATTAAATCCAATAAATTTCTATACCTTAATCATTGCCCTAATTTTTTTAATATCAAGCATTTACTATATAAAGACAATGAAATCTTACAACTTATACAAGGACTAGGAGGAAAAATGTTAAAATTAGAATTTAAAAAAATAAAATTTATAAATATTTTGCTGGTAAGTCTTGTAATTCCTCTACTCGCCAATGCCTTTGGACTTATAAATTACATGGGAAATAGGGAAATCTTAACTCACAATTGGCAAAGCCTTTGGACTCAAGTAAGTTTATTTTACTTTTCATTTTTCTATATCCCATTAATTGCAATAATAATAGCAAGTTTATGGTCAACAGAACACAAGGCAGGACTAAAATTTATAAGATTAAGCCCAAAGAAAAATATATCATTTGTAATAGGAAAATTAATTTTAGCCTTTATAATAATAAGCCTTTGTCAATTATATTTTTTGGCACTTTTTTATCTTGGTGGAAAATTTATAGGGAATTTCCCAAGCGTAAACTTTAAAATTTATTTTTACTATACAATCCTTAGCATATTTTTATCTCTGCCTCTTATTGGAATTTTTGGAGCTTTATCTATAAGGATAAAATCTTTTGGAATAATAGTTCTTCTGTCAATAATTTTTACAATGTTTGGCTTTGCAACTGCCTATAAATCTTTAAAAATAATTGGACTTAGCTTTTTGGCAATTGAATCAAATAACTTTAGATTTATAAGTCCGCATGATCTAGCCTTATTAGGATTTTTTGCAATAGGAGAGATAATAATATTTTTATATTTTTCTAAGAGATTTTTAAAATATGAAAATAAATAAATTTTCCTATATTTTTCATAAAAAAACTGACCTCATAAAGTTAATTTTTATAACTTTTGAGGTCAGTTTGTTTGTACACATGAAATTTAAAAATTAAAAATAATCTCTTAGGATATTTGTCAAATCAAATTTATTACTAGGCTTAATTATTTGGTATAAATCTGTCCTTTAGCTGTAAATGAATTTTATCATCTATTGAATCTTTCTAAGATTTTCAGTCAATTTTATTATTTTACTTTAACATATTAGTAAGAGTTTTTATTTATTCTGGATTTGTTAAGATATTTTGTTCCTATATTAAAAATTAATGAAATTTTTTCCTATCCTCATCTACATCCCAATAAATTTCCCTATATTTTCCATCATAAATTTTTAAAATCTCTGGCATCGACTCGCTCATCTTATCCATTTTTTTAAATTCGTCGTAATCTTTCCAAAATAATTTTCCTTCCCTATTATCTTCAATTAATTTTCCAGAAAAATCACTTGTTTGATATAAAAGTCCCACATCTTTTTGAAATTCACCCTCATCGTTTGTAAAGGTCCATGTTATTATTCCAACAAGTTTGGGATTTTTTATGTCTAGATTTGTCTCCTCTTTTGCCTCTCTTATTACTGAATTTTCAAATGATTCGTTTTTTTCAACTTTTCCGCCAGGAAAGGTGAGACCTTCCCGGCCGTATTTTTTCTTTTTATCTAATACTAGGACTTTTTTATTTTTTTCATCGTAAATTTTTACCATATTCATTAGTCTAATTTTCATTTTTTCTCCAATCATAAAAAAAGGAAGCAAGTTTCCTCACTTCCTTTTGTTTTTATTTTCTTTCAAGCTCAATTTTTACGCTTTTGTCGTTTAGTTCAAAATCTTCTGTATCAAGTTCTTTAACTTCCATTGTATCTGCCAAAGTTTCTTTTTTGATTTCTTCTTCGAATTCTTTTAAGGCAGCTTTTAATTCATCGTCTGCACTGTAGAAAATATCAATTCTATCTGTAACTTCATAGCCATTATCTTTTCTTAGGTTTTGGATCTTTGATACAAATTCTCTTGCGTATCCTTCTTTTTTAAGATCTTCTGTGATTTCTGTATCCAAAACTACAAAGACATTTCCGTCCATTTCAACATCAAATCCTTCTTTTGCTTGGATTCTTACGTCAAGATAATCTTTTTCAACTGTGTATTTTTCTCCGTTTATTTCGATTTCTTGTGGAGAATTTTCAACCTTTTCTACAAATTCTTTTGCATCAACACCAGCCAAGAATTTTCCAAAAGCTCCCACGTTTTTAGCAAAAATTTGTCCAACTTTTCTGAAGTTTGGTTTTAGATAATAATCCATAAAGTCTGAAAGATCATCTGCAAATTCAACTTCTTTTATATTTAATTCTTCTTTGATTAAACCTGTTAAATCACCGATTGTATCTTTAAATGATCCATCTACAATTATTTTTTCTAGAGGTTGACGAACCTTGATTGATTCTTTTTCTCTTGATGCACGACCAAGTGTTACCATTTTTCTTACAAGATCCATTTTCTCTTCTAATTTTTCATCAATTAAATCTTCATTAACCTCATCAAATTTTTCAACATGAACTGAAAGTCCATCGGTTAAATTTCTGTAGATTTCTTCTGAAATAAATGGAGCTATTGGAGCTGTCATTTTTGAAAGACTTACTAGAACATCGTAGCATGTTTTATAAACTGCTTTTTTGGATTCTGTTAAATCTTCTCTCCAAAATCTCTTTCTATTTCTTCTTATATACCAATTTGATAAATCTTCTACAACAAAATCATTTACCAAATGAACAACCTTATTGTAATCAAAAGATTCCATTTGTTCGTAATAAGCTTTTAAAAGTGAATTTAATCTTGAATATAACCACTTGTCGATTTCTTCAAGTTCTACATTTTTGAAATTTTTGATATCATCAAGACCGATATTATCTGTATTTGCATAAAGAACAAAGAAATTATAAACATTTTCAATTGTTCTGAAGAAATTATTTTTAACTTCGATTAGGCCTTTTTCGTCAAATTTTGTAGGAACCCAACAAGGTGATACATATAAAGAATAAAATCTTACTGCATCTGCTCCATATTTATCAAATAATTCGAATGGATTTAGGGTATTTCCTTTTGATTTTGACATTTTTTGTCCATTTTTATCAACAACCAAGTCGTTTACCAAAACATTTTTGTAAGGTGCCTTTCCTGTAATAATTGTTGAAATTGCCATTAGTGAATAAAACCATCCTCTTGTTTGGTCGATTCCTTCACAGATAAAATCTGCTGGGAAATAATCATCTAAATCTTCTCCCTTTGCAAATGGATAATGAACTTGTGAAAATGGCATTGCTCCTGAGTCAAACCAAACATCAATTACATCTGGAACCCTGTGCATTACTTTTCCACAATCTGGACAAGTTATTGTTACATCATCAACATATGGTCTGTGAAGTTCTATATCTTCACTTATATCTTCTCTTGCTTTTTCAGCCAATTCTTTTCTTGAACCGATTGATTCAACATGACCACAATCGTCACATCTCCAAAGATTTAGTGGAGTTCCCCAATATCTTGATCTTGAAATTGCCCAATCTTTTACATTTTCAAGCCAATTTCCAAATCTTTTATCCCCGATTGTTTGTGGATACCAATTAACTCCGTTATTATTTTCAACCATTTTTTCAGAAAGTTTGCTCATTTCTATATACCAAGATGGTTTTGCATAATAAACAAGTGGAGTTTTACATCTCCAACAGTGAGGATAATTGTGTTCGATTGTTTGTTTTTTATAAACTTTTCCTTCATCTCTTAAGTGTAAGAAAATTTCTTCGTTTGTATCAAAAATAAATTTGCCCTTCCAAGGAGTTTCTGTAAAACATCCTTCAAGGTCTACTGGTTGAACGAATGGTAAATTATATTTTCTTCCAAGTTGGTAGTCATCTTCACCAAAGGCTGGAGCTGTATGAACAATTCCTGTTCCGTCTTCTGCTGAAACATAATCAGCACAAGTTAGGAAAAATGCCTTGCCATCTGGCTTTACATATGGAAGTAGTTGTTCGTACTCAACATATTCAAGGTCTTTTCCCTTCATCTCTTCAACAACTTCATACTCATGATCTGCCATAACTTTTTCAAGCAAAGATTTTGCCAAATAATAATAGCAACCATCAGTTTTATCATTTACTTTTACATAGTCAAGTTCTGGATGAACAGTTAAAGCTACGTTTGATGGAAGAGTCCATGGAGTTGTTGTCCAAGCTAGGAAATATTCATTTTCGGCATCTTTTTTCTTAAATTTACAAATTAAAGTTATAGCCTTATCCATTTGATAGCCTTGAGCAACTTCATGACTTGCAAGACCTGTACCACATCTTGGGCAATATGGCATTACTTTTGCCCCTTCATAAATTAATCCTTTTTTGAAAGCTTGATTTAATAGCCACCATTCAGTTTCTATATAATCATTGTCCAAAGTTATGTAAGGATTGTCCATGTCGTAAAGAAAAGCCATCCTATCTGACATATCTCTCCACATATCTGAATATTTAAAAACTGAATCCTTACATTTTTGATTGAATTTTTCAACTCCGTAAGCTTCGATTTGATCTTTTTCTGTAAAACCTAATTCTTTTTCAACTTCGATTTCAACAGGAAGGCCGTGTGTATCCCATCCGGCTTTTTTCAAAACCTTAAAGCCCATCATATTTTTATATCTTGAAGTCATATCCTTCAAAGTTCTTGCTATAACGTGGTGAATTCCTGGTTTTCCATTTGCAGTTGGAGGTCCGTCATAAATTATATATTCATCTGCATCTTCTCTTGTTGTAAAAGTCTTATCCAATAGGTCGATATCTGCCCAGTATTTGGAAAGATCAAGTTCTCTTTGTTTAGTATTTTTTGTATCTAATGATTTAAAACTTGCCATAATTCCCTTTCTTTCTCATAAATTTTTCTTTTAAAATAAATTATAATAAAAAAACGCCCCCAGAAGGGACGGTCCACCCAAAAATTGAGTATGAAGTTAACGCCTATCTTACGTAATAAACTAATTTTTTCATTTATTAAGCTAAAAGATGATCTTCATAATAAAAAATGCATAGCCACTTTCACCTAAAGGCCTCTCTGTAAATTATTTTTTAAAACTACTCTTCTTTTAATTGCTTATATCTACTGACTAATTTACTATTTTTAAAGAAAAAAGTCAAATTGATTTTTATATGAAAAAATATATATTTATAAATTAATAGAAAGTATATTATAAAACCATAAAAAGTGTCCCAGCTGTAATTAAAATGCATCCAATGATAGATTTTACAGTAAATTCTTCGCCCAAAAATAAAAATGCAAGAATTAAAGTCAAAACCACACTCATTTTATCAATCGGAACAACTTTTGAGGCATTTCCATATTTTAAGGCGCCATAATAGCAAAGCCAACTAAAGCCTGTTGCAAGACCTGATAAAATTAAAAATACCCAGGATTTTTTGCTAATATTATAAATTCCAGAAAACGAAGAAGTAATAAAAACCATGCCCCAGCTCATTATTAAAACTACAAAAGTCCTAATTGCAGTTGCAAGATTTGAATTTACTCCATCAATTCCAACCTTTGCCAAAATTGATGTAAGAGCTGCAAAAATTGATGAGAAAATTGCAAGTAAAAGCCACATAATACCTCCTTTAATGATGAATTTTAATCCTAAATTTATCAATAGAAAAATTATCCCAGCTGTCAACATTTGAAATTTCTAGGGCTTTTTCTAACATTTCTATATCAGAATCAAAATCTTTTCTGTAAAAATAATAATTTTCTTCCATAAAAGTTAGCATTATCCCATCATAATCTTTAAAATCTTCAATAAATCTAAATTTTTCTACATCAAAATATTCAAAAACTTTTATCTCTAAATCTTTTAAATTTTCTTTTGTAATCGGATTGAATTTTAAATCAAAAAATCCTGCGTTTACTGCTTCATGGATTATATCAAGGCCCAAATTTTTCCTAGTTGGAAAAATTGATCCAGAAATCCCCTTAAGCCTTCCACAAATTTTCACTTCAACCCTAATACCGTTTGAATTTTCCTTAAATTTTGCGTCAAAATCCTTTAAATAAGTTTTGTTTTCTAAATAATATTCAATTGCATCATAAGCAAGTTTTACATAATCATCCATACCAATAATCTTTCTTTATTTTAATTCTTTATTTTCTTTTCTTTATTAATTTACCCAATTTATAGATAAATTATTTTAAAATGGGTAAATTAATAGGAAGAGAAAAAATATTAGTTAATAAATAAACAAAAGGAGAAGAATAAATGTACGATTATTTAATTATTGGAAATGGAATAGCTGGCCTAAAGGCTGCTGAAACAATTAGAAAAAAAGAAGAGGATTCTTCTATAATTATAATTTCAAAAGCAACTGACCATACTTATTGGAGAACAAAATTATCCGAATTAATTTGTAAAGATTTTACAAATGATGAAATTTTGGTGAAAAAACCAGAATGGTATGGGAAAAATAATATAGAAGAAAAACTTGAATGTGAAGTAGAAAAACTTGACCTTGAAAATAAAAAGGCAGTTTTAAAAAACGGAGAAGAGATTGAATATGGAAAAGCTCTTATAGCAACAGGATCTCATCCATTTGTACCACCAATAAAAAATATTGATGCCGATGGAGTTTTTGCAATTAGAAGTGTTGAAGATTTAAATTCTTTCAAAAACCACATAAAAGAAAACAAGAAAGTTGTAGTAATTGGTGGAGGACTTTTGGGTCTTGAAGCTGCTTTTTCTGTAAAAAATACAGGATGTGAAGTTCTAGTTATTGAAACTTTTGACTATATTTTAGGAAAACAACTTGATAATGAACTTTCCAAAAAGTTAGAAAAAGAGTTAAATGATGCAGGAATTAAAACTTCTACAGGAAAAAATACTGCAGAAATTTTAGAAAAAGACGGTAAAGTTTGTGGAATAAAACTTGAAGATGGAGAAGAAATCGAAGCAAATACAATTTTAGTTCAAACAGGAGTAAGAAATAATTTAGAAATCGCAGAAAAATCTGGACTTGAAATTGAACGTGGAATCCTTGTAAATGAAAACTTAAAAACAAGCGATGATAATGTTTATGCAGCAGGAGACTGTATGCAATTAGGAAAAGCTACAATAGGCCTTTGGACAGCATCAATGGAAATGGGAGAAATTGCAGGAAGCAATATGACAGGTGATAATAAAACCTACCAAACACCAAAACCATTCTCATCACTTTTACTTGGTGATATTAAATTATTTTCAGCAGGCTTTAATTCAGGCGAAGGAATCGAAGAAGTTAAAAAAGAAGACGGAGAAAAAGTCTACAAATTATTCAAAAAAGGCGAAGATTTTGTAGGAGGCATCCTCTACAAAGACATAAAATTCCAAAACGACGTTAAAAAAATAGTATTCGAAGACGAAGATCCAAAAAATACAAAACTTGGAAAAGAAATTTTTGGAATGTAAGAAATAAAAAAACTGATCTATAAATTGAAAAAAATTAAGGTGACCCCATAAAGTTGGACCTAATACCAGAGTTAGAACTAAACTAGCTCTGGTATTTCTTTGTCCTTTCCTACCCCTAGGGGTAGAAGATTTTTATGCTGCATTTTTCTTTCTATATTCTACTGGTGATAGGTATCCTAATTTTTCTTTTATTCTTTCTTCATTGTAATATTTTATGAAATCTTCTATTGTTTGTTTTAAGTGCTCGTATGAATAGAATTTGTGTCCGTAATATATTTCTTGTTTTAATATTCCAAAGAAGTTTTCCATTGGTGAGTTGTCTAGGCAGTTTCCTTTTCTGGACATGGATTGGGTGATGCCGTTTGTTTCTAACCTTGATGTGTATTGTTTCACTTGATATGCCCAGCCTTGATCTGAGTGGAATATTCTTTTTTCTTTTGTTTTGCTAGTTACCTTTATTGCCTTGTCTAAAGCCTTTAGGATTGGTTCTATCGTTGGTTGTTTTGATATTTCATAGCTTAGTATTTCACTGTTGTACATATCTAGGTATGGGTTTAGATAAAGTTTCTTTATTTGATAGTTGCCTTTTTTATCTTTTTCTAAATACTTAAATTCTGTTGTGTCTGTTGTTATTTGAATGTATGGTTTTTCTACTTTAATGTTTCTTTTTATTTTATTGTCTGATTTCTTTCCTATCTGTCTTTTGTCGGATGAGTATTTTATAGATTTTCTTGAATAACTTTTTACTTTTAGTTTTAGCTTTTGAACTAATCTTTGTACTTTCTTTTTGTTTTTTATTAGTCCTTTCT
>NZ_LN913016.1:1512353-1764657 GCF_001487145.1 Anaerococcus rubeinfantis
TTGATTTGGCAATATTAAAGTATTTTAACAAGTCTTTTAGTTTGTATTTGTTTCTTAAGACTTCAATTGTTTCAGCAATTGTCTTATTTCTGCATCTGTCATTTGAGACAATTCTATCTTTTTTTTTATTGCATCATTTTCTAGTTGAAGCCAATAGTTTTTTTCTTCTAATTTCTTTATTTTTTCTTTTAATTGTGCTTCTGTTAATGATTGGTTTTCTGAATTGCTTATGTTTGTTGTTGATTCTATTTTAGTGTCTTTCGATTTATTTTGGGAATTTGGCATTTTTGAAATTCTTCTTCTCTTTTTTGGTTTTAGTCCTTCAATTCCTTTTTCTCTAAAGTCGTTTACCCATCTTGTTATCATTGATGGATTGTTTATCTTTAATTGATTTGCTAGGCTTTGATAGGACATTTCTCCTGTTAAGTACAAGTTTACTACATTTAACTTAAATTCCAAAGTGTATTTTGTATTTTCTCTCTTTACTTTTAGCCCTTCATAACCTTGTGATTTGTATGCATTTACCCATCTTTTTACTATTTCCTGATGAGAAAGTTTATATTTTTCTGATAAAGATTTATATGAGATATTTGTTTCTAAATATTCCTTTACTACTTTCATTTTAAATTCTGTGCTATATTTTGCCATTAAAAAACTGACCTCCTTTAGTTAGTTTTTAGGTCTAACTTTTGGGGGGTCAGTTCAAATCAATTTAAGATCAGTTTTTATTTTTAAAATTGAGGAACAATTTCTCCAACTTTTTCTCCCCTATGATTTCTAATAGTTTTGTCAGCTATTTTATCATAGTACTCATATTCATCCTTTTTTATTACTCCCAATTTTTTTAGTAAATGAATCAATATAACATTTCTTGTTTCAGAATTTCCATCGTAGGTTTTTATGGCAAATCCATATTTTTTATCAGGTAACAAGCCACCAAAATATCCATTTGCTCCAGATTTTACAATTAATTCTCCCTTATGTTTTTCTATTAATAAGTGGTCAATCCTATCTGAACCAGAAGTATAAATTGAATTTTCGCTGATATCTTCAATTATTTCTTTAGCAGAGTTTGAAAGATTTTCTGGCAAATTTTCATAATCAGATAACTTAGCCATTCCATGTGCAAAATTATATAATGGAAGAGCATGAACCGGAACTCCACAACCGTCTACAGAAATGTAATCTCTAGTAATATCAAACTCACAAAGATTTGAAATCATCTCAGTAATTAGTTTTTGAACAGGATGGTCAATTTTGTAATAATCATCCAAACTTTCCTTTAAAATTATTGCTGACATTAACATGCCTGAATGTTTTCCGCTGCAATTATTGTGAATATCTCTTGGCTTCTCATTATTTTTAATCATATTTTCTGTAACATCTTTTTTAAATGGATAATGAGGACCACACTTTAGATAAGATTCATCAAGGCCAATTTTTTCAAGTATGCCTGAGACTGTTTTTATATGAAAATCTTCCCCAGAATGTGATGCGCAGATTTGTGCAACTTCTTTTGGACTAAGATTAAATTTTTCAACAGCTCCAAGTGAAAGCGGAACCATAGCTTGCATAAGTTTAGCACTTGAACGAGGAAAACATATTTCATCAGGATTTCCTTTTGAAAAAATAATTTTTCCATCTTTATCTACAACTACTAATGATCCAAATGTATATAAATCTTCTAGTTTGCCCCTATAAATTTTTAATAATAAATCCATTTTATCTTCCATAATTATTCTTCTTTCATTTCTAATTTTTCTAATTCTTCTAATCTTTCTAATTCTTCCAATTCTTCATCAGTATATCTAGCTATTCCTATTCCGGTTGCCGCACAAACTAAATTAAAAAGTGGACTTATATAACAGAAAAATACAAAAGGTATAAAAGTTGCAAAATCAATACCCAAGGTATCAACAATAAACATAGCTGTTACTCCGTAAGGAATTAATGTTACTCCCAAAGTTCCACAATCCTCACTAATACGTGAAGCATTTTCTGGTTTTAATTTATTCTTTTTAAATAAATCAAGCATAGTTGATTGAACCATAATTGCTGCAAACATATGAGAACCTGTCAAAGCAATTGATAAGTAGTCTACAAACATAGCTGAAAAAATTAAAGAGAAAGTTGATTTTAATTTTTTTCCTATTGGTTCAATTATTACATTTAATATATCCATATCTCTAATCATTCCACCTAAAGCAGTCGTGAAAATAAGAGCTTGTATAGTTCTTGTCATACTATCCATTCCACCACGGTTTAATAGGGTATTTAAAAATTCATCTTTAAAATCATATTCAAAACCTTTAAGAGCAGAATTTAAAACTAAAGTTGCGTCAAATTTTTGATAAAAAACAGCTAAAATCATTCCTAAAACTCCACCAATAAGAATTGATTGAGATGCTGGACGTTGTTTTACCAATAAAATTACAACTACAATTAAGGGAATTAGGGTTATTGGACTTATTGTAAAAAATTCTTTTAAACTTTCACCAACAAGTTCAACCGCTTGCATATCTGCATCAGCAGTTTGGCCGCTACCTAAAATCAAAAATAAAATTAAAGAAATTATAAAAGCAGGAACTGTTGTATACAACATGTGCTTAACGTGGGTCATTAATGGAACGCCCATTACACCAGATTGAAAATTTGTTGTATCTGATAAAGGTGAAAGTTTATCACCAAACCATGATCCAGAAATTAATGCTCCAGCAACCATTCCTGGATTAATTCCCATACTAATTCCAATTCCTAAAAGAGCTACTCCGACAGTACCAATTGTTCCCCATGAAGTTCCTGTAAACATTGATACTATAGCACAAATAATCAAAGTTGTTGCTAAATAATATTTTGGATTAATAATTTTAAGTCCATAATAAATAATTGTCGGTACAGTTCCAGATGCTATCCATGATGAAATCAAAACTCCAACAGCAAGCATTATTACAACTGATTGTAAAGATTTTCCAACTTGTTTTATTCCTATTTTTTCTAGCTCATTGTATGTATAACCTAATTTAATTGCAAATAAATTTACAACTAACCACGCTAAAAACATTACTACAGCAAGCGGTGCTTTCAAAATTGTTAATCCTACAATTAGCATAGCCGCCAAAGATACTAATAAAAGTACCGAATATCCAAAAGTCGGTCTTTTTTTCATTAAAACTAAATCTTCCATAATTCGCCTCCCAATTTGTATTTAATGATAAGCTTATCATTATTAATTAAAATATAGCACTTTTTAAAAAATAAATCTAGCATTTATTTTATTTATTTGATTTTTTTAAATTTTTTTAAAAATTTTAAAGTTTTTACTATATTTTATTTGTGCTATAATGAATTTAGTTTAGGGAGGTGTGATTTTGGAACTGTTGAATTTGTTAAATAAAATTAAAGATGATGACAATTATACGCAAAAACAAAAATCTCTTGCCAAATATATAATCGATAACCACGTTAGAATTTGCTTTCTTAGTTTAGCTACAATTTGCGAGGAATGTGGTTGTACTGAGGTCACTTTTTTAAATTTTTGTAAAAAAATTGGCTTTGATGGCTTTACTGATTTTAAAAATACTTTTATTAAATACATTGAAGAAAATTCCAAAAAGATATCTTATAAAACTAAAGATTATAATAATTCTGTTTTGGAAGAAGAATTTTATAAAAATATATTAGAATCGGAGGCAAGTCACTTAAATAATTTGTACAATTCAATTGAAGTTGATGAGATTATTTCTATTTCAAAAAAAATAATATCAAGTAGGTATATAATTATTTTTGGCCACGATTGGTCCTACAATATGGGAAAATTTTTAAATGAAAGGTTGAGATCTTTAAATTTATCTTCTATTTTGGTAAATCTTAATGACCTTATTCATACTGATTATATTATTAAGTCAATCGATAAAAATGATTATCCTATATTTTTTAGTTTTCCTAAATATTTTTGTGGAAGCCAAGAAATTGGGGAAGGCTTATCCAAAAAAACTGATGATTTTTTGCTTATTACAGATTCAAAAAATAGTCCAGCTTCAAAATATACAAATAATAAAATAATTTGTGAAACTCACAGCGATATATTTAACAATTCTTGGGTAAGCCCTCTATCCTTTGTAAATATAATAAGCAATATGATTGCAGTAATATTAAAATCTAAAAAGGAGAAAAATAATGGGAATTGACAAAAAAATTGGGCGTCTTAAAAAAGGAAAATTAAATTTAATTACAGATGTTAAAGGTATAAAAATCGGTCATAAAACTTTAGCAAATGGTAATATTCAAACTGGTGTTACAGCTATTGTTCCCACAGAAAATAATATTTTTAAGGAAAAATTTCTTTGTGCATCTTATGTAATAAATGGCTTTGGAAAAAGCGTTGGCTTGGTTCAAGTTGATGAGCTTGGAACTTTAGAAACTCCAATAATATTAACTAATACCCTAAGTGTTGGAACCGCTCTTACAGGGCTTGTAAAATATATGCTAAAAAATAATCCCGAAATTGGAGAAAGCACAGGAACTGTAAATCCTCTAGTTTTGGAATGCAATGACATGAGATTAAATGATATAAGAGCCTTAAATGTTAAAGAAGAAGATATTTTTGATGCAATAAAAGATGCCGATTCAATCTTTGAAGAAGGAGCTGTTGGGGCTGGAAGAGGAATGAAATGTTATGAATTAAAGGGTGGAATTGGTTCTTCATCTAGAGTTTTTGAACTTGATGGAAAAGAATATACACTTGGATCTTTGGTAATGACTAACCATGGAAAATTTAATGAATTAGTAATTGATGGTAAATATTTTTCCGATAAATATCCTCACAAGGTTTTAAATGAAAAAGACAAGGGATCTGTAATAACCGTTCTTGCAACTGACGCTCCTTTAAGTTCAAGACAACTTAAAAGACTTGCCAAAAGAGCTGTTGCAGGCCTTTGTAGAAATGGTTCCTATATTTCAAATGGAAGTGGTGAAATTGTAATAGCCTTCTCAACTGCAAACATAATTAAACACGACTCAAAGGAAATTTTAAATTTAAAATCAATAAGTGATGATGCAATTGACCTTTTATTTACAGCAGTTGGAGATAGCGTATGTGAATCAGTTTTGTCCTCTTTGTATCACGCAGAGACTGTAGTTGGTAAAAATGGCTTTACTGTTTATTCTATAAACGATGTAATTAAAAAAAATTCATAAGATAAAAATAAAAAATCGCCTAGAAAAATTTATTTCTAGGCAATTTTTATATTTAATTTTCTATAATATCAATCGGACTTGTTTCATATACAAAAATCATTGAATCAAAAATTTCTTTTGGAGATTTTTCTATTCTATATGAATATGGGATAAATTTCATTATCGGAGTGTAGCCTTCGCCTAATGAGCCCATTTTTATTTTTGAATCTAAGAGATTTTTACTATCTCCATCTTTTAATTTTGAAAAATCTAAATAATAAGAATTGTTATAATTTTTCGCCTCATAGGCAAATGGATCTGCTGATATAAATTTTTGTATTGTCCTTTGATTTTTTTGCATAGTTTTTATGTTTACCTTTGTTTTATAAAAATCTGTTCCTATTGGAAAATATGATTTTTTATATTTTTCCAGTAAATTTTCTCCCATATTTTTATACATTGATTCTTTTTTTCCAATATGACCATTGTGGCCTGCTATCATTATTCTTGAATTTTTTTCATAATCTTTTATCCAAGAAACATTTTCTGCCATTTTTTTATCTCTATATTCACTTGATTTTACATAATCATCAACCATTTTATAATATGGAAAACTTGATAGAATATTTTCTATAAGTCTTTTTTCTTTTGTATTTGTATCAAGTTTTTCATTTAATTTTTTCAGATTTTCTTCCAAGACTTTCATTTTTGGATCTTTTATTGAAATTTTATCTTCTTCTAGGATTTCCAGACTTTTTATATCAAAATCAATATTTTCTTTTTTCACAAAATCTTTTACAAGTTTTACAGATTTTTCTGGATTTTGCATATCAAAACCGTAAAATGAAATTTTTTCGTCGTGATTTTGGTTGTATTTTTTTATCCAATTTATTAGATCATTCATCTGATTTGTATGGTAAATTGGAAAGGAGAAAATTTTTGATGGATTTTTTTGAAATTTTCCCGATTTTACATAAGAATCTATTTCCATCCCTTCTGAAAAATCACATTCCAAGGCAAAGGCTCTAACATTTGCATCTTTTACTAATTTTTTTAATAGGTCTAATTTTAATTCTTGAAATTCTTTGTTTCCATGTGTAGCTTCGCCAAGACCAATGATTTCTACTTGGTCGTCAATTTTTATATCTTCTATTTTTTGAGCATATTTTCCTAAATCAGAAATTTCTTTTTTGGCTTTAATTTCTGGAATTTTTGTCCACAAAAATATAAACAAAAATCCTAATATTGAAATCGAAATTATTATATATAGTAGAATTTTAAATATTTTTTTCATTTTTACTCCTTATTTAATTTTCCCATTTCAAAATATATTGGTAGGGTTATTCTAAATATCATTATATAAATTAATGAGAAAATTATTATACAGATAGCTTCTATTTCTATAAATTTTCTAAGCTCAAGCATGGCAAACATTTGAATCATGCCAAAGGCAAGTTTTGAAGCTATTAAAATATGGATTATTGAAATTATTAAGGGACCAAAAAATGTAAAATAGTTTTGTTTTTTGACTGATTTTTTTATTTCTTTTTTGCTCATTCCAACTTTTTGTAAAATCTTTATATTCCTACCATCTTCAAGGCCTTCTGCAGCTTGCTTGTAATAAATTACTACAATGGTTGAAATTAAAAATACTATGGATAAAATAACAACAACGATGTAGGCTCCTGTGTGGATTTTGTCAAATTCCATCCTATTTTCTATTGAATTTTTGACAAAGATTTTATCCTTGAATTCTTTTTTATTTGCTAGATTTTTATTTAAAATATTTCCTATTTCATCAATATTTTTTTGATTTTTTTCTTTTAGGTCAAAATAAATTCCAGATCCTCCTGATAAAGTTTCACTAGATTTGCCTGTAAATATTTTTTCGGAAAATTCATCCAAATCATCTACTACAACTAGGATATTGTGAAAAAGACTTGTTGTAGAATCCATTAGGACATAGGAAGTGTTTTTTATATTTTCTTTTACTTTCAAATTTTGATTTTCTATAGAAACTTTTTCGTATTTTTTTGCTTTGGAATCAAAAATAATAGCCTCGTTTTTATTTAGAGAAATGTTTGTCTTGTTTGCCATATTAAATGATTTTATATCTGTTATGGAGATAACTTTGGTTTTTCCATCCATTATTGTTTTTCTTAAATCCTGATCTTCTATGATAGAAAAATTACCAGATGATTTTTCACTAACTACAAGCCCCTTCCTTTTAAATTCTCCAATATTTTTTATTTTTTCCTTGTCTATATTTTTTTCAAGGAAATTTTTTGTATATTTTTCGCTATTTCTATCATTTTCTTGGTATTGGATCAAAAAATCACTTGGGGCAATCCTATCCAATAAGTCATTTTTCCCAACAAACATAGCACTCATAACTACAAAACTTAAAAGAAAAAGGGAAGAAATAATGGTAATTGATGAAAGGGCCATGGCAGATTCCTTGCTTCTTTTGATAAGCTCTCCGATAAAGGTCATATTTGTGCCCTTATAATAAATTTTTTTATTTTTTCTAAAAAGTTTTAAAATCCAAATCACAAGAGACCTAAAGAAAAAATATGTTCCAATTATTACAGCTATACTTGCTGGCAAAAATCTTGGGAGAGCTTGAAATATTCCTCCATCAATTGAAAGGGCTGTGTAATAGCCATAGCCAATCAAAATTATGGCTAAAATCATAGAAATAACATTTGCCTTTGGATCTTTTTCTCCTTTTTGGGAAAGATTTGAAAGCTCAATTGGATTTGTTTTTCTAATTGAATTTAAACTTATCAATGTTATTAAAATAAAAATTATGGCAAAAATAATAAGTCCCAAAACTAACTTAGAAAAATTTACAGAAAGTTTTATCTCCGTTTGAATTTTTAAAATTTTTGCAAGCAAATTTATAAAAAGAGGTCCCAAAATAATAGTAAGAAAACTTCCAATTATCAAAGTAGAAATTCCTATAATGAGATTTTCTATAATCAAAATTTTTCTCAAAGATTTTTTATCCATGCCAAGTCCATACAAAAGTCCCAATTCCTTGTAGCGATTTTTGACAATGGTTTTTGCCATGTAGACAAGAAAAATTAGAGAAAAAATAGCCACAATCCATGAACCCATTCCCAAAAGAGTTTTTATAATTTCGCTTCCCCTTGTTTCAAGAATGAATTTTTCACTTTTAAAATCTATTAAAAGATTAAAAATAAAAAGCATAAAACTTGATGCCAAAATGTAGGGAAAATACAAAAATTTATTATTTTTTATTCCCCTTGTGGCCATTTTAAAATTAAGCTTGTTCAAATCTCTCACCTCCAGATAAAATCATCATTTGAGATTTGACCAATTTTTCATACATTTGATCATTTGTCCTATCTCCCTTATAAAGGTCATAGAAAATTTTCCCATCTTTTATAAATAAAACCCTAGAAGCTCTTGCAGCAGCCATGGTCGAATGGGTTACCATCAAAATTGTTTGACCACTTTTGTTTATTTTTTCAAAAATATTTAAAAGCTCCATTGAAGAATTTGAATCCAAAGCCCCTGTCGGCTCATCTGCCAGTAATATTTTTGGATTTGTAATAAGTGATCTTGCAACGGCAACTCTTTGTTTTTGTCCTCCGGAAATTTGATAGGGAAATTTATCCAAAAGATTTTCAATTTTTAAGGCACTTGCAATAGGAGCTAATTTTTCTTCCATAATTTTATATTTTTCATTTGCCAAAACCAAAGGCAAAAATATATTGTCCCTATTGTTTAAAGATGATAAAAGTGAAAAATCTTGGTAGACAAAGCCCAATTTTTCCCTCCTAAATTTCGCCCTTTCCTCATCACTTTTATTTTTTGTATTTTCACCAGACAAAATCACATCTCCAGAAGTTTCTTTATCCAAAGTTGCAATTAAATTTAAAAGAGTAGATTTTCCAGACCCACTCTCGCCCATTATGGCAACAAATTCGCCCTCTTCAACCTCAAAATTAATATCTTTTAAGGCAACAACCTCTGTATTTTTATCTTCACTATTATAAACTTTTCTTAAATTTTTAACTTCTAATATATTCATATGATCCTCCTAAGTCTATATTACAAAAAATAAAAGAAAAAATCCCTAATCTAAACTTACAATTTTTCCCCTAAACTTACATTTTGTAAGATTAAAAAAATCGGCAAATGCCGATTCATAGCTTAGACATAGTAAGAATTTATATAAAATTTTATTTTTTTTAAAAAAATCAAGCTAAGTATCATTTCGACTAGATGATTGTGCCTTGATTTGGCACAATCATCCCTAAAACTAGTGTGATAACACGAAAAAGTTTGTAAAACAAACGTGTTTTAGTGTGAGTGAAACGAGCGCATGGAGAAATCTCATGAGATCTCTCGACTGCGCTCGAGATGGGTTTTAGCGTAATTTCATTTTAAAAATAATTGTAAATTAAAAACTTGACTTTGCTTATCATAAATAAAGAAATCCCAATTAATTTTCAATAATACCAGATTTTTTAAGATTAAGAGAAAAAACACTTCCCTCTTTCTCCTTCGAATCAATCTTATATTCATATCCAAGCTTTTTTAAAATATCATTTACCAAAAAAAGTCCTATGCCAGTTGAATTTGCATTTCTTTTATCACTATCTCCACTAAAACCAAATTTATTAATATTTTTCAAATCCTCTTTTTTAATGCCAATTCCAGAATCTTCAATTTTTAAAATAAAATCATGGTAGGAAATTTTTATATATCCCTTGTCTGTATATTTTATAGCATTAAACAAAACCTGCTCAAGGACAAGTCCCAGCCATTTTGGATCTGAAATTATATTTTCATCTTCTATATCAAGAATTAATTTTAAATTTTTATGGATAAAAAAAATCCTATATCTTTTTACAATATCTTTAATAAGCTTTTCAATAGAAAAAGATTTGAAAGAATAATCTAGACTGTCCTGACCCAATTTTATAAAAGATAAAATCGATGAAATATAATCATAAATCCTAATTAACTCTCTTTTTATATCATAATTTTCTTCCCTCTCGCTAATTAGAGAAATACTTGAAAGTGGCGTTTTTATTTGATGGGTCCAAATAGTCAAAAGATTTTCCAAATCATTTTGCCTTAGTTTGCTAGAAATTCTAAGATTTTCTACCTCTTTTTCCTTTCTTTCAAAAATTTCTTTCAAATGCCATTCATAAAGATTTTTCTCAAAAAAAGAAAAAGAATTTTTTTCCAAACACTTTTTGGCCTTAAAAAATCTAAAAATTCCTATAAATAAAAATATAAAAAATAAAATTATAAGACAATAGGAAAAAATCCTAAAATCTATCGAAAAGGCCAATGAAAATATTAAGGATGAGATAAGAAAAATAAAAAATGAAAAAATATAAGGCCTATTAATACTAAAAAACAATTTCAAATTTTTCATTTTATAAAATATCCCACTCCCTTTTTTGTTTGAATAAAATCATCTAATCCAAGATTTTTCAATTTTTTCCTAAGTCTATTGATATTTACAGTCAAAGTATTATCATCAATAAAAGAATCGGTCGCCCAAAGCTTATCCATAATAAGCTCTCTTGAAACAATTTTTTGTGGATTTTCCATAAGAATTTCCAAAATCAAAAATTCATTTTTAGAAAGGTTTATTTCTTTGTCATCAACTTTTAAAATCATCTTATCTTTAATCAAAGAAATATTTTTATAAGAAAGATCCAAATTTTTCCCAGAAAAATCATAAGACCTTCTAAGAAGAGCCTTGATTTTCATATTTAAAACCTGCATAGAAAAAGGCTTTGAAATAAAATCATCTGCCCCATAATTTATAGCATTAATTAAATTTATATCATCAGCCGCACTGGTTAGAAAAATTATAGGAAGATTAGAAATTCCTCTAATTTTCTCACACCAATAAAAACCATTTTCAAAAGGAAGTTTCAAATCCATCAAAACAAGCTTATAATCTCTTTTTTGAAATTCATCCAAAATATTAGAAAAATCATCCGGCACAAAACAAGAATAACCCAAAAGCCCAAGCTGAAAAGAAAGCTCCTCACAAATTTTTTTATCATCCTCAACAATAAATATATCCATAATAACTCCTTAAAATTATTATAATAGATTTTTATATTTTTTAAAAATTCTCAAAAAAAAGAAACCTCCAATAGCTCTTAATCAGAAATTTATTTACCTAATATCTATTTGGAATAAAGTTTTTTACCCTATCTTTTGCATCTCTCTATTCATTTTTCTGACTTCTTAATACTTGTTTACTAATCCTAAAGTAAAAACAGTAATTTTGATAGAAAAAAACGAGAATCAATTCATTTTAAAAATTTATAAAGATTAAGTTATGAAATACGGTATAATATTATATAAAAACTGCATAAAATATCAGAATTGCTTGATGAAGTCTTGGGATGATACTCACACTAATTAAGGAGGATGAGAAAGTAATGAATATTAGAGACATGAATATTGATGATATTAAAAGAGTAATAGATTTATATATTAATTATTATAATGAAATTGAAAAGTCTTGTTGGACAGAAAAAACAGCATATAAAAGAATACACCAAGTATTAACAATTGAGGATTCATATTCATTAATAATGGAAGATGATGAAAATAAAGTTGTTGGTTTTGTTATGGGATATTTTAAACAATATGATGATATTTTAGGATATTGTTTAGAAGAAATTATTATTAAATATAATGAACAAAATAAGGGTTTTGGAAGAGAGTTACTAAATGAAATCGAGAAAAGAGTAGTTGAAAAGGGAGCTTCCTGTATTGAATTACAAGCAGTTAATGACAAAATGCATTCATATTTTTATTGTAAAGCTGGTTATCTGAATTCTGATAGCTTTGTAAATAAAGTAAAATGGTTTGCTTAGCCATTTCTATGAAATCTATACTTACTTCTCTTAATAAAAAAATGTATTGTATAAAAAAGGCTATGAGCATTTAAACTCATAGCCTTTTTACTTATCACCCAAAGATCTTTGAACTTACTTTTATAAAATCCTTAATTCAATGAGTTTTTTGGATTCTTTTAATTATTTTTTAAAAAGTATATCAAAGGAATTTTCTTCTAGATTTTCTCCAATAAATATCAAAGAATTTGTAAAAGATTCTCCTTCGTATTTTTCTACTGAAAATTTATTATCGACAACATCTACCTTGACTTTTTTATCTTCTACATTTACAAGGCCCTTAGCTCTTATTAATTTTCCAAACCTATTTTGGCAAACTGCATTGAAATTTGTTCCAAGTTCATTAAAGTCTTTGAAAACTACATTTTCATATGCCAAATTGTCAAGGTGCAAATGTTTATAGTCCCCTCTTATTAGAGATTCTTTGTCATATTCCCCAATAAGAGAGTCCCATTCTTTTTTATCAAAATCATTGTAGTGAGTGGTAAAAACTTTTGCTTTTGTTAAGTTTTCAAGTTTTTTTACTTCTTTTTCGATTTTTTCTGTGCTTATATTTTCAGTTTTTGATAATAGTATATAGGATGAATTTTGGATTTGATCAAGGAAAAGTTCTTTATATTCTCCCATAATCTTATCGATACTGTAATAGTCAACTATGGCTATTGGTTTTAAAATTTTAATTTTTTCATATTCAATTGGACTTATATTGTCAATTATTTTAGAAAGATAGCCCAAACCTGTTGGCTCTATTATCAAATATTCTGGATTTATTGTATTTTCTATGCTCATAACTGTTGTTGCAAAATCTTTTTGTTTTGAACAACAAATGCAGCCTTCTTCCAAGGATAAAATTTCTTTTCCTGTATTTTTTAATAAATCTTTGTCTACATTTGCCTTGGCATAATCATTTTCTAAAATTACTGCATCATCCAATTTTTTTGATAATTTTTCTATAAAGGTTGTTTTTCCACTTCCCAAAAATCCTGATACTATTATTATTTTCATCTAATCTTCCATTAAATCTTCTGCTACTATTACTACTGGTTTAATTAAATCTTTTGGTTTATCTTTCATCAAGTATAAAGCTTCTTCAACTTTTTCAAATCCGTTGAATTTATGGGTAACAAGTTTTGAAAGATCTAATTTCCCACAAGAAACAAGTTTAGCAAGTTTTTCCATTCTGAGTCTTCCACCTGGTGTTAGACCTCCGTTAATTGCCTTGTGGCCCATTCCAACTCCCCATTCAACTCTAGGAATTTTAATATAATCTCCACCATCAAGATAGTTTACATTACCAATTTTTGCACCTGGTTTCATAGCCTTGATTGCTTCTTCAAAAGTATCAACTGTTCCACCAGCAATTATAACTCTATCAACTCCCTTACCATTTGTAAGTTCTAGAACTTGCTCTGATATTGATCCGTCTTTGTAAGAAATTATATCTGTTGCTCCATAAAATTTAGCAGCTTCTACACAATTTGGACGAGTTCCTACTGCATAAATTCTACTTGCTCCTCTTAGGTTAGCACCTGCAACTGACATCAAACCAACTGGTCCAATTCCAATTACCAAAACTTCATCACCAAATTGAACGTCTGCTTGTTCAACTCCGTGGAATCCTGTTGTAACCATGTCTGATAACATTGGAGCTAAAACTGGATCTACTCCCTCAGGAATTAAAGCAAGGTTAGCATCAGCATCATTTACATGGAAAACTTCACCAAAAACACCGTCTTTAAAGTTTGAAAATTTCCATCCAGCAAGCATTCCGCCTGAGTGCATAGGAAATCCTGCTTGACTTTCAAGAGATGACCAATCTGGAGTAATAGCTGGAACCAAAACCCTATCACCAGGTTTAAAATCCTTAACCAATTCACCAACTTTAACAATTTCTCCTGCAGCTTCGTGACCCAAAATCATATTGTGTCTATCTCCGATAGCTCCTTCCCAAACTGTGTGAATATCTGAGCTACATGGAGCCAAAGCTATTGGTTTAACAAGAGCATCTAATGGTCCCATTTCTGGTTCCGGTTTTTCAATCCAACCTGTCTCACCAATTCCCAACATTGCAAACCCTTTCATAGAGTCCTCCTTATTTTTTGATTTTTTTTATTTTGTATGTCATTACATATTAATTTTAATTTATATCCCAATACTTGTCAATCATTTATCATTTTATTTTCCTATTTTAAAATTTGATGAAAACCATAATTTAAAACTAATGTAGATTGGTAAAATAAAATAATTTTAAGTTCACAAAATAAACTTTAATTTGAAAATTTTTAATTATTTTTGAAATTTTAAAAAATTTACAAATAAAAAAAGGCAAAAAAATAAGACTGCATTTGCAGTCCAGTCTGTTGACAAACTAAAAAAAATAACCATTTCGACCGAACGTAGTGAGTGGAGAAATCTCTTGAGATCTCTCCATGCGTTCGTTTCACTCACTTAGTCGAGATGGACAGTGGCGTAATTTAATTTTTAAATTAATAATAAATTACTAAACTGACTTTATCTACGCTCTAAAGGCTGCATTTGCAGCCTTATTTACAATTTCATTGAATTTTGTCTTCTTCTTAATTTTGTTATTGTTGCTTCTTCGTCAAGTTCAATCATTGATAAATCTATTACGGTATCTTTTGGAATATCTACTATCGCCTTTGTTTTTTCTGTGATTAGGGCTATTGGAAGTAGGTCTTCTATTATTGATCTTGTGTGGTCAGTTAATTTTCCAAATACCTTATCTGAACCTATTCCCTCTAAATATTCTCCCTTTTTAATATCTCTTTTTGCTATTGTTACTGTATCTGCAACTTGACCGTGAAGTGGAGCTATGGTTGGTTCGTTTTCTAAAACTGCATTGTAGATTGTAATTGGTGTTTCAAGACTTGTTAGGTGGTATGGTCTATTTAATAAATAATTTGGTCCATCTCCAAATCCTAAAAATTTCATCAAATCTCTTACTTCTTTTTTATCACTTGTTACTATTAAAAATACTCCTGGTGCCATGCCTGGTGAAAATTCTACTGTTTTATATGATGATAAAACTCCACCGTCTTCTTTTAATTTAAAATCTTCTACGGCTGTTTCTGGGCTTGTAGGAATTCCGTGACAACCAAAAATATCTGGCAAAAATCCAAGACAGTTACAAACTGAATTTAATTCTATCATGGTGTTTGTTCCATCAACAAAACTTGTAAGCATTCTTGGTGATAGTTTTTTTTCTTTTGCTTGATCTTTTAAAATTTCTGGAGTCGCATAATTATCTAGTGGATTATTTTTTCCTTTTGCTGCAACCAAAATATCAAGACCAATGCCGTAAGCAAAATCGCAAAGTTCAATTATTGAACCTGGCTCATCTCCTGCAATTCCTGTATAAACTACTCCAGCTTTTTTTGCCATATCGTAAAGAATTGGTCCAACTGCTGCGTCACATTCTACATTTAAGGTAATAAAATGTTTATGATATTGAATTGATTTTGATGCAATTTCCGCTCCAAATGGTGGATTTCCTGTTGCATCAACTACAGCTGTGATTTGTAAAAGTTTATATGCAAGTCTATAATTTGAGCTTATTACAACAAATCCCTTGTTCAAAGCTTCATAGGCCTCGTCATAGGAATCTGTATTAATAATTTTATCTTCGGAAATTCCTGATTCTATTAGAGCTGTTTTTGCTTTACTCATTGTATGCTCAACTACTAATCCAACTTCGATTGCATCTATATCTCCCAATTGGTTAATTAAGCTTGCTCCCATTTTTCCACAACCAATTATTGCCAAAGAAATTCTTTCTCCATTGTGTTTTAATTCTTTTAGCTTTCTATTTATCTTAAACATTTAATCTCCTTATATCCTCTGAGGCGGTTTTTGCTGATGAGAAAGCCCATTGGATATTATATCCTCCACAATCTCCAGCTACATCCATGACCTCACCTATAAAATAACAATCTTTAATTTTTAAAGATTTCATGGTTTTTTTATCAATTTCCTCGCAAGATACTCCTCCCAAAGTCACTTGGGCATTGTTCTTGTCGTTTATGTCTATAATATCAAAAGAAAGATTTTTTAAAATATTTGCAAGTTTTTCCAAATCCTTTCTCTTTATATTTTTTTGACCTGGATTTATTTTAACCCTTTTAAGTATATCAATTATGAGTTTTTTATCTAAATTTCCAATCAATAATTCTTCAATACTTCTTTGAGGAAATCTTTTTGATTTTTCTTCTAATTTCATTAAAAGTCCATCTTTTTTATACTCTGGATAAAAGTCAATGTCAAGACTAACTTTTCTTTCATTTTTTAGGGCAAGAGAAATTAAATTTGAAAGATCCAAAATCGCAGTTCCTGTAAGGCCATAAGTTTGAAAAATCACATCATCACTTGATGATTTTATAAATTTTCCATCTACTTTTAAACTTGCTTTTGCATTAACCTTAACACCCTTGGCTTTTTTTGATAGGGGATTTTTTGCCTTAAAATTTGTAATCCCAAAAGTCATATCTTCAATTTTTGTATATTTTTCTAAAATTTTAAAAATTGACCCATCTGAACCAGAATTTTTTAAAGTCATCCCACCTGATGCAATAACTAGGATGTCGTACTTGTATTTATTTTTTTCTGTTATGATTAATTTTTTATTAAAATCAATGTCCAAAACTTTTTGGTCAAAAATAAATTTTGCATTTTCTTCGGCTTTCATCATGAGAGAGTCTTTTACACTTTGTGAGCTCATTGTTTTTGGATAGCATCTTCCTGATGGCAAATTTGTCCATTCTATTCCCAAATATTCAAAATATTCTAATAAGTCCTTGTTGGAAAAATTATCCAAGGAATAATTTACAAAATCTTTTTTATTTGAATAAAAATTTTCATAGGAAAGCTTTAAGTTTGTAAAATTACACCTGCCATTTCCTGTTGCAAGGAGTTTTCTTCCGCTATCCTTGTTTGAATCTAAGACTGTTATATTTTTCTTATCTAAAAAAGAGCAGAAGGCAAGCGAACTTACCCCTGCTCCTATTACAAAAATTTTCATAGCTCTTCTAGAACTTCCCTTATGGTTTCTTTTTCGCTGTAGTAGGTTTTGATATTATTTTTTAATTTTAAGAAATCTTCCTCACCCTTGCCTAGCATTAAGACAAAATCTCCTTTTTTGGCATGGGTAATTGCATATTTTATGGCTTCTTTTCGATTTCTTATGATAATGCACTCTCCATTATTTTCTTCGACACCTTCTTTTATTTGGTTTGAAATATTTTCAAAGGTATCAAATTTTGGATCGTCTGTTGTTATTACTGAAAAAATATTATATTTGGCAGAAATTTTTCCTACTGCTTTTCTAATATCATAAGTCCTATCTCCAGTAATTCCATAGACAGAGTATATTTTTTTATCCTTTGGTAGGTCTTTATAAATATTTTCAAAGGCCTTTGGTGTGTGGGCAAAATCTACTACTATGTTTATACCACGATTATTTTCTATAAATTCAAATCTTGATTTTACTCCCTTAAATCCTTCCAAGGCTTTGGAAATTTCTTCCAATTCAAAGCCAAGGTTATTTGCAATTGCTATTGCACAAAGAGAGTTATAAATATCATATAGTCCAAATCTTTTTAGATGAAATTTTACACAATTTACAAAAAATTCAAGACCCATATCTACTCTTTTTATATTTTCTGCCCTATAAGCTGAATCTTCGTTTATAGAAATTGTAAGGGCATCTTTGAAAATTTCTTTGGCTTTTTTCCCATAATCATCGTCAATGTTTACAACTTGTTTTTGGGAATTTTTAAGTAGGATCATCTTAGCAGCAAAATAATTATCCATAGTCTTATGAAAATCCATGTGCTCCATAGAAAGATTAGTAAATACACCGTATTTATAATCTATTCCATAATTTCTTTTCAAGCACAAACCATGTGATGAGGTTTCCATAACGACATTTTTGATATTATCTTTTTTCGCTTCAAGCAAAATATCATTTAAATCTGTAATTTCTGGAGTTGTATGCTCTGTAGGCATGGTTTTATTTATTAAAATCGCTCCATCAGTTCCGATATTTGCACATGATGATCCCAATTTATTCAAGACAAAGGCAATCATATTTGCTGTTGTTGTTTTCCCATTTGTTCCAGTAACTCCAATCATAGTCATTGATTTTGATGGATAATTTGAAATCAAATTTGAAATTTGAGCAAGTGTTAATCTTTCATCTTCTACTTTTATATAGTTGATTTCATCTACAAATTCTATATCATCTTTTGTATATACAATTGTATTTGCTCCGTTTTTGATTGCCGAATTCATATATTTGTGACCATCAAATTCATAGCCTTTGATTGCTAAAAATATATAATCTTTTTTAATTTGTCTTGAATCTGAAGAAACCCCTACAATTTCTCTATCATTTTGAATTTTTTTTGAAATGTAGGTGATTTCTTTTAGTATCTTTTCTATTTTCATTTAATGAACATTGTATCCTTTCTCAGTAAGTAATTCTTTAATCTTCCTGATATGGTCTTTTCCGTTTGTTTCAAGGGTTATTTCAACTTGGATATTTTTATATCTGCTAGTTGCAGCAAGGCTATCATGAAGTACTTCAACAATATTTGCTTTTGTGTAAGCTATAACATCAAGAAGATCTCTAAGCTTTCCAGGTGCATTTTGAAGTTCTACTGTAAATCTTGCAATTCTTCCGTCTTCGTAAAGTCCCTTGTGGATTAGTTGAGAAATAAATGACATATCAATATTTCCACCACTGATTACACAAACAACATTTTTATTTTTGCAACCAAGTTTTTTACTTGCAGCAAGACTCAATGCTCCTGAAGGCTCTGCTACTAGTTTATGTTTTTCCATCAAAGTAGTCAAGGCTACCATGATTTCTTCTTCTGTTACAGAAATATATTCATCAACATTTTCCTTGCAAATTTCGTAAGTAATATCTCCAACTCTTGCAACAGCAGTACCATCTGCAATTGTATCAGCAGAATCTAAAGTTATTGGGCCGCCGTTTTCCATAGCAGCTTGCATTGAAGCAGCATTTGCTGGTTCTACTCCAACGATTTTAATATCTGGTTTAATTTCTTTTGCACATTTTGCAATACCAGAAATTAATCCACCGCCTCCGATTGGAACTAAAATATAATCAGCATCTTCTAATTTTTCCAAAATTTCAAGAGCAATTGTTCCTTGTCCTTCAATTACATCTTCGTCATCGTATGGTGGAATAAAAGTATAGCCTTTTTCTTTTGCAAGCTCTTGAGCGTATTTATTTGTTTCATCAAAAATTTGTCCGTGAAGGTCAACTTCAGCTCCATATTTTAAAGTTCCATCAATTTTAATCATTGGAGTTGTTTCTGGCATGCAAACAATTGCCTTGATGCCTTGGTGGTTTGCAGAAAATGCTACACCTTGGGCGTGGTTTCCTGCAGATGCGGTTACGATTCCAACGGATTTTGATTCGTCATCCATTTTTGAAATCTTGTTATAAGCTCCCCTCAATTTAAAAGAACCAGTTCTTTGTAAATTTTCTGGTTTTATGTACACATTGTTTTTTGATAAGTCTGAGAAAATTTCAGAATAAAATAAATGTGTTGGGTTAATAGCTTCGTCTACTCTTTTTTTTGCACTTTTAAAATCAAACATAAAATGCCTCCTTTTTCTTAAATTATATCACAAGCAAAATAAAATAAGAATGTTTTTCTATAAAATAAATCAAAATTTTGATAAATAAAATTAATATTGAATTTTCAATCTTAATTTTACTTATTTTTTATTTATTTCTAATATTTTTATAGAAAAAACATTGAAAAACGTTTTTATTCGTTTTTTTATTTTCAAATCAAAATTTATTTTCTAATATTTTGAAAATTTAAAATCTTTGAAATTACTTTCATCATTTTGTGATCTTTATTAGATTTTTTTGAAACAAAGTTCATTTTTTTGCTCATATTGAAAACATTTTTTTCTTCTTATATAATTGAATAAAGTAATTAGTTAAGGAGGACTTATGTTTAAATATTTACAAAAAGTCGGCAAGGCCTTTATGCTTCCTATAGCTTTGTTGCCTGCCGCAGGTTTACTTTTGGGTATTGGTGGTGCTTTTTCATCACAAGCCACAATTGATGCCTATCCTTTTTTAGGAAACAGTGTTTTACAAACCATTTTTAAGGTTATGGCTGGAGCTGGAAATGTAGTTTTTGCAAATCTTGCCATGCTTTTGTGTATTGGTATTATGGTTGGTCTTGCAAACAGGGAAAAGGGAGTTGCAGCTCTTGCTGGCGCAGTTGGATTTTTGGTAATGAATGCAACTATATCAACTCTTCTTTCAATTTTTAATCCTGATGGAGATCCAATTGATACTGGAGTTGTTGGTGCTTTGGTTATTGGACTTATTGCAGTTTATCTTCACAATAATTATTACAATATTCAATTGCCACAAGTTTTAGGATTTTTTGGTGGATCAAGATTTGTTCCAATAATTACATCTTTTGTTGCAATTCTTGTTGGTATATTTTTCTTTATTGTTTGGCCACCTTTCCAACGCCTTTTGATTTCTGCTGGACAATCCATTGCAAAACTTGGCGTTTTTGGAACATTTTTATATGGAATGCTTATGAGATTGTCTGGAGCTGTTGGACTTCACCACATGATTTATCCAATGTTTTGGTATACAGAACTTGGTGGAGTAGAAATGGTTGCAGGACAACAAATCGCTGGAGCTCAAAAAATATTTTTTGCTCAATTAGCTGATCCAAATCACGTTGGACTATTCACAGAAGGAACAAGATTTTTTGCAGGAAGATTTTCAACAATGATGTTTGGTCTGCCTGCAGCAGCCCTTGCTATGTACAAAAATGCAAAAGAAGAAAACAAGAAAAAATTAAAAGGATTATTTTTGGGAGTAGCTTTAACTTCATTTATAACTGGAATTACTGAACCTCTTGAATATATGTTCCTTTTCGTTCAACCACTTTTATATGTTTTCCACGCATTTTTAGATGGTTTATCATTCATGATTGCTGATTTATTAAATATAAATATAGGAAATACCTTCTCAGGTGGTATAATTGACTTTATTTTGTTTGGTGTTTTACAAGGAAACGAAAAAACTCACTGGTTGTTACAAATTCCATTTGGATTAATTTGGGCAGCCCTTTACTATTTCTCATTCTCTTTCTTAATAAAGAAATTTAATATAATGACACCAGGAAGAGGCGACGATGAAGCTTTGGAAGAAAAAGAAGTTAAAAAAGATTCTGATTCAAACATACACGAAGAAGCACTTGTAATTTTGGATGCCCTTGGTGGAAGTGAAAATATAATTGATGTTGACGCTTGTATAACAAGACTTAGGGTAAATTTAAAAGACCCAAAAATTGTTGATAAAAATATTTTAAAACAAACAGGAGCAACCGGAGTTCTTGATGTTCCAGGAGGAGTTCAAGTAATCTATGGAGCAAAGGCAGTGCTATACAAAAACGAAATTAATGAAATACTTGGAGTAGTTGATTAATTTTTTGATAAATTTAAATAAAAATTTAAAAATAACCCATCTCGAATAGGTATAAACTATTATAATCTCTTGATTTTATTTAATCTTAGATTAATTTAATTCATGAGATCTCTCCACAAGGTCGAGATGGGTTTTATTTTCTTTATTTTATAGCTAAAGTTTTTATTTTTTTTGGACTAATTTAATCCATGAGACCTCTCGACTACTAAAACCAGTTTTCTTCGAAAACTTTTCCGTGCTTTACCACTAATTTTTAGTGATAATTATGCCAAATCAAGGCATAATTATCTGCTCGAGATGGGTATCTTCTTTTTTTTAATTCTAAAGTTCTTTTTTTATCTTTCTAATGCTTAATTTTTAAAAGTTTTTTAAATAAATACTAATTAAATTCGAAGTAATTACATAAGGAAAAAACAACCCATCTCGAGCCTTAGTCGAGAGATCTATTTTGTTAAATATTTCTATTTATTTAACTTAACTTGAGATTTCTCTTTTTTCCGGATGGGTTTTTCTGTGCTTTATTTTTATGCTAAAGTTTATATTTAATTTTAGATTAATTTTTTCCATGAGACCTCTCGGCTTCGCTCGAGGTGGGTGTTTAGTTTATTTCTTTTAATGCTAAAGTTTCTAGTATGTTGAATTCTTGTACTATCTTGTGCCGTTTTGCTTATTTATTTAATCTTTAAATTTCTTATAATTTTATTTTGCTAATATTTGATTTATATAAAAAAATAGAATAAAGGCTAATTAAATTCGAAGCAACCAAATAAATAAAAAAATAACCCATCTCGAGCGTTAGTCGAGAGATCTCTTTGGTTAAATATTTCTAATAATTTAACTAATATTGAGATTTCTCCTTGCTCGGATGGGTTTTTACTTTTTTATTTTATAATCCTAATTTTTCGTCTACAACTTCTTTATTAAAGCCTACAATGTCTTCTCCGTCTATGTTTATTACTGGAACTCCTCTGTGGCCTTTTTCTACTAGGTAGTCGATTGCACTTCTATCTTCGTCTACGTTTTTTTCTTCAAAATCTATATTATTTTCTTTCAAATAATTTTTTGCTGCCTTGCAGTGTGGGCATGTATTTGATGTGTAAACTGTTACTTTTTTCATTTTTTCTCCAATCTTTTTTCTTATAAATCTATTTTTCTAACAAGATTATTATACTCAATTGATAATCTCTTTCAATTTTATGCCTTTATTTTTTCATATTCATTTGTTATTTTTATGAAGTCGTCAAGGGAAAGATTTTCTGCTCTTAGATTTTCTTTTAGAGATAGTTTTTCCAAAATTTCTTTTAATTCTTCTTTTTCAACCACGCTTGATAGGGAATTTAGTATGGTTTTTCTTCTTTTATTAAAACCTGCCCTAACTATTTTAAATAAAATATCCCTATCAACTTTTTCATCATACAAGGTCAAATTTAATTTTAAAACTTGGGAGTCTATTTTTGGTTGGGGCATAAAAACTGATTTTGGAACCTTGAATTGACCAGTAATTTCTGCATAATATTTTATAAAAACTGAAAGTGATGAATAATCCTTGCTTTTTTCATCCGCCTTCATTCTATCTGCCACTTCTTTTTGAACCATAATTGTCATATCCTTACAAGGAAGGTCCTCTTCGAATAATTTTTCAATTATTGGAGTTGTTATATAGTATGGCAAATTTGAAACAACCTTAAAATCTTCTCCAGAAAAATTTTCTTTTACAATTTTTTTAAGGTCAGTTTTTAAAATATCTGCATTTATTATGTCAACATTTGAAAACTCGCCCAAATTGTCATTTAAAATAGGAATAAGCGCCTTATCTATTTCTATTACAACAAGTTTTTTGCAAGTTTTTGCCATTTCTTGGCTGATTGTTCCGATTCCTGGTCCAATTTCCAAAATATTTTCGCCAGAAACTTCTGATAAATCTATAATTTTATCTACAAAATTTTTGTCTACCAGAAAATTTTGACCCAGAGATTTTGTAAACTTAAAACCGTAAAGGTCTTGGATTAATTTTATTGTTTTTGGTGAATATAATTTTTTCATAATTTTTCAACCGCACTTTCAAATTCTTCTCGGCTTATGCCAAAGGAATTTAGTTTTGATAAAAGTTGCTTGGAATTAAAATATCCTATAGAAAGTATATCGCCGAGCTTTTCTCTCCTGTTTCTGCTATCATCTGTAAGGGTAAGATTATTGTCCAAGAGGTCTTTCATGGTAAATTCTTCTCTTTTCTTACAAGTTGAGGCGTGGGCGTTTTTAAGTGCCTCGATTATATCTTCTTTTGAAGCATTTTCTACTCCCAAATCTCCCTTTTTGATTGCTTTTTTCCTATCAAGATAGGCGTGCTTGGCGTTTGGAATTTCTTTGGAAATTTTTGCCCTGATTTTTTTCCCTGCAAAATCTGGGTCGGTAAAAATTATTATTCCACATCTTTTGTCAATTTCTTTTAATTTTTCAATCAAATCTTTTCCAAAAGCAAGGCCATTTGTAGCTACAAGCTCGCAATCGACTGCTGATTTTATATTTGTTATATCATCTTTTCCTTCAACTACTATTGTTTCTTTTATCATGTTACCTACTTTATATTAAAAAATTCCATAGCATTTTTGCTTGTTCTTTTTGCAAGTTTTGATAATTTCATCCCGCGAAGATTTGCAATTTCTCTTGCAACTTCCACAATTTTTCTCGGATCATTTCTCCTTCCCCTGTAAGGCTCTGGGGAAAGGTATGGGGAATCTGTTTCAAGCATGAGCTTATCCAAATCCACATTTATGGCTGCATTTTTCTCATTTTCTGCGTTTTTAAAAGTTACAACTCCCCCGATTGAAATATAATATCCTCTTTTCATACATTCCATAAGGTGGATATATGAATAGGCAAAACAGTGAATTTGGACTTTTAAATCCGGATAATTTTTTAAAATTTCCAAACAATCGTCAATCGAATCTCTGGAATGAATTACAACCGGAAGCTTTAATTTTCTAGCAAGGTCTAATTGTTTGATAAAAATTTCTTTTTGCTCATCCTTATTGTCATCTTGCCAATAATAATCAAGACCAATCTCTCCAATCGCAAGAACTTTTGGATCTTTTGCCAAATTTTCTAATTTTTCTATATCTCCATCTTTAAAAGAATCTATATTTTCAGGATGAAAACCAACTTGGGCAAATAAATTATCATGTTTTTTTGAAAGATTTAAAACATCTATCGAATCTTCCAAATCGCAAGCTGGCATTATAACATAATTTACGGCAAAATTAGACAGATCCTTTATAAGAAAAGATCTGTCCTCATTAAAATCATCACTCGTTAAATGGGCGTGTGAATCTATTAATTTCATTAAGAAATCACCGTACCCGGTTTGCAGTCTTTGATTGTTGTAAGTAAAACTGCATCGTCTCCCGCAGCAAGAAGCATTCCTTCTGATAAAATTCCTCTCATTTTTACAGGTTTTAAGTTTTTAATTATTACAATATTTTCCCCAACTAGGTCTTCCTTGCTGTAAAATTCTTTTATACTTGAAACAATTGTCCTAGTTTCACTTCCAATATCAACTTTAAAAACAAGAAGTCTGTCGGCATCTGGATGGTCCTTTACTTCCAAAATTTTACCAACAACAAGGTCAAGTTTGTCAAAATCATCAATTTTAATTTGTGCTTTGCCTTGGGCTTCCTCTTCTTTTTCTTCCTTTTTAACTCCAAGTCTTTCTTCAATTAGTTTATTATTTAAAGCATGAAGTTTTTCAAGTTCTTTTTCTGTATCAAGTCTATTAAATAAATTTTCGCCCTTACTTACTTTTGTTCCTTCTTTAATTAGGC
This sequence comes from Anaerococcus rubeinfantis, assembly GCF_001487145.1. Lineage (GTDB taxonomy): Bacteria > Bacillota > Clostridia > Tissierellales > Peptoniphilaceae > Anaerococcus > Anaerococcus rubeinfantis. The sequence goes on from NZ_LN913016.1 coordinate 1,537,790, forward strand.
CAAATTCTTTTGCAGATTCAAAACCTTGGTTTTCTACACCCAATTGTTTTAAAATTTCTTCTGTTGTATTTCTCATAACAGGCTCAAGCATTTGGGAAATAATTCTTAAAGATTCTGCAAGATTATATAAAACTGTGTTTAATCTGTCATATTTTTCTTCACGACCCAAAATCCATGGCTCAGTTTGGTCAACATACTTGTTTGATCTTCTTACAAGATTCCACAAAGCTTCCAATGCCTCATTAAATTTAAATTCATCCATTAATTTTGTAAAATCATCATAAGTTTTGTGGCAAAGATTTATTAAATCTTCATCGTACTGATCAGTTTCAGTACCTTTTTTGATAATTCCATCATTATATTTTGAAATCATAGAAACAGTTCTTGAAAGTAAATTTCCCAAATCATTTACCAAATCAGAATTGTACCTATCCATAAATTTCTTTGAAAGGAAGTTTCCATCAGCTCCAAAGTTAAATTCACGAAGAAGGAAATATTTTAAAGGATCTGTTCCATATAATTCCACAAGTGGTTCTGGATACATAATATTTCCCTTAGATTTACTCATCTTGTCATTGTCAAACAAAATCCAACCATGGGCAAAAACTTTTCTAGGAAGTGGAATATCTAAAGCCATCAAAAGTGCTGGCCAAATTATTGTATGAAATCTTACAATATCTTTTCCAATTAAATGAACACCAGCTGGCCAATATTTGTTGAATTTTTCCATATCATAGCCATAACCAATAGCTGTCAAATAACAAGATAGGGCATCAATCCAAACATAAACAACATGCTCGTTGTCAAAAGGAACATCAACGCCCCAATCAAAAGTATTTCTAGAAACAGAAAGATCATCAAGTCCTTTGTTGATAAAGTTATTCAACATTTCATTTTGCCTAAATTTAGGCTCAAGAAATTCAGGATGGTCTTTAAAAAGTTCCTTTAATTTGTCAGTATATTTTGAAAGTCTGAAAAAATAAGATTCTTCCAAATGGTGGTCAACTGCCCTGCCACAATCAGGACAATTTCCATCATCAAGTTGGCTTTCAGTAAAATAAGATTCGCAAGATTCACAATAATATCCGTCATACTTTCCCTTATAAATATCTCCCTTGTCATAAAGATATTGAAAAATATTTTTTACATTTTCTTCGTGCTTTGGATCAGTTGATCTTACAAAAGTATCATAATCAATATCAAGTTTTTTAAGCAAAACTTTTGTTTCCCCAGCAATTCTATCAACAAATTCTTGAGGCTTAGATCCATGAGAAAGAGCAGCATTCATTATTTTTTGACCATGCTCATCAGTTCCAGTTGTAAGATAAGTATCAAATCCTCTTAAAGTTTTATATCTTTTTAAAACATCAGCAATAACTGAAGTATAAACATTACCAATGTGAAGATTACTGTTAGGATAATAAATCGGTGTGGTGATATAGTAAGTATTTTTGTCCATAAATTCTCCTTTATAAATATTAAACTATTTTCTTTTTATATATACCTTTATTATAGCGTTTTTGTTCATTTTTTCCAATTTAAAATATATAAGATAAAATAAAAAATCCACAGAAATTGACTTTATATAAATTTACTCAATCAATGAGATCCCTCCACTGCGGTCGAGATGGGTAATTATTATTCTTATTTAATTACTAAAGTTATATTTTTATTATGGATTTCGATTTTAAACTATTTATTCACGGATTTTCAAATATTAAATATAAATAATTTTAATTTAAAAAATTTACCAAAGTAAATACTTTAAATATTTAATCGATTATATAAATTCGAAGATATTGAATACAAAAAGTTTAAATCCATCTTGAGCGAACAAAGTGAGTCGAGAGATCTCTTTATTAATTTTATCTCTTAATTAAAAACAAAACCCATCTTTCATTTGGATGGGTTTCTTATTAATAAATTTGAAATATTCTATTTAATTGTAACTTTGTGGAAGGTTTTTTTGCCTTTTTTAACTATTATTTTTCCTTCTTCAAATAATTCTTCATTTATTTCAAATCTTGGGTCGGTTATTTTTTCATCGTTTACACTTACTCCACCGCCCTTTACTGAGTCTCTTGCTTGAGAATTTGATTTTGTAAGTCCTAGTTTTGTCAAAAGTGTCAAAATTCCCATTGGTAATTCTTCTTTTTCAATTTCTGTTGTTGGCATTGCTGATTCGTCTCCAGCTCCAGAGAATAAGGCTTTAGAAGCTTCTAGGGCTTCTTTTGCTTTTTCTTCCCCGTGAATTAATTTTGTGATTTCATAAGCCAAAACTTCTTTTGCATGGTTAATTTCTTTTGCATCTTTCCCATTTCCTAATTTTCTACATTCTTCTGTTGGTAGGAAAGTTAACATCAAGAGGAATTTTTCTACGTCCCTGTCGTCAACATTTCTCATATATTGGAAAAGTTCGTAGGCTGAAGTTTTTTCTTCATCAAGCCAAACAGCTCCCTTTTGACTTTTTCCCATTTTTATTCCATCAGCTGTTGTCAAAAGTTTAAAAGTCATTCCATAAACTTTGGCATCTTCTTTTTTCCTAATTAAATCATAGCCACCGATAATATTTGACCATTGGTCAGATCCACCGATTTGAAGAGTACAGTTGTGTCTTCTGTATAATTCTAGAAAATCGTAAGATTGTAAAAGCATGTAGGAAAATTCAAAAAATGTAAGACCCTTGTCCATCCTATTTTTGTAGGCATCTTTTTTTAGCATTTCATTTACAAGGAAATTTGATCCAACATCCCTTAAAAAATCTACAAAAGGAAGATTTAACAACCAATCTCCATTGTTCACCATTATAGCCTTGTCGCCGGAATCTTCTCCATCATTTTCAAATTCCAAAAATCTTTGAAATTGTTTATAAAAACAATTTGCATTGTGGTCAATTCTCTCCTTGGTCATAACCATTCTCATGTCACTTCTTCCAGAAGGATCTCCAATCATTGTAGTTCCTCCACCAAGAAGGGCGATTGGTCTGTGACCATAATTTTGCATTCTCATCATAACCATAATTTGGATAAGGTGACCAACTGTCAAAGAATCTGCAGTTGCATCAAATCCACAATAAAAAGTTAATTTTTCATTTTTTAATTTTTCAGCTAATTCTTCCTCATCAGTAGAAGCCTCAAAATATCCACGATCTTTTAGCTCATCAAAAACTGAATCATATTCTTTTGGGTATTTAAATTTCATATATTTCTCCTTTAATCTTTAATTTTTTTATTTTTAAGCACAAAAAAAGAGCATAAGAAGGCATCTTAATGCGGTACCACTTCTTTTTATACTCCACGCTTTCACTAAGTAGAAAGCCAACTTTGGACAAAGAATCCTGTAATTTCAAAAAAATTATCCCAAATTTTTCCTACTATAAATCCTATAAGTCCTATTTACTTATCATAGATTATACAAGTTTTAAGGTTTTTTTCAAATATATAGACTATAAATAAAAATTTATAGCCTGTGCCAATTATTTTCCTTCAAATTTTTAAAATTATCGAAATTATCCTCGCACATCTTCCCCTTAAAAGAAATTTCATAGGATATTTTTTTGCCCAAGTGAGAAAAATTTATAAAAGCCCTATTAGATTTCTCATCAATTTCAAAAGAATTAATTTCATCCCAAGGCATAAGAAGAAAATCGCCCTTGGTAGAATTTGAAATTTCCTTTTCAAAAATTCCCTTTTCAGTAAAATTTAAAAGAAAAGTTCTTGAAGAATCCAAAGTATTATAAAGATTACTTGCCAATAATTTTAAAAATCCCTTTCCAGTTGAATTATGTTTAATAGCAAGCAAATACGAGTCAGTTTTTTTGAATTTTTCATTTATTTTTTCCCTAAATTCATTCACATCATTAAATAAAATTCCCATTTTCCCTCCTTATTTAAAAATAAAAACTTCTTTAATATCCTTGTCCAAAACCTTGCAAATTTTATAGGCAGTTTCAAGACTTGGACTTATGGTGTTATTTTCATAAGCCATAATCGACCTTCTCTTAAGCCCAACCATTTTGGCAAGTTTATGCTGAGAAAGCCCCTTCTCTTTTCTAAATTCCCTAATTTTATTTTCAATTTCCACTTCCATACAAAAACCTTTGGTTACATTTATAGTACATTTTTTGTTACATTTATAGTACCACAAAAATAAATTTTTGTAAAATTTGATAAGTAAAAATCCTTTGTCAATTTTAAAAATAAATAAAAATCCCATATAGAGCCGATAAATATGCCTTGATTTGGCATAATTATCTGCTCAAGATGGGTTTATACTCTATATTTTTTGCTCCGAATAAATTTAAATCAAATTTTTAATAAATAAAATCAAATTCCTATTTATACTTCATCAATTAAAATCAAAAATAAAAATTAATAAAAAATAACAAAATACAAACTTTAGCAATTAAAAAACAAATATACACCCATCTCGAGCCTGTCGAGAGATCTCTTGCAAAAACTAAGGCAAAAGAAATTGTATGCATTCTCTAGTAAATCTATGAAAATTAGAAAGAATAATATAAGCCTAAACTAACAATAGAGATCTCTCCACGCACTTCACTTCGTTACGTTTGGTCGAGATGGGTTTAATATTGCTATAGTTTTATACTTTGAATAAATTTAAATCAAATTTTTATAAATGAAATTATAGTGTAATTAAAACTTCATTCGGAAAAATTCAGCAAAAATAAATAATTATAATGACTTAAATTAATAAAAGTTCTACAAAAATAAACAAATTATCATTAATAAATTACAGTTTTGTTGAGACTTCAGTAATTAAAACTAGCTAATCATCACCCATCTCGACCTTGTGGAGAGATCTCCTTTATTATTTTTATCCAGACATTTACTAAATTAATTAACTCTCCCCACATCCCCACTTTATTTCGTTTGGTCGAGATGATGTTTTTTAATTTTGTAATATAAAAAATAATAGTACATAAATAATAATTAAAACCAATTCGAAGATGCTAATAACAACCCACAATCACCCATCTCGAGCCTAGTCGAGAGATCTCTTTTATTAATTTTATCCAACTATTCACCAAATCCGTTAGAAAAAATTCCCAGCTCAAAACTAAAGAAAATAAAAACAGGAACTCTCGCTCCTGTTTTTTGCTAATCGATTTATATTTTTTAGTAATTATTTTTAAGGATTTATTTTCTTAAAAATCTATTTTTTTGCCGTAATATGCAGCTTCATAAATTTTCTTTATATCTTCTGGTGAAGTTTCTCTTGGATTTGTAAGGGTACAAGCATCTTTGAATGCATTTTCACTCATTTTATCCAAAACTTCTAAGAATTTATCTTCTTCAATTACAGTATTTTTACCGTCTTTAATATTAGCTGTAAGTCCTACAGAAGCATTTAATTTTCTGATTTCTTCTGCTATATCATCAATTCCAAGAATTTTTTCTAGCTTATCATACCTATCTGTTGATTTTCTATTGTAATCAATGATGTATGGAAGCATAATTGCATTTGCCTCACCGTGAGTTAAGTGGAAAATTCCCCCGATTTTGTGAGCCATTGAGTGAACTATTCCTAGTGAAGCATTTGAAAATGCCATTCCTGCAAGTGTTGATGCATCGTGCATTTTTTCTCTTGCATCTATATCTTCCCCATTGTCATAAGCTTTTTTAAGATTTCCAAAAACAAGCTCGATTGCTCTAATTGCAAGTGGTGATGTGTAATCATCTGCTGCTGTTGAAACGAAAGCCTCAACTGCGTGAGTCATAACATCCATACCTGTTTGAGCTGTAATTCTTGGAGGCATTTTACTTGCGATAACCGGATCACAAATTGCTACATCTGGAACAAAATCTGCGTGAACTAATGGATATTTAATTTCTTTTTCTGTATCAGTAATTACTGAAAATGCTGTGATTTCTGAAGCAGTTCCTGATGTTGATGGAATACAAGCCATTTTTGCCTTTGTTCTTAATGGTGGATTGTCAAAAGCTGCCAATTTTTCAAAACTATAGCCAGGATGTTCATAGAAAATCCACATAGCCTTTGCAGCATCCATTGCAGAACCTCCACCAATTGGAATAATCCAATCAGGACCAAACTCTTCCATTTTCTTGCCACCTTCAAGACAAGTTTTTACAGAAGGATCAGGTTCAACCCCATCAAGAATCATAACTTCCATACCAGCTTCTTCCAAATATTTTTTAGCTTGGTCCAAAAAGCCAAATTTTTTCATAGAATGTCCACCAGTTACAAGAACAGCTTTTTTACCTTCAAGATTTTTAAGATATTCAAGACTGCCCACACCGTGAACAATAGTTCTAGGAACTTGGAATGTTGTAATAGTCATATTTTTCTCCTTATAAATTTTCTTTGTTAATCTTTTATCACTATTATTATATGAGTTTGTTCATGTTTGTCAACATAATTTTTATCCTGCCGGTTTTTATTGTTATATAAATAACATTTTTGCATTTATTACAATAATTAGATACTTAATTTGAATTTTCCAAAAAATAATTTATTTTAAAAATAAAATTCTAAGTAATAAAAAAGCCAAATTCACCAAGAATTTGACTTAACTAATAATTTATTCAATTTCTTTTAAAAAACTTCTTTTTACATAACCTTTATTACCATTAAAAGAAATTTTAGACCATTTTTTCCCATCCACATTAACATTTTTAATAACTTCAACCTTTGTGTTTTCTGGTATTTTTTCTATAATATTATCTTCATCTTCAAATGGATTTTTTCTAAATTCAATATCTTTTTTTGTAGTGAATTTTTTTGAAACTTCTAAGTTAGAATCTTTTTTTTCTTTCTCATCAACATTAGGAATCTCATCAATACCTTGTTTTAGCATTTTGCTCAAATTTTCAATTTGCTCCTCCTCAGTATCATCATAAGAAAAATCACTATCAAAAATTGTATCTACTTCAACATTTTTACTTTGATATTTTTCTTCTTTTGCCTTACATGAACTTAAACTAATAAGGATAACAAGAAAGCAAATAATCTTTTTAAATTTCATTTTTCCTCCAAAATTCAAAAATTTTTGAATTATTTATTAAAATATCCTTTATAAATATTCTTATTTATATCAGCATGAGTCATAATTAATCCAATTATATTTGCGTTTACCTTTTTTAAATTTATAATCGCCTTTTCAAGCTCTTCCTTTCTTGTATCATTATATTTAAAAGATAAAATCATGCCATCACAATAAGTTGAGATAATTGAACCATCGGCTAATAAATCAACTGGGGGAATATTTATAAATATATAATCAAATTCTTTTGATAAATCCTTAATTAAATCTTTTACTTTGCTTGAGTCCAAAATTTCGGTTGGATTATTAGGCTTTTGACCTGAAAGCAAAATAGAAAGATTTTCTTGGTTTTTATCTTTTATTAAAATTTCATTTATATTATTATCTTCATAGAAAAAATTTGTTAGGCCAATATTTTTATCAAGTTTTAAAAGCTTATCTAACTTTGGCATTCTTAAATCAAAATCTAATAATGCAACTTTTAAACCATCACTAGCAAAAGATTTTGCAATATCATATAAAGCCTTAGTATTTTTTTCATTTGGTTTTGATGAAGTCATTCCTATAATTTTATAATTTTTATATTCATTGTTATACTTTAAATTGGTTTTTATAGAATAAATTGACTCATCATAAAAAGATGAATTACTTAAATATCCATTTTTTTCTTTCATTCTATTCTCCTTTTTCTTCTTTTGGAATAACTCCAATTATTGGAATCTCATAATAATTTTCTATTTCTTCAGCACTCTTAATTCTAGTATCTCTAAAGTCATTAACTAATACATAAATAATTCCAACAAAAAAACCAAGAAATAAACCTAATGCTGTATATTTTTTTACATTTGGTGATATTGGTTTTTTTGGGGATTTAGCTTTATCTGATATCAAAACTTTCTTATTGCTTAATTTACCAATTGAATTTGTCAATTCAACAGCTGTTTGATTTGCAATATCTGCAGCTCTTTTAGGTATAGAATCAGTCACTTTTATATTAATTAAACTAGAACCCGAATCTGGCTCAACTAATATTTTATTTGCAAGTTCTTCACTGGTCATATCTAAATCTAATTTCTTTATAATTTCTTTTGAAAACTCATTAGATTTTGTTAATTTTGCATAAGTAGAAATAGTACTACTATCAGTATTCTTTGATACCATAATAGTCGTATCAGCTTCATAACTTGGGCTGATTATAAATTTACTCAAAATAAAAAATACAATTCCAAAAATAAGAGAAACTGTAATTATTTTTCCTATGTTTTTTATAACATTTTTTAATACTTTTAATATATCTATTTCATTTTCGTACATTAAATTCTCCTTTAAATCTATGTAAAAGTTTTATAATTATTACTACTAATTATCGCTACTCTATAGTTTATAATAATTTCAACTTAATATCAATACTTTTAGAGAACTATTTGTTAAATAAATAAAAATGAAAACTTAAATATAGTTATTTAAAATTGTATATATTTTTATTTCAGGTCGATTTCAAATTGTTTTGTTGTTTAAATTGACAACACAAGCTTAACTTGATACTATTATTATACAATTTATAATTTGAAATGGAGAATATATGAAAAAATTATCTATTGAAAAAATGGCTAAGACTGTTTCTGATAAAAGAAAAGAAAAAAATATCACTCAATCAAAACTTGCTGAAATTACTGGTATAAATAGAACAATGATTAGTCGTCTTGAATCCCTCGACTATACTCCTTCTATTGATCAACTCCAAAGTCTTGGTGAGGTTTTGGATTTTGATGTTGTTGATTTGTTTGTTGAGGAGAAAAAGGAAACTTCTAAGAATTTTTCTAATAAAAAATATAATATCGCTGTTGCTGGTACGGGCTATGTTGGTCTTTCTATTGCTACTTTGTTATCTCAACACAATCATGTTACTGCTGTTGATATTATTAAGGAAAAGGTTGATTTGATTAATGAGAGAAAATCTCCTATCCAAGATGAATATATTGAAAAATATCTTAAGGAAAAAGACCTTGATTTGACTGCCACTCTTGATGGTGAGTCTGCTTATAGGGATGCTGATTTTGTTGTTATTGCTGCTCCTACTAATTATGATTCTAAGAAGAACTTTTTTGATTGTTCTGCTGTTGAATCTGTTATTGAATTGGTTTTGAAGGTTAATCCTTCTGCTACTATGATTATTAAGTCTACTATTCCTGTAGGCTACACTAAATCTGTTAGGGAGAAATATAATACTAAAAATATTATTTTTTCTCCGGAATTTTTGAGGGAATCTAAGGCTTTGTATGATAATCTTTATCCTTCTAGAATTATTGTTTCTTGTGATGATGAGAGTCGTGATAAGGCTGAAATTTTTGCCCATCTTTTACAAGATGGTGCTATTAAGGAAGATATTGATACTTTGTTTATGGGTTTTACTGAGGCTGAGGCTGTAAAACTTTTTGCTAATACTTATCTTGCTCTTAGGGTTTCTTATTTTAATGAGCTTGATACTTATGCTGAAAGCAAGGGATTAAATACTGAAGAGATTATTAATGGTGTTTGTCTTGATCCAAGAATTGGTTCTCATTACAACAACCCTTCTTTTGGTTATGGTGGATATTGTCTTCCAAAAGATACCAAACAATTATTAGCAAATTTTGATAAGGTTCCTCAAAATATGATTTCTGCTATTGTTGATTCTAATAGAACCAGAAAAGATTTTATTGCTGATCAAGTTTTAAATATAGCTGGATATTATGATTATAATAGTGTCGATCAATATCAACCAGAAAAGGAAAAAGAATGCGTGATTGGAGTTTACAGACTTACAATGAAGTCAAATTCTGATAACTTCCGTCAGTCTTCTATCCAAGGAGTTATGAAAAGAATAAAAGCAAAAGGTGCAACAGTAATAATCTATGAGCCAACTCTAAAAGACGGAGAAACATTTTTTGGATCAGAGGTCGTTAATAACTTAAAAAAATTCAAAAAATTAAGCCAGGCTATAATTGCAAATAGATATAACAACTGCCTGGATGATGTCATCGATAAAGTTTATACTAGAGATATTTTTAAAAGAGATTAAAATCAAAAAAGCTATCATTGTTAATTCAATAATAGCTTTTTCAATATTTTTCCTATTCTTTTAAGTCACTCATTATTTTATTTATATCATTAATATCTAATCTTTTTTCATAAGGTAATCTTAGTAATTTTCCCACTAAAAGTTGAGATTTTCTACCTTTCCATTCATCAAAGCCATTTGCTGGTGTAAATGTTAATTCACCAAAATAAATTTTTCCATCAATTTCATATAAATCTACTCTTACATATATAAAATCTTCAGACAAAATCTTAGAAATTTCAATCATTTTTTCTAATTTTTCAGGTGGATTAGGGATTATTTCATGATTCAAAGCTGAGTCAGAATCCATAACAATATTTAACTTATTCCAATTAGTATCAAACCATGATTCACGGTAGGAATGATTTTTTCTATCAGAAATATATTCAACTATTAGAGGGTTTCCGTTAAAGCAATGGATTTTATAATCAGCTACACTTGGACCATCCATATCAAGAAGCTTTTCGCATATTATTTTTCTTTCTATATCCAAATAGTGAATCTCCATACCCGCATAACCATAAGGGAGTCTTTGCCATAGTTCCATTGACTTTTTCAAATCTTCATAATCTATATTTCTTTTATCTTCAATTATTTTATATCTTGCAGAGCCTGTAGTTGATTTAAAAATCATTTTATCTGGTAACTTTGAAAAATCAATCTCTTCAAAATTATCCCAGCATCCCAGTAAAGGAATTAAATATTCTTTTCCAATTTTTTCTTCAATATATTCACGTACAGAATATTTATCAGCACATATAGTCTTTAATTTTGTAGAATCATTAATTTTAAGCCATTGAACCTTCTCATTAAATGTTTGTGGATTTTCCAAAGGATTTTTATCACTTAAGCTTCTATATTTATACCAATCTATAAGTTCATTCTCAAAATCTTCTTTTTTAAGTTTTGAATAATATCTTTTATATAAAAAATCATAGACATTATAATCAATTACTCCAAATTTTTTTAGAACCTGTTTAATTATCCCAATTAAACCAAACCTTTTTATATAATATTTAAATTTATTCATATATCCTCCATAATTCATAAAAAATAAACTAATTATATAGATTTTCTTTTTAATATTGCTTTAGATATTTCAAATACATCCATTAATTTATCACGATAAAAAATCATATTGAAAATAAATGTTAACAAAGATGCAAAAACAAATACAATTATTGCATTTATAAGCCAATATATATAAGATGTATTTGGAAAAATGAATATTTTACCTGCACAGATGGCTGTCAAAAATATTATAACCGCTAACTCTATAATTTTCTTTAAACTTTTAACAACATTAACTTTTAATATTTTTTTATTGGCATAATAAATAAATTCTGATGTTCTTATTATCATAGCCATAATTGTTCCAATTGCTACACCTACAATACCATATCTTCTAACTAAAATTACAGAAATAACAATATTAGTTATACACTCAACCCAGGCTCCTTTTCTAGTTTCTTTAAAGTGACCAGCAGCATAAACCAAAGTTAAATATGGTAATCTAATTGCCCACAAACACTCACTAATAACCAATAAAATACCAAAAGTAGGTCTAATATAATCGGCATCATGAATATTTGAAGTATAAATTTTCACAAAAGGTATAATTAAAACTACCGAGCAAGCAAACAAAACAGTGCATATCATAAAATAAATAATTTCATAAAGTTCAAATTTATTTCTTAAATTTTCCGTTTCTTTTTTACTTATCATATCACCAAAAGAAGCATCAAGGCCTGATGAGAAAGCTGTAATTAATGCTTTTACACCCTTTACAATTAACATATATACAGAATAAACTGAAACTTCTGATAGTGTGCTAAAAATAGTTAATACTGTAATATCAGTATTAGTGTGAACAACATAAGCAATATGTTGAGCAAGTCCATCCCACTTATTTTTTATAATAAAATTCTTATTAGCATTTTTTAAATCTAGATTAAATTTTCTTTTAACATATAAATTTTGAGCAATCGGTCTTAATACAAAAATTAAACTTACACTAAGTTTTAAGATGTGAACGGAAACATCAGCTCTTGCCATTATTATAGCTGCAATAATAGCTAGAATATATGTACCAATTTGTATAATTGAAATGACATAAGTTTCTTGGTTAGCCTGTAAATAAATTCTATAAACCATACCAAAAAAATACTCAGAAAAAATACTTATTGAAATTATTATAATTAAAGAAGATACATATAGTGTACTTTTTGACGTTTTTATAAAATATGGATATGCAAAAGTTAGTACTACTATATAAATTATAAAAATAATAGCAATAGTTCTAAAGAATTTCTCTGTTGCATACAAAATATCAGTAATTTTTTTATCATCTTTTTGAGAGATAGGCTCATACAATATAGATTTAACAACTGGCCCAACTCCAGATTCAAGTAAGCTTATATACGCCAAAAATTGAGTTACAGATGATATTAAACCATTTACATTAGACCCATACTTGCTGATTATTATTTTTGGTAAAACAAAGCCATAAACAAATATAAAAACTTGTAATATTAAATTTGTTAATACATTTAAAAATGCTTTTTTACTTCTCATTTACACTTTCCTTCTTATTATTTTCAAGTAAATATGATTTTTTATCAAAAAATTTACAATTGTTTTTATTACTTTGATCTATTACATAAATCAAAGAGTAGAATACTGCTATAATCAGATGTTCTTTTGTATATATAGGCTCTGACAGTGATATCAGCAAGCAAGCTAAACTATATCCCATCAAAATATCAACAACTTTATTTTTGTTTTTATAATTATAATTATAAATTGGATAAGAAATTATAAGAACTAAAATTATTAATCCTAATATCCCTCTTTGGAATAATATGTCCAAAAAATAATTATGAGCTCCATAAAAATTGCCTATAATTTTGACTAAATCTACATCACTTAATGCTCCATATCCCAATAATATCCTCTCAGATACAAGTTTAACAATATTTGACCATAATATAGTTCTTCCGCTTAATGTTGCACCCTTTCCCAAAACTTTTGATATCATTATAATTATTTTTGAGTTAAATGAAATAAGTATTTCCATTAATAATATAACAATAATTATTACTCCATATATTTGTTTTGAATTAAATAATCCACTATTTACAATAAAAAATATCCATAACAAAATAAATACGCAAGCTATAACTGCTGTGGCAGTAAAATAAATCATCAAAGCCTGATAGAAAATACCAAATAAAAAAATTCCAGTATATAAAGAAACTTTTTTATTTCTTTTCATATCAATTATTGAAGAACAACACATTCCTGGAAGTAAGTATTTTATTGTAGAATTTACATTCATATATAAAAAATTAGGGAATTTGGGATCATTTGTAATAGCTGGTATTCCTTTTGGAAAAATAATAAAAAAAACTATATTTATTATAAAAAAAATTAAACTAATATCTCTTATTACAAAAACAAATACCTCTGTTTTTAATGAATCTTTTAAAATTGTTATAATTGTATAGCAAACTAACAGAACTACTAACGCATGTTTTATCGATTCACTAATTTGGCCATTATTTACAATTGTGGATAGAACCAAAACCAAATTATAAGCTATTATTAATAAAAACGAGTAATTGAATGCTTTTCTTGTAACAAAAAAATTTATTACTAACATAGAGTAAGATATAATTTTAATTAAATTGATTAAATAGGACGAGGAATTTTCTGAAATTGCAGGTGGTAATAATAGCATTAAAAACATTGAAAAATAAAATATATAATATTTTAATATTTTCTTATCAATTCTTATTTTTGCATTAAGCATCATCTTCTCCCATCTAGTGTTTCCTTTTAATAAATTTAAAACTCATTAAAATTATTTTCTCGAATTTTTAATACCTGATAAGAAATTATACAATAAATAAACAAAATAATATAATTTCAATCTTTTTCTCTTAACAAAGAATATCATAACTTTTAATCTCGTAGGTAAAAAATTCATAGAAACACTATCTATTGCCTCTTCATATGTTTTAACTTGAATTAAATCTCTAAATAGTTTTATTTTTTTATTAAATCCTTTATTATTTTTTTTATTAAAAAAATTATGATCAATATTCCACATTAAAACTTGAACACACCTTAGGTTAAAAGCATCTACGTATGAATCATCTTTATTAAACTTATCTATAAATTTTTTATATTCATTTATTAAATTTTCAAATTCTTCTCTACTATTTTCCATATACTTCTTACCAGAACTAATCGAGTTCATTGATAGCCTATAATTATATAAACATTCATTTAGATAGTATATTTCACTAGCATATTCTGTTGCATTCAACCAAAATACAGTATCTTGAGCTTTTATTAACCCAGGTTTGAATCTGATTTTATTATTTTTAATTATATTATTTTTAATAACCTTACACCATGTTGTTCCTGATGAAACTACAGTTTTTTGATCTCCACCATTATAATATTGTGATATCATTCTTTTTTGAAACAAATCTTTTTTATCTGTAATGTATTGATTGTTGTCAAATGGCAAAACTCTACATTTAAACTTATTGCTTTCATCATAAAACGCGTTATAATTAAATACAATCATGTCAGTATCAACTTCATCAATATATTTACATATATTGCTAATAAAGTTTCTCTCTACATAGTCATCACCATCAACAAAAGTTAGCCATTCGCCTTTAGAGTTTTCTATCCCCGTGTTCCTTGCTACAGAAACTCCTTTATTTTTTTGATGAACTATTTTTATGTTATCATAATTAAAATAAGAATCGATTATTTTTCCCGAAGAATCTGTACTTCCATCATCAACCAAAATAATCTCATAATCATCATCAGATTGATCAATTAAAGATTCTACACAATTTTTCACGTATTTTTCAACATTATATATTGCAACAACCACACTAAGTTTAGTCATTATATCTCCATCGTTAATTTATATTCTTTTTTTAAATCAAAATCTATAGGATTTTTACCAGTAAAAGTTTTATATATCTTCTCGCAATCTTTTATTAGCTTATTACTATTTATTTCTTCTAAATTAAATAAATCATAAGTATTGATTACTTTTTCAGACCCATTATCATTTATAATTTTAGCAATTGAAAATGATAATTCGTAATCTTTATTAGTTAGAATATCCAAGTGTAGAACAATTGAATACATAGGTAAATCTTCATTTATTAAATATATAGTATCAGGCGACATAAAAAAATTCCCGAGTGAGTAAGCTACAAAAAAATCTTCATCAAACTTACACTCTTGAACAATATGAGGATGGTGTCCAATAACAATATCAATACCAAGTTCCTTTAATTCTTCTACTAATTCACGAGTATAAATACCTGGCTTAATATTGAATTGTCCACCTGAATGCATTAATAAAACAATATAATCGACCTTGCTTTTCAAAATAGATATATCTTCAATTAAATTTTTATTTATTTCAGTAATGTTTTTGTCATCTATTCTAGGCCTATTATATTCTTTTTTTAAAATTTTCATTAACCTAACTCTATTTTCAGCAGAAATAAATTTTTCCTTTAACTTAGAATAAATATCTTTCCTACTATTATCTAGCCAATCTTGTTTTTCAAAAAAATTTACCATATACTCATCTTCAGCACTCAACATATTTTTATTAATACTGTAATTTGATCCATAAGTGTAAGCTAAAAAACCAATTTTTATATTATTTATTTCTATAATTTTAAACCTTTTACCATTTTTATCTATATTCGTACCAATATAATCAATCTTTTTCTTATTTAAGATATTCATTGTTCTTAAAAGACCTTCTTTGCCTCTATCTAAACAATGATTGTTTGCTGTTGATAGAAGATTAAATTTAGCTCTGGAAAGCTCATCAGCAAATGAATCTGGCGTATTATAAGAGTAGATATCATAAGAATATTTTGCGTCTTTACCAGCCAATACTGTTTCTAAGTTTCCTACCAAATAATCTGTTTTCTCAAAAATATTAGAATTTGATAAAATACCATCAAAATTATATTTATTTTTTATTTTTGATTTTCTTAAAGTTGGCAATTCACACATAATATCGCCAGTAAAACTTATCCTCATTAAATAACCCCTACAAATTATCTATAACTTTTTTATATTCTTCCCATCTACCTATTTGCTCAGGCATTTGAGTTATATCGGGATCTGCTGAGCAATTTCCTTCTATTATTGAAACTTCACCATTATCTAAAATTGCTATATCCCATCCTACATATCTAACTTCATTTGAAACTTTGCTAGCTCTTATAACTGTATCTATTACTTCATTCCAATAAGGAACTTTAAATCCCAATAATTTTTTGTGACTTATAGGATGTTCATAGTATTTATTATTACTTTTATCTATAGCACAGCTTATTACTTCACCTGTCTTTACATCCATTTTCATAGCTAAGCCATGTTGATGGAAATTATCTGTAGATTTTTCTCCATTTCCCATCCTAAGAATTGCATCCATTACATGAACTTTCTCATTATCCCTTATAGTTACAACTCTAATTGTATTAACTGATGATGGATTAAACTCTGCAAGTTCTTTATTTTGTACTAAAGCTCCTTCTAAAATAAATGATTTTCCATTTATTTTTTTATAAAATTCTTCAAAATTTTTAATTTCATTAGATTTATGTTTAGTGATTCCATTACCACCACTACCTATATTTTGTTTTAGAAAGAAAATATCATGTTTTAAAATAAAGTCTGAAAAATCTTCGAATCTAGTATTATCAACATCAAGCCAATCTCTTTTTAAAAAATCATTGAACTTATTGTTAAACTTCAATTTATCATCAAACAAATCGATTTTTGTTGAGCCATTACATTTAATCAATATTTTTTTCCATTTTCTTCCAACTATAAATTTGTTTCTTTCTGAATAGTTTTTCTTATAAAAATTGTATTGAAAATAATCATTAATTCCAGCACCCAAAACAATTACACTTATCCAAAAATCAAAAAATATTTTAACGCTTTCTAGCTTAGACGTTTCTCCGATAAACATATTTTTTAACAAAGAATACTTATTTATGTGATTTTTTACATAAGCTTTAACGCCTTTTTCATTGTTATAGCCTGTTAATCTTATTTTTTCATTATTATCCAAAATATATCTCCAAATTAAATTTCTAAAATCTCGCCAACATCTTCTGATTTATCATAAACAAATTTAGCTAATAACACATCTTCATATGCCATTCCTACAGAGTTAAAATATATTAAATTATCTTTATCGTTTCTTCCTTCTTTTTTACCTAAAATAATTTCAGCTAATTCAGCATGAATATTTTCATCTGTAAGTAAGCCGTCTCTATACATTTTACTTATAGTTTGACTTCCTCTATGTTTAACAGCATTCCACTCATCACAAACTATTTTATCTGACTTAAAGGCAACATCATACTCATCTTCAAATCCACCAACATGAACATAAAAATTAGCTTTGTCAAGCCATTCAGCCTTTAAAACAGCCTCTTGACCTGATATTGCAGTTACAACAATATCTGATCCTCTAATGGCTTTTTCAAAATTATTGTCGCATATTTCAAAGTTTATATCTTTATATTTTTTTGAAAGATTTTCTACAAATTTTAAGCATGATTTGTGAGTTCTTGATGACACTCTACATTCTTTTAAACTTGGATGGATGAGCTTAAAGACTTCCAAATGCATTTTTGCTTCTTCTCCAGCACCTATAAAACCAATAGTTTTACTATCTTTTTTTGCCAAATATTTTGATGCTAAAGCAGCAACTCCAGCTGTTCTAAATTTTGTAAGCCAAGAACTTGATACTATTGCAATTGGTTTTCCAGTTTTTATTTCAGATATTATTGTAATACCATTTACATTTTCAATATTCTTACTAGCGTTTGTTGGAAATACAGAAACCCATTTTAAACCACTTACATTTTCATCTAATAAAGTAGATGGCATACAATTAATTCTATTTTGAGATATAGGATCAAATATCTGAGAGGATTTTTCTGGCAAAATAACTCTATCTTTACCTCTATGTATAAAAGATTTTTTTATCACATCAATTCCATCAATCCAGTGATCTTTCATTATATCTATAACTTGTTTTTCTGAAATAACTTTAATTTTCGTCACCTTTTCACCTCTGAATTTATTTTATCTACAATATAGAATATCTAACATATTTTCGCCATTTTCATCTAATATTTTTAGTGACTCATTTACATAATTGATATATTCAATAAGTTGTTCTTGACTATCAGCAACCAAGTGAATATATCCAAAAACCTGATGTGTTGTTCCTGTTTCTTCAATCACATCGTTTACAATATGGGATTGAATAAATGCATAGACGAATTCTTTGTTTATTAATTCTTCTAATCCTTTTATAGCTTTAATAGTTCCATGTTTTAATTGCATTGGTAAAATACAATATTTATGATTTTTTCTATTTTTTATTTCTTTTATATCTTTAAAATCTTTATATAGCGGCTTACCTGTTGATAAATAATTGATCAATAAGTGCATCTGATTAATACCAAACAAATATTCTACTGGGTAATATGTCAATGATCCACCATACCTATAACCTATTTCATTTAAATAAAAGTTGTCTTTATCATAAAATACTTCTATCCATATTGGGCCATAATTAATGCCAATCCCCTCAAGCATTTTAATTATTTTATCATTTACCTTATTTTTAAATTTTTCTGTTAATTTAGAAGGCATAAATTGTATTGACATAACAGGAGCACTATCTTTATTAATCTTTTTTGATTCTTTATCTGTAAGACCACAAAATATGACATCTCCATTTTGTGCTGTATAGTGAGCTATTAAACTATGTTCAAAGTTCATTTTCTTTTCAACTAAAACTTTTCCTGTTTTTGAAGCTTTTTTCGCCTTATCATACGCTTTTAGAAAGTCATCTTCTTTTTCACATATAGTGATTCCTGTAGAACCATTGTTATCTACCGGCTTAGTAACCAAAGGAAAACTTAGTTTTGAAGTTTGTTTTTTATCTATTGGCTCAGAAATATCAAATACAGGTGTAACAGGTACACCAAATTTTCTACATACATCTTTAAAGATATCTTTATTCGTTGCCATTTGCCATTGATTTTCTTCGCAATATTTTGGAATTCCTGTATCTTCTGCTAATTTTATAGAAATAGGAATGTTAACTTCACTTGCCCCTGGATATATTCCATCAATTTTTTCTTTTAAAATTAATTCTTTTATGCTTTCAATATCAGTAGTATCCATAAGATATTCTTCGTCTGCAATTTGCTTAACAATGCATTCTTCTTTCGGTCTTCTATCTATAGCTATTATATAAGCCCCTTGATCTTTCGCATATTTTGCAGCCTCATAAAAATAAGTTGAGGCTCCCAAAAATAGAATTTTTTTCCCATCTAAATTTTTCATTGGTATCAATTCCTCATAATTAATTAGTATTTATATTTTTTTGAAGTAAGACGGATTTAACTGTTTGTATTACAATTTTAACATCAAAAATAAAGTTTAAATTTTCAGCATAATAAACATCTTTTTCAAGTTTTTCTGCTTGACTTATAGAGTTTCTATAATAAGCTTGACTATATCCTGTTACTCCTGGTCTTATACTCAATCTCTTCTTTTCAATATCCGACATATCTTTATATATTTTGCTTGGATTATTTGGCCTAGGTCCAATCCAACTCATATCGCCTTTTAAAATATTAAATACTTGTGGTAACTCATCTATTGAAGTTTTTCTCAAAATTTTTCCGATTTTTGTAACTCTTGGATCATTTGCACTATTAAAAGTAGAATTGTCTTTGTTTCTAATGTCTGGTGCATTCATTTTCATTGAGCGAAGTTTATACATTCCAAAAATGGAGCCGTTTAAGCCCCTTCTTTTTGCTATATAAAAAATATCACCTCTATCTTCAACGTATATCAAAATCCCAAATATTAAACATATTATTAATACAAATGGCAAAGCGATTATTGCTAGTATTAAATCTAATATTCTTTTTACAATATTTTTGTATATCATTATTTTCCTTACTTTTCTACTTCTATTTTTATCATTTCCAGAGCTTTCTCGCAAGAAGCTGTTGCTTTTGAAGTATTTTCACCTTGAGAAATAACATAGGCAACTCTATCGTTTGAATTTTTTATCTGTCTTGACTCTTCTCCAAGTCCATGAACTATTTTCACATTTTTTATTCCTTGGATTTTTTTTGCTTCTTCGACTCCTGTGATTTTCGTTATTTTCCCAATATCACATTTTTTATATCTTGTTGCTGATGCTTTTTCAAATTTTTTACTAACGTCTATTTCTTGTCCAAGTGCAATATTTATTGAAGCTTTTACCATGTTTACTCCTGTTGAGTATGGTACTAGGTGAGTTGTTATATTATCTCCTCCTAGTCTTGCTCCTAATTCCACAACTTTTGGTCCATCCTTTGTCACTTTTATTTCTGTATGTGATGGCCCATTTTCTATTCCTATTGCTTTGTTTGCATCTATGGCTACTTTTTTTATTTTTTCTAATGTATCTTTATCTAATGATGATGGTTGATTATGACCCATTTCTACAAAATATGGTGGGCCAGTAGTAATTTTGTCGGTAACTTGTATTACATGACAATTTCCCTTATATGATATTGTTTCAACACTAACTTCTGGTCCTTGCATAAATTCTTCAACTACTAGGCGACCTGAGTTTGAATTTCCTTTGCAATATTTATATATTTTTTCAAGTTCTTGATCTTGATAATTTTCTATAAGCCTTATTCCCCTGCTTCCAGAATTGTCAGCAGGTTTTACTATACATTTGTAGTTTTTATTTTTAATTTTTTCTATAGCTTTTCTATATTGGTCATAATCATCAACTGAAAAATACATTGGTATTGGTACAGATGATTTTTTTAAGGCATCTCTCATTTTTGATTTATTTGTAGCATTCATTGCAGTTTTTTCATCAATTGCTATTAAATTTAATTCTTCTGCAACTTTTGCTACAGTTATCATTGGCCTATCACTTGCTATGGTTAGTATTCCATCAATATTATTTTCTTTTGCAGCTTCTAAGACTTTTTTTGTATCTGTCGTACTTACTACTATTTTTTTATCTGCATATGAAAAACCTTCTGCATTAGGATTCATGTCAACTGCTATAACATATATTCCCATTTTCTTTGCTTGAACTATTGCAGGAATTTGTAGGACACTCGCTCCTAAAATCATTAATTTTTTCATAAAACCTTCTTTACTTTATTGATACTTTTTCACAATCTCACAAAAACTTTCAATTATATAATCAACTTCCTCATCAGTTAATTTTGTATGAAGAGGTAAGGTTATTTCGTTTTTGTAGTGGTTGTAGGCGTTTGGATAGTCTTTAATTTCAAATCCTAGATTTTTGTAAGCTGTTAATAGGGGAAGTGGCTTGTAATGAACGTTGCATGCTATTCCTTTTTCTGCCATTTCTTCTATTATTTTATTTCTTTGTTCTGTATCTATTCCAGGAACTTGTGTTATATAAAGATGACCTGATGATTTGTGATTTTGGTCAAAGTGGTTTAGACTTTTTATTCCTAATGGTCTAAAGGCCTTGTCGTATTTTTCTATTATTTCTTTTCTTCTTTTTAAAAGTGTTGGATATCTTTTTATTTGGGCAAGTCCTATTCCTGCTAATACATCTGTCATATTGCACTTGTACCAAGCTCCTACTACATCATATTCCCATGATCCAAGTTTTGTTTTGCTTAGAGCATCTTTTGATTGACCATGAAGGGATAATAATTGATATTTTTTGTAGAGTTTTTCGTTGTCTATTCCTTCTTTGTCTTTCCATGTTGCGTATCCACCTTCTGCTGTTGTGAAATTTTTTACTGCATGGAAGGAAAAGTTTGAAAAATCTGCTATTGATCCTACTTTTTCCCCTTTATATTCTGCTCCCAAAGCGTGAGCTGTATCTGCCATTACTATTATTCTGTTGTAGGCTTTTTGAATATCGTTATTTGCTTTGAATAAATTTTTCTTTTCTTCTACTATTTGGAAAATTTTATCGTAATCACAAGGAACTCCACCCAAATCTATAGGTATTATTGCTTTTGTTTTTTCGTTTATGGCTTCTTTTAATTTTTCGTAGTCCATTTCTAAATTTTCTTCTTGGGTATCTACTAAAACTAATTTTGCTCCAACGTGTTCTACTACTGAGGCTGTTGCTGTGTAGGTGTAGGCACTTGTTATAACTTCATCGCCTTGTCCTATTCCTAAGACTCTAAGGGTCATTTCTGCTGCTGCTGTTTGGGAATTTAAGCAAACTCCTTTGCTTGTTCCTGTAAATTCTAGCAAATCTTTTTCTAATTTTTTTGTTTTTGGTCCTGTTGTTATCCAACCTGATTTTAAAGCATCTACTACTTCGTTGATTTCTTCATCGCTAATATCTGGTGGTGAGAATGGTATGTTCATTTTTTTTGTCATTATTTATTACCCTTTCCTATAAATGTACTTATCAAAGTATTTATTGTGACAACTATGTCTAATTCGTCTATGTTTTCTTGATTTATTACTTTGTCTAATTTTTGGAAAAATTCTTCTCTTGAAAATTCTAATGGTCTTCCTACGGATATGCCTTCTACTTTTGTATCTGATAGGAGTTCTTCGTCCATTAGTCTTTCTTCATATAGTTTTTCTCCTGGTCTTAGGCCTGTGTATACTATTGGCATGTCTATGTCTGCTTTGTAGCCTGATAGTTTTATTAATTGTCTTGCCAAATAGTCTATTTTTACTGGCTCTCCCATGTCTAGTACGAAGATTTCTCCGCCTTTTGCCATTGAGCCTGCTTGTAATACTAATTTTACTGCTTCTTTTATGGTCATAAAGTAACGGATTATTTCTGGGTGGGTTACTGTTACTGGCCCTCCGGATGCTATTTGTTCTTTGAATAATGGAATTACTGATCCGTTTGAACCTAGGACGTTTCCAAATCTTACTGCTACGAATTCTGTTTGTGGATTTTTTCCTTGTAAGTAATCTTTTGGATTTATGGTGATTATTCTGTCACCATCGTTTATTGTTACTTTTGCAAGTTTTTCGTACTCTTGATTTTCTCTTATATCGTTTATTCCTTGGATTATTTTCTCACAAACTCTTTTTGTTGCTCCCATTACTGATGTTGGGTTTACTGCCTTGTCTGTTGAAATTAGGACAAATCTTTTTGCATTATAAATTAATGATAGTAGGGCTACTATGTAGGTTCCTCTTACGTTATTTTTTATTGCTTCTACTGGACTTACCTCCATTAATGGAACGTGTTTGTGGGCTGCTGCGTGAAATATTATTTCTGGTTTGTAGGTTTCGAATACTTTTTTTACTCTTGCATAGTCTCTTACTGATCCTATTAGGGTTATGAATTTTAAATCTTTATTATTTCTTTTTAGCTCTTGTTCGATTTCGTAGGCGTTATTTTCGTATATATCAAATATTATCAAAAGTTTTGGTCCGTATTGGGCGATTTGCCTACATAATTCTGATCCTATTGATCCGCCTCCGCCTGTTACGAGTACTACTTTGTCGTTTAGGTAATCAAAGGTTTCGTTTGAAAATATTTTTACTGGATCTCGTCCTAATAAATCTTCTATTTGGACATCTTTCATTCCTGACATTGATATGCTTCCTGATACTAATTGGTAAATTCCTGGTAGGACTTTTACTTCACAATTTGTTTCATTGCATATTTGTAGGATTTCTCTTTTTTGATTTTCTTGGGCTGATGGTAGGGCTACCAAGATAAGATCTATATCTTCTTTTTTTACAAGTTCTTTTATTAAATTTCTGTCACCATATATTTTGGTTCCGTCTATATATTGACCTTTTTTTTCTGGATTATCGTCAATAAATCCTACTACTTTTATTCCTATATTTTCTTTTTTATTAGATTTATTTATGTCTTCTTTTATAGTTTGTCCAGCTGAACCTGCTCCAATTATTAAGGCTCTTTTAAATTCTGGATTTCTGTCAATAATGTTGTATTTGCTTTGGATAATCATTTTGTTGGCAAATCTTAACCCAACAGTTAGAGTATATTGGATTAAAAATCCATAAACAAAATATGAAATTGGCATTCTTTGAAATAGTATTGATATACCAAAGATATGAATTAATAAGGAGAGAACTACTGCTTGTGTTATTTTTATTAATTCATTGTATGATGCATATTCTAATATTATTTTGTATAGTTTGAATGCTGAATATATTAGCAAAGTTACTATTGTATTTATTATGGCATAATTTTTAAACGCTTGTAAATATAGCTTTGGTATTTGGATAAAACTTCCATCAAATCTTAAATACAAGGCCAAAAAATATGCTATGTTTATGATTATAATATCAAAAACTAAAAGTATATATGTTTTTTTATTTAATATTTTTTTAGTTTCCATTTTTATTCCTTTTTATTAAATCTTTATTTTTTATAGGCATTATATCAAGATATAATTACATAAAGTAAATTTAAATGGATAAAATGCCCACTTTTATATTTTATCATTAATAGACCCAAAAATATACATAGGGTAAGCTATAAATTTTGATTTATTTTTTGAAAGAATTACAAAAATTTATACATATCTTACCCTTATATAATATTAATTTTCTATTTTATTTTTATTATTTTTCAAAATCCCATCATGAATTTGATCAATTGATTCATCATCAGCCCTCATCATGTATAATTCACTTCCTGGCATTAGGTATGATGGTAGGCCTGGTTCACCTTGGCCTCGTAGGGCTTGGCTTTTTATTTTCCAATTTTTTGGCTCATCTATTTGTCCATTTACCATTTCTATCATTTTGTCATATGGCATATTTGTATTTACTGAATCAAGCGCTACTTCTGCTATTGAATTGAAATTCAAAAGAGTTTCTGTTGACAATAATTTTCTTATTATTCCTGTCATTACTCTCACTTGATTTTTTCCTCTATCAAAATCGCCTTCTGCCAAGTGATATCTTTCTCTTGAATAACTTAATGCCATTTCTCCGTCCATGTGGACTGTTCCTTGTGGGAAATATTTCCCATCGTTTGTTTCAAAAGCCACTGGATTTTCTACGTCAACTCCATTTAACAAGTCAATAAGTTGGGTTAGGGTTGAGAAATTTACTTTTGCATAATAATCTATATTTATATCAAGGAAATTTTCTAATGTTTTTATTGAAGTATCAACTCCAAATAAGCCTGCATGGGTTAGTTTATCATTTGCGTAATCTCCAAGGCCTGCTATATTTACATAGGTATCTCTTGGAATTGTTGTAATCAGAATTTTTCCTTTTTTAGGATTTACACTCACGATTAAGTTTACATCTGATCTTGATACGGTTGAAAGGTCTCCGTATGTATCTATTCCCGAAATATATACATTGAAACTTTGGTCTTTTTCTACTTCTTTGTTTTGATTTAATTTGTCATTTCCTTTAACAGAAAATGATTTTAAAACCCTAGTTTGGTCACTAAAACCACCGATTGTATCATCGAGCATTTGTCTAAAGTTTTCATTTAACAAAATCGCTTGAACATTACCATTTATTAAGCTTTGTCCCAAAGTCAAATAATCACCGAAATCTTCAACATTTAAATCTTCGTCTGTTTTTTCCTTGTATTTTTTCAAGGTTTCTTTTATATTTTCATCATCCATTTTTTTGGCAATAGCTACTTGAGTTTCTTCCAAATCAGCCACAGTTTCAAGTGGTGAATCTTTCAAAACAACAAAAGACATCTTTGTTTTGGCTACGTCCTTTTTTTGGTTGATTTTTTCTACAGTTTGAATTGATGTGTTGGCATAGGACATAAATAAACCTTCAAATACACTTATCAAGAAAAGTATTATTATAAAAAAGGCCTTGACCGGCTTGCCTGTTCTTTTTCTTTTAAAAATTAATAAAGTAAAAATTATAAGAATCAACAAAATCAATCCTAATAATATAAACCTGTACCTTATTGGTAGAATATTGTATTTATTCAAAAAATAAAAAAACACTATGTAGACAATAGCTGCTAAAAAAATAGTAATTTTTGATATCAAGCTTTTAAACATTTTAAAACGTAATCTCCCTTATACTTATCTTATTTATTCTCACATTAGAATATACTAATTTGCAATATTTGTCAATTTTTTATGAGTACCTATCTTCATATTTATAAGCTTTATTCTTGGTTTTTTTATGTAGTTTTTGAAATTTTAAAAATTTAAATTTCAAGTATTTTTTACATTACATTTTTTCAATTTATTTACTACACACAAAAAAGCTTTTGTAAAATAATGATTTATAAAATCAAAATTTCACAAAAGCTCTTTTAAAAATCATTTTAGACCTAATTTTCAACGATTTTTTCCAAGAAATCACTTGCGACAAAACCAGTCTTTCCTTTATAAGTGATTTTAGACCAAGTTTCACCGTCATTATTTTCTACTTCCTCAATAAAAACAACTTCGGTATTTGCAGGGATTGAATCAATATAATTATCTTCGTCAACTGTAGGTGTTTGTCTCAAGTTTACACTTGTTGTAACCCTATAAGTTTCCCCGCCCTGATTGTTATTTAAATCAGTATTTTCTTCACTTGTATTTACTTCAGGATTGTTGTTTTGATCAATAATTTCCACATTAGAATTTGAATTGTCAAATACAGTATCAATCTTCACATCTCTTTGCTCGTATTTTTCTTGCTTTTTTTCACATGAGCTTAGGGCAAGAATAAGAGCAAAAGAGCAAACAATATATTTTATCTTCATTTTTTTCTCCAAAAATTAAATAAGCTTTTCTTCTTACTTTTCTTTTTCTTATCCTCATCTCTTACAATATCATCATAGCTACTTGCTATAAATTCATCATTTATAACTTTTTTAGGATTTGTCAAAGTGAGTTCATCAAATTTATCCTGACCAATTATTTCAATAATTTCTCTTTTTTCATTTTCAATATTTGGACTTCTCCACTCAGATTGGTGGGAATCAGTTCCAATAAAATGAACCATATTTTTTTCCAATAGCCTTTGGGTAGTTTTTCTATGAGAATTCATAGAAGAAAAATTAATCTGAACAAGAGCCCCCATTTTGATAAATTCATATAAAAATGAAGTATGAGCTTCAACATATGGATATCTTTCAGCATGAGCAATGATAGGGACAAAGCCTTCAAGAGAAAGATTATAAATCAAATCCCTCAAAAATAAAGGCTTATTTACAAAAGAAAGCTCACACAAAACATATCTAGAATTATTCAAAGTCAAAAGCTTGCCATCACGAATTTTATTCAAAATTTTTGGTTCAACTTGGATTTCATGACCTGGATAAATTTTAAAATCTAGGGATCTTTTTTTAATCTCATCATTTAAAATAGAAGATTTTTCCAAAATATCTTCCTTTTTTACCATATATCTTGATGGATCATAGTGACTTGTAGCAACAATTTCATTAAAACCATTTGCCATAAAAAGCTCAACCATTTTCAAAGATTCATCCAAAGACCTAGATCCATCATCCACCCCATAAATTATATGATTGTGAATGTCAATCATTAATAATAACCCTTGTAAGTAGATTCATTCAAATCAGCAAAAGTAAGAACAGCGCCCAAAACTTTACCATTAACCTTTTTCAAATTCTCAAGAGCATGGCTTACTTCTTCCTTTTTAGTATCCTTTGATTTAATAGCAAAAATAACCCCATCACAATAAGTTGAGACGATAGAAGCATCAGTAAACAAACCAACAGGAGGAGTATCCAAAAATACATAATCAAATCTTTGAGAAAGCTCCTTAATCAATTCCTTCACATGATTAGAAGCCAAAATTTCAGCAGGATTTGGAGGAACCGGACCAGAAAGCAAAACAAAAAGATTATCCTCATTTTGATCTTTAATCAAAGCCCTATTAAGTTCAACCTTACCAGTAATAACATTAGTAATACCCATATTAGTTTCAATACCAGCAACCTTGCCAACCTTTGGCATTCTAAGGTCAAAATCCAAAAGCACAACAGAATTTCCATTTTCAGCAAAAGATTTAGCAATAGAATACAAAACAGTAGTCTTGCCCTCACTAGGTTTAGAAGAAGTCATAGCAATGACCCTTTTCTTATCATCAATATCAGAAAATTGAATATTAGTTCTAACAGAACGAATAGCCTCATCAAAAACAGAAGAAGTACTATAATAACCGTGTTTTTTTGCCATCTTATTCTCCTTTACTCTTATCAGGAACCATGCCAAGAACAGGAATATCAAAAGCCTCAGCAATATCATCAGTTGTCTTGAAAGTCGTATCAATCAATTCCTTAAACAAAGAAATTCCTACACCAATAATAAAACCTAAAATCAAACCAATAACAGTATTCTTTTTAACATTAGGTGAAGAAGGCTCCTCAGGCAAATTTGCCTTATCAAGAATTTGAACATTATCAACCTTCATAATCTTTGTTACAGAATCCTTAAAAACCATAGAAGTAGCATTAGCAATATCCATGCATCTTTCAGGAACAGTATCAACAACCTTAACAGAAATAATTTGAGTATCCTTAACAGGTTCAATAGAAACTTTTTTAGAAAATTCTTCAAAATCCATATCAAGTTTCAAATTATTAACTACCTTATCAGCAACACCCTTACTCTTAACAATCTCAGAATAAGTAGAAACCAAAGCTCTGTTAGCATTAATTTGATTAAGGTCAACATCCCCGTTTTGCTTTTCCTGCTCATTTTTAGAATTACTAACAATCATAGTAGTAACAGCCTCATATTTAGGCGTAATAATAAAAACAGAAGCCGCATAGGATAAAGCAGCAAATATAATAGCTAAACAAACAATCGAAAACAGATGTTTTTTTAACTTCCTAAACAATTCTAATAAATCAATATTTTCTTGATCCATTTATATCTCCTTTATATAAAATTTTTTAAAAATCAAAAGAACTTAAAAATTCTCACTACCCTTTAGTTTATAACAAAATTATACAAATTTCAATATTTTATAGCAATTATTTTATAAAAAAATTTAAAATTAAATTATCAGAATATCAAAAAAATGTTTGTTATTAATTGTAACATATTTTTGTAAATTTAAAATCCTATATAAATCTTTGTTATTTAAATTGACAACACAAGCTTAACTTGATAATATTATTATACAATTTATAAATTTGAAATGGAGAATATATGAAAAAATTATCTATTGAAAAAATGGCTAAGACTGTTTCTGATAAAAGAAAAGAAAAAAATATTACTCAAACTAAGCTTGCTGATCTTAGTGGTATTAACAGGACTATGATTAGTCGTCTTGAATCTTTTGACTATACTCCTTCTATTGATCAACTTCAAAGGCTTTGTGAGGTTTTGGAGTTTGATATTGTTGATTTGTTTGTTGAGGAGAAAAAGGAAATTAAGAGGGATTTTTTGGATAAGAAATATAATATTGCTGTTGCTGGTACGGGCTATGTTGGTCTTTCTATTGCAACTTTGTTGTCTCAACACAACCATGTTACTGCTGTTGATATTATTAAGGAAAAGGTTGATTTGATTAATGAGAGAAAATCTCCTATCCAAGATGAATATATTGAAAAATATCTTAAGGAAAAAGACCTTGATTTGACTGCCACTCTTGATGGTGAGTCTGCTTATAGGGATGCTGATTTTGTTGTTATTGCTGCTCCTACTAATTATGATTCTAAGAAGAACTTTTTTGATTGTTCTGCTGTTGAATCTGTTATTGAATTGGTTTTGAAGGTTAATCCTTCTGCTACTATGATTATTAAGTCTACTATTCCTGTTGGTTATACTAAATCTGTTAGGGAGAAATATGATACTAAAAATATTATTTTTTCTCCGGAATTTTTGAGGGAATCTAAGGCTTTGTATGATAATCTTTATCCTTCTAGAATTATTGTTTCTTGTGATGATGAGAGTCGTGATAAGGCTGAAATTTTTGCTCATCTTTTACAGGATGGTGCTATTAAGGAAGATATTGATACTTTGTTTATGGGTTTTACTGAGGCTGAGGCTGTAAAACTTTTTGCTAATACTTATCTTGCCCTAAGAGTTTCATATTTTAATGAGCTTGATACTTATGCTGAAAGCAAGGGATTAAATACTGAAGAGATTATTAATGGTGTTTGTCTTGATCCAAGAATTGGTTCTCATTACAACAATCCTTCTTTTGGTTATGGTGGCTATTGTCTTCCAAAAGATACAAAACAACTTCTTGCAAATTTTGATAAGGTTCCTCAAAATATGATTTCTGCTATTGTTGATTCTAATAGGACTAGAAAAGATTTTATTGCTGATCAAGTTTTAGGAAAAGCTGGTGCCTATGTTTCAAATAGCAAATGGGATCCAGAAAAAGAAAGTGAAAAAATTATTGGTGTATATAGACTTACTATGAAATCTAATTCAGATAACTTCCGTCAATCATCAATCCAAGGCGTTATGAAAAGAATTAAGGCTAAGGGAGCAAAGGTCGTTATATATGAACCAACTCTTAAAAATGGCGAGACTTTTTACGGTTCAGAAGTAGTAAATAACTTGAAGAAATTTAAAAAAATAAGTCAAGCAATTATTGCAAACAGATATGATTCTTGTCTTGATGATGTCATCGATAAAGTTTATACTAGAGATATTTTTAAAAGAGATTAAGGTAAAAAAATGAATAATATAGATTTAAAAAATAAAACAGTTTTTGTTACAGGTTCTGCAGGTTTTATAGGATCAAACCTAATACTTGAATTATTAAAAACCCAATCACCAATAAATATTATTGGGATTGATAATATGAATGATTATTATGATGTAAATATCAAAAAATGGAGACTTGAAGAAATTGAAAAGTGTCTAAAAGAAAATCCAAATTCTACTTACAAATTTTATCAAGAAGATATTTCAAATAAAAAGATTATTGATAAAATATTTGAAGATCACAAACCAGATATAGTTGTAAATTTGGGTGCCCAAGCAGGAGTAAGATATTCAATTTCAAATCCAGATGCTTATATTTCTTCAAATATGATTGGATTTTATAATATTTTGGAAGCTTGTCGTCACTCTTATGACAATGGAGCAAAGGGAGTTGAACATCTTGTCTATGCTTCTTCATCATCAGTTTATGGTTCTAACAAAAAAGTTCCATACAGCACTGATGACAAGGTAGACAATCCTGTTTCACTATATGCTGCAACAAAAAAATCCAACGAACTTATGACTCACGCCTACAGTAAACTTTACAATATTCCATCAACTGGATTAAGATTTTTTACAGTTTATGGACCAGCAGGAAGACCAGATATGGCGTATTTTGGATTTACAAACAAGCTTTTAAATGACCAAACAATAGAAATATTTAATTATGGAAATTGCAAAAGAGATTTCACCTATATTGATGATATTGTTGAAGGTGTAAAAAGAGTTATGCAAAAAGCACCAGAAAGAAAAAACGGGGAAGATGGACTACCAATTCCACCATACAAAATTTATAACATCGGAAACAACAATCCTGAAAATTTACTAGACTTTGTAACAATACTTCAAGAAGAACTAATAAGAGCAAAAGTATTACCAGAAGATTACGATTTCGAATCTCATAAAAAATTGGTTCCAATGCAAGCAGGTGACGTCCCAATCACCTACGCTGATACCAAGCCATTAGAAAAAGATTTTGGCTTTAAACCAGACACTAGCCTAAGAGAAGGTATAAGGAAGTTTGCTGAATGGTATAAGGAATTTTATAAGATTTAAATAGAAAAATCCTAAGAATTTATTTTAAAATTCTTAGGATTTTTTATTATGATATTTTATTTAAATATTATTTTTTAAAACTTCTTAACATCCTATTAATATACTGCTTATAAAATACTGTATTAATTATACCTACAAATACTAAAGAAATTAGGCTAATTTTTATTGAATATATAATCCAAGATAACCATGTAATATTATTAATAGTAAAAAATTTAGAAATAATTGCAAAAAACAAAACTGTAACTCCATCAACTAGTAATTGTTTAATGAAATATTTTATAGGCCAATGTATTAAATTTTTTGAATCATATATTGCCATCCATACTGTTTGATAAAACATAGCCAAGAGGGTGCCTATTGCAACACCTGCTAAGCCTAAAATGTTTACAAATAAAATTGAGATTACAATATTTATTAGAACTGCAATTATATAATTATTTTGAGTTTGTTTGTAATGACCACCTGCTAATATCAATATATTATATGGTAGGCGTAAACAATGACCTGCATTTGCTGCTACTATCAAAACTGCAAATAGTGGTTGAATATAATTTGCATCATGTATTCCTGATGTATAGACTTCTACAAATGGAATTATTAAAATAGCTGTAACTCCAAATATAAAAGTTGTTCCAGTATGAATACTCCATTCAACCCAACCAAAAAATTTTCTTAATTTATCAATTTCTTCTCTAGCTAATAGCTCACCCATCAATGATTGGATTCCATTTGTCATTGACATAAGAAGTTTTTTTACTCCCATGACAACCATATTATATACTGAATAAACTGAGACAACTTCAAGGCCCATAAAAATAGTAAGAACAATATTATCTGTTCCATCTAGCACAACTGATGATACATGTTGGGCTATTCCATTCCATTTTTGTTTTATTGGCTCTTCATCATATGTTATATTCCAATTTATTTTATAGTTTTTCTTTACATAAAGAGAAAGAATTAGTGGTCTGGCTAAATATATTAATGATGTAGTTAGTTTTACTATGTGAATTGATGCTCCTAATTTTATTAGAATAAAACATGCTATAGTATTTAGTATTAATGTTATTGTTTGAATATTGTAAGAAAAATATCCCCTTTGATTTGCTGTTATAAGTAAACTATTTACAATTCCAAAATAGTATTGGGCAAAAGAGCTTATACTTATGACTAGAATCATTGTAGCCGTATACAAAAATCCAAAATTTGTTTTTGCTATTAACGGATATATTCCCATCAAAATTACAACATAAACTAAAAGTATGGTAGCAAGTCTTGAAAAAAACTTCTGACCTGATACAACAATCTTGCTAATTTCTTCATTATTTTTTTCTGCCAAGGGCTTATATAATGAAGATTGAATTACTGCACCTACACCTAGTTCAAGAAAGGCTATTATAGCTAAAAATTGCATAATGGAATTTATTAATCCGTTAACTTCAGATCCATAAGTTTGTAAAATTAGTCTTGGAACTATAAATCCACAAATAATTGTAGTCAGTTGAAATATAAATGATGAACTTGTATTAAGGGCTAAAAGTTTTTTTCTGTTCAAATGTAATTATCTCCATATATTTAAATTATTTTTATAAAATTAGTTAAAATCAGTCAGTTAAACTGAAAATTTCTTTAAAGTTGTTGTAATATTGTGTAAAACAATATACTATTAATATCATTACAATTTATTATATTGTCGATTTATATATTATAACAAGGCGTCATTAATTAACTTATTAATATTATCCTTGCCTAACTTCTCTAATGTTCGTCCATTAGCTCTAAGGTTTTCTCCTAATGCAGCACTGGCAATTTCTATTAATGAACTTGTTATTGGAGTTTCTAAGTTTAGATGATTACCCAACGATTCTAGCAAAACTAAACCTTGAGGTACATCTTCGGTAATAAACCTTGATCTGACATCGTTTGGTCCGCTAACCGCTTCCTCAGATTGAGCATAATCTATAAAGACATCTTTGCTATTTATATCTAAATTTTCTGAATTTCTGTATTTACATGCATCTAAATAGGATATTTCTCTTAGGTTTAATTCTGCTAAAATATTTTTCTTTTCTTGATCAAGTTTTTCTACAATATTCCAAGTATACAAGCTATCTTCTTTATAAACTTCATGATACATATTAAAATTACCCTTACTGCTCTCAATTCTAGGTATACTCATAATTGAACCAACTGTATGAACAATAAGATTAGGATTGTGAAGAGATGCTTCAAGAACACAATTTAGATATGTAATTTTTTCATCAAGTTTATCTAGCGTGTTCATTGCTTCAATTTTTCTTTTTTTTGGATAAATTCCTATCGGATTTCTTACATTCCTAAAACTAACCTTAAAATACCCAGGTTTATGGATTCTTCCATCAATAAAGGAACTCTCAGCCTCCGCTATCATTATATTTTTACTACAATATTTCAAAAGATATGCACTAGATAAATAACCGGGATTAAATAAAATTAATTGATCATCTACAATATGTCGTGATATCTTCTTTATTAATTCTAAATGATAATTTGTTTGTACAAAAATAATTACTACTTTGCTACCTTTTATATCACTAATATCACGACTTAATTTTTTTATCTTAGACTTTTTTATGGTTCCAAATTCATCTAAAATCATTTCACCTTTATTTTTTAATAAATACTCAAAGTTATCATCATGCAATGAATGTGATGTTTTTATTAAAGTGACATCATGACCTTTTATACTTAAATCTGCAGCTACTGCGCATCCTGCATTACCCGCGCCTAAAATTGAAATTTTCATATTTTCTCCGTTCATCATTTTTAATTTATATTATTTATATCTATTAAGCTACCCAAATATAAATCAGCTTCTGGAAGTATATTACTATCAAAACCACTATCTGGATAAAAAGTCATTTCTCCAAAATATATTTTTCCATAGCTTTGGTATAAATCCACCCTAACAAAAGGAAATCCTTCTGAAAGCTTAGATGCAATTTCAAACATTTCAGCTATACACTCAGGTTTTGGAATTGTAAAATCTTTTGGTGCCTCTTTCCCTCTTTTATTAAGCCTTTTTAGCTTCCAATCTTTATCAAAGAAATAAAACTTAGGATCTCCAGAATTTCTATCTAAACATACCATCACACAATCAACATATCCATTAAAACAAAAAAATTTATAATCTGTAAATTCATCAGAATTTGAATCATCAACCATATATTTTTCTGCTATTATTTTTCTTGGAACATTTTTATAAGGCCATTCCCTTCCAGAATAATAATAATTCGTCTTCAATGATTTTTTTAATTTTTTCTTTGCTATATTTGCATCAAAATTTTTTTTATCCCTACAAATAGAAAGACCACCTGAATCATGATTACATTTCAAGACAAACTTATTTGGTAACGAATCAAAGTCAATATCATCAGGATCATCCCAAACTCCCAATAATGAGATTAAGTATTCTTCTCCAATTTTGTCTGCTATATATTCTCTAACCTTATACTTATCTACCATCATTGTATATCTTGGCTTTCTATCATACAATTTTAGCCATTGTAATTTTTCATTAAATGTTTTTGGATTATTTAAATTTAAAGAATAGCCCATATATGATTTGAATAATTTTTCTATATAAATTTTATCATCCATATCATTGTAGAAGCTTCTATTAGACAAGACTATAAATCTATAATCCTTGTCACGAATGAATTTTAATAATTTCATCATTTCAACTCCTTATCTAGTTATAAAACATAATTATTCATTAAATTATTTTCTTAAATACTCATAGATACATTATTTCCCATATGTGTTACTCGTTATTAACTAATAAACACAGAGAAATAATGAACGACATCTGAACTGATGTTGAATTAGTAAAAAAAGCTTCTGCAAAAGAGGCGAATATAGAATAAGCCCAAATTATTATATAACTTTTTCTATTAATATTATTGACAATTTTCTTAAAGTAATAGAAAAAAAGTTTTATGAAAATTCTAATTTGTAATAAAAATCCTAGAATACCAAATTGTCCATATATATAAGGCCAATAAACATCTCCTATATATGATATATTATCTTCACTAATCCCGAGAACATTAGAAATTCCATAATTATAGTAAATCGATGAATAATATCTTCCTGATAAAGATGAAGCAAATGTTCCAAATCCTGTACCTAATGGAAAATGTTCGTAAGCTAATCTAAGTCCAACTAAATATAAGGCTGGTCTCGCAGCTGTTAATCCGTACTGAAAATATAAAATAAATTTATCCTTAGCAAATAAATACATAAAGGAAGAAACTAATATTATACTTAAAAAAATGTACCTTTTTTTAAGTAACATTCTATTATTCCTAAAAGTAAATAAATTTTCCAAATATCTCTTTGGGATTAAAAGTATAGCTAATATAAATGCGACTATAAAATAAGCTTTACTTCTTTGAGTCATAAACATAATAGATAAACACATAAAAAGATAAGTTTTATTTAATTTAACTTCGCCTATCATAAATATAATCAACATTATTAAGCAAGTAAAAACTAAGAATGTTGGGTGGGGGAATATAAATAAAAATGTCTTTAATATTCTGTCTTCTTCGCTTTTGTATAATCCTATATCTATAAAGTATCCTAGTATCATAGATATAAACATAATAATAGTTATTATTTTAGTTATGATTGTAATCTCTTTAAATTTTCTTTTTATATTCATTATTTTTAATATTTTTGGTAAAGCTATAAAAGTAATAGGAAACTTTAAATAAGCAACCACATCTTTGAGCATAGCTATTTTATTAGTTTGATAAGTGGAATTATTAAAATTACCTATAATTCCAATAACGATAACTAAAAATGATAAAAGTAGTATATTAAAAGTTATTCTCTTTATTTCGCCCTTTTTTAATACTATTGAAGTTAAATATAAAATTGAAATTATAAATATAATTTCATCCCAATAATTTATATATGGTATATTATATTCAAAAACAGCAGAAAATAATATAAATATATACATTATAATAATCATAATACACCTCTTTAAAATACTAGTTTTTCAATAAGTTCTATGTATTGATCTAATATAATATCAGAACTATACTTTAACGCTGTTTTCTTTATATCTAAATAATTCCATTTTTTATTAATAGCCTTATTCATGGATAAAGCCAAAGAATCTACATCTAAATATTTAACTAAATATCCATTGATATTCTCTTCCACAATTTCATCTGCTCCACTTGGCATATCATAAGAGACAACCGGAGTACCACAAGCAATTGATTCTATCAATACATTTGGAAATCCTTCATAATAAGATGATAAGACCAGTACTCTAGATCTATTATAGATAGAAATTATATCTTCAGAATATTCCTCAATAATAATATTATCACTTAATTTTTTTGATAAAATATAATCTTGCAAATAATTCTTTTCACTTCCATCTCCTACTAATGCCAAGTTATGATCTCTATCTAACTTACTAAATGCATCAATTAACATTTTTAAGCCTTTTTGATGTTCAAACCTACCTACAAATAAAAAATCATAATTTTTCTCTAATAAATCAACATTATTTGAAATCTCATACTCAAACTGTTTTGATAAAGGATTATTTATTACAAATACTTTTGAGTCTTTAAAACTAAAATTTTCAATCAAATCCCCTTTCATTCCAAAGGATTGCGCAATAACATAATCAATTCGATGATAGAATATTTTAACTAAAAATTTGCTAATATATTTCCTAAAAAATGATTTTGCATATTTATAATCAAAAGATAGTGTATTTATACACCTACCTATTATAAGAAAATTACTCTTTAAGAATTTTCTTATAATAAAAAGATTTACAGCAAGTTCAGGGCTAAATGGTAAACATGCATCACATGATTCATTTTTGTAAAAATTATACATTTTAGGTAACATTTTTTTTGCTGAATTTGCAGATAAACTAATTACTTCAATATTTTTATTTATTTCTTTTTTATAAATCGGATTTTCTAAATTTTGAACTAATATTTTTACTTCATAATTTTTTTCATATAGATAATTAGCAAGGCTTATAAATACTCTCTGAGCCCCTCCAATCGATAAGTCGGATATTAACATAATTATTTTTTTCTTTTTATTCATTATATATTAGAGCCCCCTAACATTATTAGCCAGCATATTAATCTATATTAGATGAATTTTCTAATAAACTTATCTGGTAATATTTTAATTGTGCCAAAAAGTAAATTCCCTAGTTTTATTTTCAATAAATAAAAATAAATAAAAAGGAATTGACTTCAATTTGAACTTTATTGGTTTAAATTCACTAATTGATCTTTTAATATTCTTATTGTTTATATATATTAAAGACTTTTTTTCCTCTTTTTCCCTTACTAGACAATATCATTGAAAGTTGTATAGCATAAAAATTAGTGTTCTTTGCCAATATTCGTGAACATCAGTTTCTTTTCTTGCTACAATTAATTTTTCTTTATTCTTAACCATAAAAAAAGAATTTTGACTATTAGTTACATTAGCACTTTCTTCTCGAATTCTTAGATAATATAAAGTTTCTTTTAAAATTCCTACAGATGTTGAAAACAAAAGGCATGTATTAATAAGATTTGTATCTTCACCTAAACTTAAATTAGTATCAAATAATAACTTATTATTTTTAACAATATTAGAATCTAGCATTATTCTCCACAAATCTGTATGCTTTTTTCCTTCTCTTAATCCTTTTTTTCTAGTATACACTGATTTATATCGTTAAATGAACGACCAATAAACGCTGGTACAACTTTTTCGATAATATCTTCATCTAAATAAATACCATCTACCTTAAAAATATGCTCATTTTTTTACTTCACCATTTATAATATCAGCATATCCATAAAGTACACTTTCAAAATAATTAATTTTAGAATATTCTATGCATTTTTCTATTAGATTTTTTCAAATACATCATCTGAATCCAAAAAGAATATTTTATCACCTTTAACTTTAGCTATTCCATAATTTATTGCAGATGAAACACCAGAGTTTTCTTAATAATATTCTACTCTATCATATTTAAATCTCTTTATAATTTTAGATGTATTATCAGTGGATCCATCATCTAAAAATATTATCTGTAAATTTTTGTACGATTAATTATTAGACAATTTATCATTTATTCAATATATTTTTTAGTATTGTACGCAGGCACTACTACGGGAACTAAAATATTCTTCATAAATACTCCTTATATATATTTATAATTTCTCAGATAATATATCTGCTATAAATTTTGATGAATTTCCATCACCATAGGGGTTTATAGCCTTTGACATTTTTTTATATTCTTCTTTATTTTCTAACAATAATTTAAAATTATTATAAATGTTTTCTTCTTCTGTCCCCACAAGTTTCAATGTTCCAGCATCTATGCCTTCAGGTCTTTCAGTTGTATCTCTCATTACCAAAACTGGGACCCCCAAACTTGGTGCTTCTTCTTGTATTCCGCCACTATCTGTCAAAATTAAATGTGAATTAGCACAGAAATTATGAAAATCTACCACATCTAAAGGTTCAATAATTTTAAGTCTGTCAAAGTCACCAAATATCTCTCTTGCTGCTTCTCTAACCACTGGATTTTTATGAATTGGATAGATAGCTTTAACATCCTCGTGCTCATCCATGACTCTTTTTATAGCTTTAAACATGTTTCTCATTGGTTCCCCAAGATTTTCTCTTCTATGAGCAGTTATTAATATAAGTTTGCTATCAGAAGCCCAATCTAAATATTTATTTTTATAACTATCTTTTACTGTAGTTTTTAATGCGTCTATAACTGTATTTCCAGTAACGAATATTGATTCTGGATTTTTCCCTTCATTAAGTAAATTATCTTTAGCTCTTTGTGTAGGTGCAAAATTGTAGTCTGATATTATTCCTACTGCCTGTCTGTTAAATTCTTCTGGGTAAGGAGAATATTTGTTGTAAGTTCTAAGTCCAGCTTCTACATGACCTACTGGTATCTGAAGATAAAAACAAGCAAGTGCAGTTACAAAAGTAGTTGAAGTATCTCCGTGTACTAATACTACATCTGGTTTTTCTTTTTCTAAAACTTCTTTTATTCTAGCTAAAATATTTATTGTTACATCAAACAAACTTTGCTTTTGCTTCATTATATGAAGATTATAATCTGGAACTACATTAAATACATCTAAAACTTGATCTAACATTTCTTTATGTTGACCTGTAACACATACTACTGTTTCAAATTCATTTTTTCTAGTTTGTAATTCATTTACTAAAGGGCACATCTTAATAGCTTCTGGTCTTGTTCCGAATACAATCATTACTTTTTTCATTATAACAACTCCTTATAGATAACATTATAATTATTAATAAATTGATTATAGCTAAATCTTTTATTATAAGTTTCAAATGCATTATCTTCTAATTTTTTTCTATTAATTAGAATCATTTCTTCTATTTTCTTAGTCAATTCACTAATCTTTTCTGTTTCAAAGGTTAATCCGTTGTAGTTATTGGTTACTATCTCCAAATTATTTTTTATATCTGAAACTATTATTGTTTTATGCATTGAGAACACTTCTATAGGTGTTAAAGGGAATCCTTCCCATCTTGATGGCATTACTATAAAATCAATTTGATCTATCAAATTAAAAACATCTCTTCTAAATCCCAAAAACTTTATATGTTCTTCTAAATTTAATCTCTTAACAAGATCTTCCATACTTGCTCGATCTTCTCCATCTCCTATTACGAAACATTTGACTTTAGGAAATTTTTTTGTAATTTTTTGAATAGATTTTATAAATAAATCTACACCTTTTTGTTCTGATATTCGACCAATTAAACCTATATTAATATTATTTTGATCTATTTCAGGTACAACTTTTTTTTCACAATTAGAAGGTTTTTCAACAGCATTATAAATTATTTTAATTTTATTTTCATCTATTTTATAATAATCTGTAAGATTATCCTTAACTGTTGATCCACATGCAACTATTTGAGAATTCTTTAAAGCAAATCTTAGTAAATTCTTTTTCCCATGAAAAACATTATGTGCAGTATATATGTGGATAACATCCTTATTCATAATTTGAAGTAATCTTGCATAGAAAGCTGCCATTCTATGGTGTGAATGAATTATATTAATTTTATATTCACTAATTATTTTATTTAGTTTTAATAATGTTTTAAAAATATTAAACGGATTTTTGTTTTGAAAATCTTCTATATCAATGTTTTTCACTCCGATTTTCGAAAGTAAATCGACATATTCTCCTCCACAAGAGGCAACTATATTGAGGTCTGCACAGTCATCCTTGCATAATTGATATACAATTTTTTCAGCACCACCTTGTCCCATAGTCCTTGAAATATGTAATATATTCATAATCCAATTTTCTCCTTAAAAACATTTTTTATAAATTTAAAATTACCAAATAAATATCTTTTAAAAAGTCTTTTAGGCTCTTGGATTACTCTAAAAAGCCATTCTAAGTTATTGTTTTGCATCCATTTGGGAGCCCTAGGTATGTTTCCTGATATGACATCAAAACTTCCACCTACTCCCATAAAAACACAACAATTACCTTGATTTTGTAAATATTCAATAAGATACTCCTTTAATGGGGATGTAATGCCTACAAAAACAAAGTCTGGATCTTTCTCTTTTATTTCACAAGATATTTTATACCAATCTTCTTCTTTAAAGTATCCATTATGTATGCCTACTACATTTAATTTTGGGTGCTTAGTTTTTAAAACTTCAGCAGTTTTTTCAACAACTACTTGTTTTGCGCCTAATAAATATATTTTGTATTCTTTTTTCTCTGACAAACCTATTAGGTATTGCATTAAATCTATTCCTGCCACCCTTTCAGGTAACGGGATATTTAAAAACTTACTAGCTAAAACAACTGAAGCACCGTCTGCATTTATTATGCCACAGCTATTTACAATTCGTTTCATAAGCTTATTTTTATTTAAGTCATTAATTTTATCTGCATTAACTCCCATAAGATGTAGAGGAGTCTTGGTTTTAACATATTCATCTACCAATTCCACAGTTTCTTTCATATTTAAAACATCAACTTCAGTGTTTAAAATTTTTATTCGATTATTTTTTCCTAACCTTTTCTCATCTTTTATATCTTCAATATTAATATTAGACAATTCTCAAATCCTTATAATTATTCGTTCGTTTAAATTATAGATACATTTTTAAAAAATATCTACAATTAAATAAGATAACATATTTCTAAATGTGCATAAATTTAAATTACATTGACCCTTCTTTTTTAAATACAACCAAAAATGTTTTTAATAGGATTTTGAAATCTAATCCTATATTCCAATTTTCTATATATTCTCGATCAAGTTTTACCACTTCTTCAAAATCTGTAATATTACTTCGTCCGCTCACTTGCCACATTCCTGTTATTCCTGGTTTTATTGCAAGCCTTACTCTGTGATGTGGTTCGTATAGGGCTGTTTCTGAAAGTAGGGGTGGTCTTGTT
Source organism: Anaerococcus rubeinfantis (assembly GCF_001487145.1). Classification (GTDB taxonomy): domain Bacteria; phylum Bacillota; class Clostridia; order Tissierellales; family Peptoniphilaceae; genus Anaerococcus; species Anaerococcus rubeinfantis. The sequence continues at coordinate 1,580,228 of NZ_LN913016.1, forward strand.
CCTACTATTGACATATCTCCTTTTAATACATTGAAAAATTGTGGAAATTCGTCAAGGCTTGTTCTTCTTATGAAATCTCCTATTCCTGTTTTTGTGCTTCCATCTGGAAGAACTTTATTTCCCAAAACTCTTGGGTCAAAATCCAGTTTGAACATTCTCGCATCACCGTACTGATTATTTTTCATAAGTTCTGCTTTTCTTTCTTCTGCATCCATATACATGCTTCTGAACTTATACATTTTGAAAATTTTTCCGTTTCTTCCTACTCGATCTTGTTTGAAAAATATTGGTCCTGGTGATGTGAAATAAATTATTGGACCAAGGATGATGCATAAAATCAAGGTAAATATACAACCAACAAGTCCTACAATTATATCCATAGCTCTTTTTATCATTACTTGTCTTGATGATACATAATTTACGCTTGTTGTTATTACTACAAAATCTCCAAGTTTTTCTACAAATTGTTTTTTTCCTGTTTCTTGAACTACATTTCTAATGCTATAGTGAACAGTTACACCTGTTTCATTTAAATTATCAACTATTTCTTTTGGATATTCGAAGTTTTCATCTTGTACTATTAATACTTCGTCAATCCAATCTTTGCAAACAAAATTTGCTATGGAGTTTTTGTTAGCAACGACTGGTATTTTTTCAATTTCTTCTCCTTTTAAATCTTTTTCGATTATTACTAGACCAGCTATTTTATACTTGCTATATTTATTTTTTTGTATCTTTTTAACAAGTTTTTCTGCCATTTTCTCTGTTGTTACTAATAACAATCTTGATTTTTTATTTTCATTTGAATTTTTTCTTATATATTTTTTCAATAAGAGCCTTGCAAAGTATGTTATTAGTGTGTATATAATTATTGTTAGCAATAGGGTTAGTCTTGAAAAATATTGTCCTTCTTGTAATAAAAATAGGTATAAAATTTGAAGTGCTCCAACAAACATTGCATGTTTGAAAGTTACTGCAAATTCTACGTAGTATCCTCTTTTAAAGACGCTATTCATTGTTCCATATACTAGTATTACTAAAAAGTCTATTAATTCTATAATAAATCCTATATTTCTATAAATAATTTGGTTATATGGGTTAAAACCATATCCGCTGAATCCATATGCTAGAATATAAGCCAATTGTAAACAAAACATATCTAGGAATATAAAGTTTACATATTGTATCCAACTTTCTGAGTCTTTTCTATACATATACCCCTCCTCCTTGTATATGTTTAGTTCAATTTATCCCATTTTTTTGGAAATTTTTTTAAGAAAACAATAAGGAGTCTAATTTTTTTTAATCTTCTAGATCTCCCTTATATTTTCATATTCTTTTAACGATTGTTTTCTTCTATTTTATCGTGAACTTTTTTTATAGAATCTTTTCTTGGAACTGTCATATATAATTGTGCATCTGGCATCAAATATGAGCTTAGTTCCATGCTTCCATCACCTTTTAGGGATTGTGTTTCTATCTTCCAATCTCCACCATTTTCTAACTGTTTGTTTACTAAATCTATCATTTTATCGTATGAAACATTTGTATTTACTGAGTCTAATACAATATCTGATATTTTATTGAAATTTATAAGCATTTCTTTGCTTAGCATTTTTCTAATTATTCCTGTTAGAACTCTGGTGTGATTTCTTCCTCTATCGAAATCTCCTTCTTTCAAATTGTATCTTTCTCTACAAAATGAAAGTGCCATATCCCCATCCATTTCAATTTTTCCTTGTGGGAAATTATAGCCACCGTGTGTAGCTTGAAAAGCTACGGGATTATCAACGCTTATCCCGCCTAGCTCATTTATTAAATCAACTAGGGTTGTAAAGTTTACTTTTCCATAATAATCTATTTTAATATCAAGGAAATTTTCCAAAGTTTTTATTGATGTATCTACACCAAATAATCCTGCATGAGTCAATTTGTCATAAGCTGTATTTCCAAAACCTGCAAGATTTACATAGGTATCTCTTGGTATTGTTGTTATTAAAATTTTTTTCTTTTTTTGGTTTACGCTTACAATCATATTGACATCTGATCTTGAAACATTAGTCAAAGCACCATATGTATCAATTCCTGAAATGTAAATATTAAAACTTTGATCTTTTTCAATACTTTTATTTTCATTTAATTTTTCATTTCCTTTTACAGAATATGATTTTAAAACTTTTGTTTTATCTGAAAAATCTTCGATAGATTCATCAAGCATTTGCCTAAAACTTTCGTTTAATAACATGACTTGAACTTTGCCATATATTAGTCCTTCTCCAGCTTTTACATAATCACCAAAATCTTCGAAATTTAATTCTTGGTTTTCTTTTTTAAATTCTTCTGTTGCTTGTTTTATATTTTCCTTATCCATTTTTCTTGATATAGCAACTTGATTTTCACCTATTTCTTCAATTGAATTTATAGATGACTTTTTTAAGACAACTAAAGACATTTGTGTTTTATTTAAATCCTTTTTCTGATTTATTTTTTCAACCGTCTTTATTGAAGTGTTTGCATAGGATATAAAAATTGTTTCTGCTAGACTAATTATTAATAATAATAAAATAAATAGGATTTTTAATGGTTTGTTTATATTTTTCTTTTTAAAAACCAAATACGCAAATCCTAATATTAAAATCAATATTATTGCCAGAATTATAAATCTCATTGTTTGTGGTAAGATGTTATATTTATTCAAAAAATAAAAAAATCCTATATAAACAATAGAAGATAAGATAATTAGGATTTTGGATATTATGTTTTTAGACATATTTTTTTCTCCTTGTGTACATAATTTGTACTTATTCTTAAATAGGATATACCAATTTGTAACTTTTGTCAATGAATTATAATGTTTATCCCTTGAAATTTTACACTTTTGTAATATTTTAAAAAAGTATATTAAAATCATTTTTTTCTTTAATCTAATTTTATTTTTCTAAAAAAACAGATACAGTATAGTTAGCTATGATAAAGAGGTGACTTATGATATTAGATGACAAAATTTTTGATAAATTAGAAAAAACTTATGAGCTTGAGCCTAAAAACAAGGTTATTGAAAATGCTATTTCAAATATGGGGATAAGGGAGGCTTCGCTTAATAAAAATATTATTAACAAGCATGATTTTATTTTTTCTAACCAAGTTGAAACCAAGGATGTGACCAATCAAAAAAAGACTGGCAGGTGTTGGATGTTTGCGGGTCTTAATATGGTTAGGATGCATATTGCAAAAAAACTTAACATGGAAAAATTTGAGCTTTCTGAATCTTTTTTGTACTTTTATGACAATATGGAAAAAACAAATTTGTTTTTGCAAAGGGTTATTGATACAAAAAATTTGGACATTAAAGATAGAAAAGTTGAGGATGTTTTTTATTCTACTCCTGAAGACGGGGGATATTTTGAATTTTTCTATTATTTGATCAAAAAATATGGAATTCTTCCAAAAACTAATATGGGCGAAGTTTTTCATACTGAAGTATCTCAATTCATGTTTTATGTTTTGGAAAATGCCTTAAAAAAAATCGCCATGGAAATTAGGGCTACTGATGATGAAAAAGAAATTGAAATTTTGAGGGAAAAGGGACTTTCTTATGCCTATAATATTTTTGCAAAATCTATTGGCAAGCCTGTGAAAAATTTTGATTTTAAATATTATGACAAGGACGACAAATATCACATTGAAAAAAATATGACTCCAAAATCTTTTTTTGATAAGTATGTGGGCGATTTTTTTGATGGAAAAGTTAAATTATTAAATGATCCAAGACATCCTTACAATAGAATTTTGGTCGATAAGGTGGCAAAAAACGCTGTTGATCTTCCAGATCTTTATGGAATTAATGTGGATATGGATACAATGAGTAAATTTGCTCAAAAATCTATTAAAAATAATGAGACAATGTGGTTTGCCTGTGATATTGATATAAATGAGGACAGGGAAAGCGGCGTTTTGGATGAAAATTTATTTAATTTCGACCAAACTTTTACAGATTTTCCAAAAATGACCAAGGAAGAAAGAATTAATTCAAGATTTTCAACAGCCTGTCACGCCATGAATTTGACCGGTTTTGATAAGGTCGACAAGGAAGTTAAGTTTTGGAAAATCGAAAATTCTTGGGGCGAAGACGACGGAAAAGATGGATATTTTTCTATGACTGATGAGTGGTTTAAGGAAAATACTTTTGAATTAATAATTGATAAGAAATTTTTGACCAAAAAAGTAATGGAAGCCTTTGATAAGGAGAAAATTTATTATGATGAATTTGATCCTATGTATAAGATGCTCAAAAATGTTAGGTAGGATTTTTTTACTCAATTAATAAAGACATATCTATAGCCCTTCTCGACTAAAGATAAGGTAGTGAAGTTCACGGATAGATCTCTTTTTTTATTTTGCTAAAGGATAAATTTTATTTCTTGATAAACTTAATCACGAGATCTCTCCACAAGGTCGAGATGGGCGTTGGTTTTATTTGGTTTATTTCTGAAGGATAGATTTTTTTTTATATTTGAATTTAATAAGAGATCTCTCGACTACTAAAACTCATTTGCTTCGTAAATTCTTCCGTGCTCTCGCACTAGTTTTCAGGATTTATAACCGAAATCAACGGTTATAAATCTGCACTAGTTTTAGGGATAAATATGCCAAATCAAGGCATATTTATCTGCTCGAGATGGGTTTGCTTGGAGCTTTTTTTATTGCTTAAGGATTTACAAAAAGTTTTTTTGATTTTAATTATATAATCTAGTTTTTAAAATTCTCTAATATTTAATACTATAGACTTTAGCTATTAAATGAATATCCCAAACACCCATCTCGACTAAACGTAACGTAGTGGAGTGCATGGAGAGATCTCTCTTTTTATTTTGCTAAAGAATAAATTTTATTTTTTGATAAACTTAATCATGAGATCTCTCTACAAGGTCGAGATGGGTACTTATACTCATTTTTTAATTACTAAAGTTTTTATTATGAGTTATTTATTTTTCATTTTTTCTTGATACAATATTTTATTTATATAAATCTATATATTATCTTTGCTTAATTCTAAAATAATCCGAAGAATTTAGGTGAATAAAAAATTAACCCATCTCGAGCGAATGCAATGAGTCGAGAGATCTCTTTTTTTTATTTTGCTAAAGAATAAATTTTATTTTTTGATAAACTTAATCACAAGATCTCTCGACTTCGCTCGAGATGGGTGTCATTTCTATTTGCTTTGTTTTTAAAGATTTTTTTATTTTGTTTTTTTAATATATTCTAGGGCTTTTTTGTTTTGTTCTATTGTGTAATTTATTATATCCTCATCCAAAGCATCTGACATGAACATTGCTTCAAATTGGGCTGGGGGTAGGAGAATTTTTTTATCTTTCATGTAGTTAAAATATTTTGAATAGGTTTCAAGGTCTGCTTTTTGAACGTCGTCGTAGGATTTTATTTGGTCAAATTCTCCAAAAAATATTGACATCATTGATTTATACCTTGTTACAAATCCGTCTACTCCTGTTTGTTTTAAATTATCTTTGAATCCTTCTTCTAGCATTTTTGCATATTTTTCAAGTCTTTTATAAATATCTGGATTTTCTTTTAAAATTGTTAAAACATCTAGTCCCATTTTCATTATAAATGGGGAGCCTGATAGGGTTCCTGCTTGGTAGACTGGGCCAATTGGCGATAAAACTTCCATTATTTCTCGTCTTCCTCCAAAGCCTCCAACTGGCATTCCCCCTCCTACAATTTTTCCAAAGCAAAACATATCTGGTTTTACTCCAAATTCTGTAGAAATTGATCCGAATTTTAATCTAAAGGCTGTGATTACTTCGTCAAATATCAAAATTATTTTATTTTCTTCTGTAATTTTTCTAAGCTCTTTTACAAATTCTAAATCTATCGGAACAACTCCCATATTTCCAGCAATTGGTTCTAGGATTACGGCTGCAATTTGATTTTTGTTTTCCTCAATTGTTTTTTTGACAGATTCTATGTCGTTATATTTGCAAACTAGGGTATCTTTTATTACTTCTTTTGGAACTCCTGCTGATGTGGCTACATTAAAGGTCAAAGCTCCCGATCCGGATTTTACCAAAAGTCCATCAGAGTGGCCATGATAGCAGCCTTCAAATTTTATTATTTTATCTTTTTTGCTAAATCCTCTTGCACATCTTATGGCTGACATGGTTGCTTCTGTTCCAGAATTTACCATTCTTATCATGTCAGTATCGAAAGCTTCTGCCAAAAATTTTGCCATATCGACTTCTACTTTTGTAGGAAGCCCAAAGGTTAAGCCTTCTTCCAAATATCCTTTTGCTTTTTCTATCAATTCTTTTTTCCCATGGCCCAAAATCATTGGTCCCCATGATGAAATAAAATCTATATAAGCTTCATTATTTTCGTCAACTATTGTTGATCCTTTTCCATATTTTGCAAAAAGTGGATTGCCACCGACAGCTCCAAAGGCTCTTACTGGAGAATTTACTCCGCCTGGTATATATTTTTTCGCTTGGTCAAAAAGATTCATTATTCCTCTCCCCTCAATTTTTTTGCCATTTCTTTTGCGTGGTAGGTAATTATCATTTTTGCCCCGGCTCTTTTTATTGAAATTAAAATTTCATAAATTATTTCTTCTTTTACAAGGCCCATTTTTATGGCATTTTTTACCATAGAATATTCCCCGCTTACATTGTAGGCAACAATATTTGTGTTGAAATTATCTTTTGTTCTTTGAATTATATCCAAAAATGATAGGGCTGGCTTTACAATTATAAAATCTGCATCTTCTTCAAGGTCTAGGGCAATTTCTCTCATTGCCTCGTTTGAATTGTGATAATCCATTTGATATGATTTTCTATCGCCAAATGATGGAGCAGAATCTGCTGCATCCCTAAATGGTCCGTAAAAATTTGATGCATATTTTGCTGAATATGCCATTATAGGAATATTTTTAAAATTATTTTCATCGAGAATTTTTCTAATTGCCTTTATCCTAAAATCCATCATATCTGATGGGGCGATAATATCCGCTCCTGCCTTTGCGTGAGATAGGGCAATTTTTGCAATATATGAAACGGTTTCGTCATTTAAAACATGTCCTTCGTGGTCCAAAATTCCACAATGACCATGGTCTGTGTATTCGCACATACAAACATCTGTTATAACAAGCAAATCTTTATTTATTTCTTTTATTTTTCTTACAGCTTTTTGGATAATTCCATCTTCTGCATAAGCTTCTGACCCGTGGTCGTCTTTTTTATTTGGAATTCCAAATAAAATCACCGCTCTTATTCCAAGGTCTACAATTTCATTTATCTCATCTTCTAATTTATCTATTGAAAAATGATAGCAATCTGGCATTGAAGGAATTTCTTTTTTTATATTTTCACCTTCAACCACAAAAAGTGGGTAAATAAAATCAGAAATTTCAAGACTTGTTTCTTTTGTCATTTCTCTTAAAATTTTATTTTCTCTAATTCTTCTCATCCTCATAATTTTCTCCAATCTTTTCAATCAATGAATCCATGCTTTGCTTTTTTGATTCTTTGTAAACTTCTAGGCCATGATTTTTTATAGTTTTTGTAGTAATTTGTCCAATGGAATAAATTTTTTTATTTAAAAGTGCTTCTTTTCCATAAATTTCTAGAAAATTATTCACGCAAGATGATGAGGTGAAAATAATTTCGTCAAAATCTAAATCTTGGTCTAATTTTTCTTCTTTTATATTGTCATAAATTTCAATTTCATCCAGATTTCCCATTTTATCAAGGCCATCTATGATTTTTTTCCTAGACAAATTTGAGTGAGGGAAAAATATTTTGTCATCTTTTTTTACATATTTTCCCATCTCATCCAGTAGATTTTCGCCAACAAAATTTCTTGGCACTATGTCGACTTTTAAATTATATTTTTCTATTTCTTTTTTTGTCCTCTCGCCTATTGCTGCAATTTTCACTTTTCCAATATCTCTTATATCGTGGTTTTCTATTAATTTTTCAAAAAATATTTTTACAGCATTTTTGGATGTAAATACCAAATAATCATAGGAAAAATTTTTGAATTTTTCTTCCAAAATATCCAAATTTTTCTCAACAATTTTTATTGTAGGAATAATTTTCACATCAAAGCCCATAGCTTCTAGTTTTTTCTTATCATTTATACCCGATTCATAATCACGAGTAAGGGCGATTTTTCTTGAAAAATTTTTATTTTCAAAATAATTTAGATATTCTCTAAGACCAATCGTGTCAGAAATAACTATTATTGCTGGCCTTTTTATTTTTTCAATATCAATTTCTTCCAAAACTTTTTCTACAGTCGAAGTATAAACTTTTTGTTTTGGGCTTGAACCATTTGAAATAATGGCGATTTTTTTATCTTTTTTCATCCCCCCGTCTATTAAATCTTTTATTATATTTGGAAGATTTTTAAGTCCCATATAAAAAACTAGGCTTCCTGGAAGTTTTGCATATTTTTTGAAATCTTCATTTTTATTTTTCGACCTATGACCTGTAATAAAGGAAACTGATGTTGCTATATTCCTGTGAGTCGGTGGAATTCCTGCTGTATTTAGGCAAACTATTCCCGATGTAAGTCCTGAAAGAGTTTCAAATTCCAAACCATTTTCTTTTATAAAAAGCGCCTCTTCTGATCCTCTTCCAAAAACATAGGGATCACCGCCTTTTAATCTCACAACTTTTTTCCCCGATTTTGCCAAGTCCACCATCAATTTGTTTATCTCATCTTGACTTAAAACATGGTCACCCATGGATTTTCCCACATAATATAGGTCTTTATTTCTATAAAGCTGTAAAATTTCTTGATTTAAAAGTCTATCATAAATTATTACATCAGCTTGATCCAAGGCTTTTTTTACAGCAAGAGTAATATTATCGGCCGGTCCTATTCCTGCCCCTGCCAAAATAATTTTTTTGTAGGATTTTCTTTTTAATTTTTTTGCAAGATTTTTTCCAAGATTTATCCTATCAGAAATTTTTCCACTCACTTTTTCATAGCTCATTTTGTCATTTTTATTAAAGGCAAAGGCACCTGTAAGAGTGATTTTTTCATTAGAAATTTCTGTAAAAATTCCCATAGGAGTTGAACAATCAGCACCAAGTTCTTTTTGAAAGGCCCTTTCAGCTTCCATTCTTATCTGGCTATTTTTATCAGAATATTTCTTAAAAATTTCAAATAAATTCTCGTCTTCTTTTCTAATTTCTATGCCCAAAATCCCCTGACATGGTGAAGGAGTAAAAATATGAGGGTCTAGGTCAAAATTAATTTTTTCATCAAGCCCTGCCCTTATAAGTCCAGCTTTTGCAAGAATAACCCCATCAAGATTTTCTTTTTCAATTTTTCCAATCCTTGTTTCAACATTTCCCCTGATTGGTCTAAATTTTATATTTGAAAAATAATTTTCCCCCTGACAAATTCTCCTGTTTGATCCTGTTCCAACGAGAGCATTATTCAAATCATCCATTTTTTTGAAAATTTCTTTTCCAACAAAAACATCCCTTGGGTCTTCGGCCTTTAAAGGCGGCGCAAAAATTAGTTTTTCATCAATATTTGATGGCATATCTTTTAAGGAATGAACGGCTATATCAATTTTTTTCTCCAAAAGTGCCTCTTCAATTTCCTTTACGAAAACTCCCTTTGAATTTATTTGATCAATTTTCCTATCCCTAATCCTGTCGCCCTTTGTAGAAATTTTTATAATTTTTAAATCAAGTCCTTCTTTTTCCAAAATTTCTTTTACCAATCCAGCCTGAATTAGGGCGAGTTTACTTCCCCTGCTTCCAATTTTTATCATCAAATCTTCTCCAAATATTTTTTCAAAAATTCCTTGTCTTCTTTGTACAAATCTAGCAAAAGCGCCTTATTATAAATTCCATTTTCCCTTAATTTATCGCGGATTTTTACCATTAATTTTATTTTTTCCATATCAAGGCTTTCCAAATATTTTTCCAAATCATCTCCTATAAGAGAAGAAAAAATTGGAACCTGGCCGTTACTTGATATGGAAATATCGATAAATTCATTTGAAATATTTTTTCTCAAATAAAAATCGCTTCCCAAAGAATCCGACAAATCCAAAGTTCTAAGCCCTTGGTCTTTCGCTTTTTCTCTTAAAATTTTATTTAAATCCCTATCCCCCGTTGCCAAAAACAAAAAATCACATGGTGGAAAAATAAAATTTTGGTCAATATTTTTCTCCACAATTTTTATTCTTTGGGGATTTTCCTTATAAAGTTTTATTACTTCCTTGTCAATTTCCTTGCCATAGATAAGAAAAGAAAAATCCCCCTTCAAAAGGGACTCTATTTTTCTCTTACAAATCCTTCCTCCGCCAAGAAAAAGACAAATTTTATCTTTTGAATCTATAGAAATTGGAAAATATCTCATTTTTTGTAAACCTTCGTCAAAATTTTCAAACTCTTATCAAAATCTTTCCCGTGATTTTCTTTAAAATTTAAAACTGGATCACGAGCGATTTTTTTTATGGCATTTCTTACAGCCTTATCAACTTTCTTTTTTTGACTTGCAGTCATATCAGTCTTTCTAAAAATATAGTCCATGGTCTTATCAGCCAAATCATCACACCTATCATTTAAATCTTTTAAAATATAGTCAATTTTTACTTCCTTCATCCAAGTGAAAAAGTCCCTAGATTTTTCATCAATCTCACCCTTATAAGAAGATAAAATCATTGACCTTTTTTCAAGATTTTTCCTAGAAATATCCTTTATTGAATCAATATCCATAAGCTTTATATTTGAAATTTTTGAAATTTCAGGATCACAGTCCCTTGGAAGGGCAAGGTCAAAAATATATTTTTCCTTTTTAATATTTAAAAATTGATCTTTTTTTAAAATCAAGTGAGGAGAAGCTGTGGCAGAAAAAATAAAATCCATAGACTCGAGGCTTTCTCCTACTTTTTCAAAAGGAATAATATTCACACCCCCATAATTTTTTTGAATTTTTATAGAATTTTCCATCTTCCAATTAGAAATAAAAATATTTGCACCACTTTCTAAAAGATTTTCTATGCAAAGTTTGCCAATATTTCCAATGCCGATAACAAGGGCGTTCTTATTTGATAGAGAAGATATTTCTTGAGCCTTTTTCACTGCAATATAGGGAAGAGAAAGGGGAATATGGGAGATATTTGAGTCGGATTTTATTTTTTTTGAAAGATTTATTGCCCTTTTAAAAGCTTCCGACAAAATTTTTTTACAAAATCCTAGAGAAAGGCTGGTTTGATAGGCATCACTCACCTGACCTAAAATTTGGTCTTCACCAACAATCAAGGAATCCAAACCAGAAGTCAAATAAAAAAGATGATCTATAGCATCCAAATCTTTTTTTACAAAAATATAAGGAGACAAATTACTAAGGGAGAAAAATTTTTCAAAAAATTCCACAAAAAAATCATCAGAAAAAATATCCTCATCAGCTACAGCAAAAATTTCAGACCTGTTGCAAGTTGATAAAATCACAACTTCCTCAAAGCCATAATTTTCCAAAATTTCGCTAGCTTCAATAATATTTGAATCCTTAAAATGAACCTTCTCACGAATATTTATATCTGCCTTGTGATGATTTAAACCAAATGAATAAAAAAACAAAAAAATCCTCCTAACAATTACTAATACCATTATACTATTTAAAAAAACAAAATAAAAAAACCCAGCCTCGGCTGGGAAAATAAAGAAGAATAGTATTGGGTATAGATAATAAGTCCGGGATTAAACAAAGTTTAACTTTTTAAAATAATTAAAAATAATTTCTTCTTGTAAAAGATTCTACCCCATTAGTTTAAAAAAGCAAGGCAAAACGATTTTTTTCTTAATCCTTAGCATAAAATAAATTAATGATAAAAATTGAATTTTAAAATACTTTTTTAATTTTAAAATTTAATCTTTTGCTTTAACTCTTTTTTAATACTAGGATGAAAATCAAAAATCCTAACAAGCAAAATACAAATCCCGCCCACAAAAATGATGAAAATTTAAAGTAGGTCATGACAAAACTCGCAAAACTTGTTGAAATTATTGTGCCAATTGAACTTGCACTCACAAGTAAGCCTTGCCCCTTTTCGTTTAAACTTATATCAAAACTTTCATTTACATAATAAACGGCAGATGGAATCAAAAGCCCAAAAGCGAGTCCTTGAAGACTTGCTGATAAATATATGAAAATTATATTTTCAGAAAGACCAATTGTAAGGGATTGGATTAGGAAAAACAAGGAGCTTATCAAAAGGAGTTTTCTTGCTCCAAATTTTATCTCGATTTTACTGAACAAAAGTAAAATCGGAATTTCGCTTATTGAACCAAAACTTAAAACCTTGCCCAAATCCATTACATTTCCTTTATTATATTCTATAATATCAATCATGTAGGTTGTTTTCATAAAATGATAGGCACACAAAAGTCCATAAGCAAGCAAAAATATATAGAAATCTCCTCTGAAAGACTTTTTTTCTATATTTTTTTTATCAATAAATTTTTCATCTTTTTCTAAAATTTCTTTTGGTATAGATTTTAAGACAAGGATCAAGAATAAGTATGAAAAAATACTCAAATAAATTACTGCATTTTCACTTGTAAAGCTTATAAGTTTTGACAAAAAAATTGTATTTAGGGAAAAAGCTATTGAGCAAAAAACTTTTGCAAGGCCAAAATTCATCCTAATTCCCTTGTTATACATAAATCCGCTTATGGTATTTATTGTTGTTTGGATAGCAATTGAATAGAGGTAGGGAAAAAACAAAAATACCAAAATAAAAATATTTACTTTTTGAAAAAGGTCAAAAACTAAGCTAATTATTCCAATCAAGCAAAAAATAACCGCCAAGTCTATTATATTTTTGTTTTTTAAAATTTTTTTCAAAATCTTATTTATGTAGGAAAATCCAATCACAGATATATTACAAAGTGAAATAAAAATACCGATATTTATACTTTCAATTCCCTTTGAATTTAAATATAGGGTTGTAAATCCTATAAGACTTGATGTAAGTATGCCAAAAAAAAGCTGAATTATTGCATATTTCAAAGTCATGTACTTATAAGTCATAAAATATCTCCAATTTAAGAGGCTGTTGCTAATGAATTGATATTCATAACCTGCAACAGCCTTAATTACTATCTAAGTTCTGGCCAATAATCTTTATTAGCTTCTATTAAATCATCTAAAATTTCTTTTGCAACTTTTCCACTTGGTACTGTTTTATTTAAGGTTAATGCTTGCCACATTTTTTGGTAAGAATTATCCATCCAAGCAGATACTGCTAATTTTTCACTTGCAACTTGTTGTTCCATTAGTCCTTTTTGGAAATCAGGAATTTCTCCAATGCTTAATGGTTCAATCCTATTTTTTCCAACTATACAAGGAATTTCAACCATAGCGTCATCTCTAAAGTTTGAAATTGCTCCATTGTTTTCAACAATCAACAAGAATCTTTCTTCAGTATTAAAGGCAAGAGCACAAGCAAGATCTACAATAAATTCTGAGTGCTCACTTGATGCAAAGAATGTGTCTTTTGCAGTTCCATTTTCAATAATTCTTTGGCATTCTTCAAATACATCTTTTTCTCTTCTATCCATTACTTCATTTGCTCTTGTGTAGTTTGGATCTTCGTGTTCAACAGTTTCATCTGCCATCAAATAATATTTCAAATAGGTGTTTGGTAATGTTTCTGGATCCATTGCATTAAGTTGTTTTGCAGCCCTCATTGTAACTAGCCATGAACTTTCTTTTCCTTGACCCAAATCAGTAAATTCTTCATAACCATTTTTTGCTGTGTATTCTAATAATTGAGGCATCAAATCATTACCATCTTTATCTGTAATATTTGTCCACCAACCAAAGTGGTTTAAACCGTAATATCTTACATCAAAATCTTTTCTTGAATTTAATTTTAAAATTCTTGCAAAAATTTCTTCAAGACAAACTGGCATATCGCAAATATTTATTACTTTTGAATTTGGTCTAAGTCTTCTACAAGCTTCAGCAGCTATTGCAGCTGGGTTTGAATAGTTTAATAGCCAAGCGTCTGGAGAATATTTTTCCATATAATCAATCATATCAATCAATGGTCCAATAGTTCTAAGTCCATAAGCAAGTCCACCTGGTCCACAAGTTTCTTGTCCAACAACTCCATGTTTTAGAGGAATTTTTTCATCCTTTTCTCTCATTGGCAATTGTCCAACTCTAAGTTGAGCCATAACAAAATCAACATCTGTAAAAGCTTCTTTTGGATCTGTTGTATAAGAAAATTCAATTTCTGGATCGTGTTCTTTTGAAATAATTTCACACGCTTTAGCAACTATTTCTTGTCTTTCTTTGTTGTTATCATAAAGTTTTATTGATTTTATTGGAAAAGCATCAGTGTTTTCCAAAAGCATCATCACAATACCTGCTGTATAAGTTGATCCACCACCAGCAATAACTACTCTTTGTTTTTCTTTCATTTTATTATTCTCCTTTTAAAATATTTTCAAATTCTTCTCTAACAAAAGATACTTGAGTTCCTACTATAATTTGCATATTATTTCCTTGTTTAACAAGGCCATAGGCACCCACATCTTTAAAATTTTCTTCATCTGCAACAAGAGATTTATCTTTTACACTAACTCTTAATCTTGTCGCACAATTTGTAACAGCTTCAACATTTTCCTTACCACCCAAAAGATCTAGATAAGCACTTGCATCGTAATATTCTTTTGATTTATTTCCTTCAGCTTTTTTGTTTTGATAGTCTTTTTTGTAGTAAAGTTTTGTTTCTTTGCTTCCTTCTTCCCTGCCAGGTGTTTTTAAATTCATTTTCTTTATTAAGAAAGTAAATATTAAAAAGTAAAGTACTGCGAATATCACTCCAAGAACAACTTGAATAATATAGGTTTTATAATGATAAATTCCAAGAGGTAGCCAGTTTAAAACAACCCAGTTTATAATTCCACCACCAAAATCTCCTACAACTCCAAGTGCAAAAGCAATCATTTGCAAAGTCGCATCCAAAACAGCATGGACTACAAATAAAATTGGCGCTATAAATAAGAAGGTAAATTCTAATGGTTCAGTTACTCCAGTTAAAACTGCTGTAAGAGTTGCTGGAATCATTAAAGCAATTACTTTTTTTCTTCTTTCAGGCTTTGATGTTTTTATAAATGCTGCCATTATTCCCAATGAACCAAATACTTTTGATAAACCAGAAAGAGAAAATCCAATAGTATACATTTCTTTTAATGTTTTTGCACTTGTTGCAAAATCTTTTATATGAGTTGCCCAATAAACTGAAGTTCCACCTTGGATAACTGCATCTCCATAAACAAATGGAGCATATACAAAGTGATGAAGTCCAGTAGGAATTAGAATTTTTTGCAAGAAAGCATAAATCCAAATTCCAATAGATCCAGATCCTTTGAAAAATCCTTGCATACCCAACAAAACATTTTGAAAAACTGGCCACACTAGACAAGTTAGAAGAGCCAAAGGAATCATAAGGAAAAATCCTAACATTACTACAAAAGGAGTTCCCCTAAAAGTTCCAAGCATTTCTGGAAGTCTGTAGTCATAAAATCTGTTGTGTAAAAATACTACAATTCCTCCAACTAACAAAGCACCCAGCATTCCTGTATCAAGAGTTGTTATACCTGCAATGCTTGCAAGTCCTGTTCCAGTTCCTACCTCTGCGTTTGGATTGATGCCAAAGTTTTCTCCCCAAGCATTAATCATTCCATTTATAAAATAATTAAATGTTAGGTATGTAACAATGGCTTCCAAAGATCCTCTAGCCTGTTCTTTATTAGCTAAAGTTATTGGAAGAGATACAGCAAATAAAATTGGTAATTGGAAAAACACTGTCCAAGAACCGCTGGCAATAATTCCCCAGAATTTTGACCAGTTGGTTCCCTCTGCTGCAAGAGATCCCATTATAGTTTCATTTTGAAAAACAATAGAAAATCCAACCATCATTCCTGCAAAGGCAAATAAAATTGCTGGTGTGTACATAGCTGCACCAAATCTTTGAATTTTTTTCATCATAATTATTCACCTCGTTTGATATTATATTCATTTTGAATTTATTTAAGTGATTCACTTATCTTGTGATTTCATAATACAATAAGGGAAATCCTTTGTCAACAATTTGAATAAATATGAATTTTTCTAACTTTGGGAGAAATATTTTCCACAAGGTGTGAAAATTTTTCACGCCTTATTTTTGTAGTCTCTATATTTTATTACCAAAAGTTCTGCCAAAACATAAAAAAGACTTGTTGTCTTATAATTTGGATGAGATTTTGAAAAATTTATTTGAGAAGATCTTACATAAAGTGATTCCTCGCTCATGCTAGAAAGTTTATTGTCCTTAAATTCTGTTATAGAAATTATTTTTACCCCTCTTATTTTTAATTTTTCTGCTAAATTTATCACGTGTTTGCTTTCACCACTTAGAGAAATTAAAAATATGGCATCATCTTTTCCAATAAGATTAAACGCTTCTTTGTCTACGTTATTGCCTTTTATCATATACATCAGTTCTCCACTTGATAAAAATAACCTTACCAAATGTTCTGCTACTGATTCTTGGATATCTCCTGATCCCCAAACAAATAATTTTTTTGCATCATCGGTTATTTTACAAATTTTTCTGTAGTCTTTTTCTTTTAATTCATTTACATATTTTACAATTGAATTACAAGTTTTTTCAAAATCATTCGATTGAGGCAATTGATCTTTTTCTAATTCTTGTTTTACCAAAAATTTTAATTCACTATATCCGTTTAAGCCAATTTTATTTACAAATCTTACTATAGTTGTTGAAGATACGCTGATTTTTTTGGAAAGTTTTGAAATTGTAAGTCCTGAAATTTCATTTTTATTTTCTAAAATATATTGCCAAATATATAAGTCTGTATCATTTAATTTTTCGTAATTTTTTATTACCATTTCTTCTATATTCATAAATTCTCCTTACAAAAAAGGGGGCTATTTCTAGCTCCCTTTCTATTTCTTACAAAGATTTTGCCAACAAGTATCCTCCCACTAGGGCTGAGTCGTTTTTTAGTTTTGGTTTTACTATATATTTTTCGCTTGGAGTTACATCTATATAATCTCCCTTTATTTTATCAAATTCTTCTCTTATCATTTCGATAAAGCCTTCTTTATTTATTAGACCTCCACCTATTATTACAATTTCTGGTCTTAATACCAAGGTGTAAACATAAATTGCTTGGGCTATATAATTTGCTGCGATTTTGAAGGCTTTTTCATTTATGTCGGCTTCTTTTGGATTTTTGCCGAGTCTTTTGTGAATGCTTGGTCCACAGGCAAGTCCTTCTAGGCAATCTTCGTGGTAGGTACAGATTGATTTGAAATCATCATCTTTTAATCTTTTTATATTTATGTGACCCATTTCTGGATGGGAAAATCCATTCAATAATTTTCCGTTTTGGATATAGGCTCCTCCGATTCCTGTTCCTATCGTAAGATATAGGCTTGAATTTAAATTTTCGCCTGCTCCTTTGTTTGCTTCTCCTATTAATGAAAGTCCAACGTCTGTTACGATTTTAATTTTTTGGCAAACTTGTTTTTTTAAATTTCCTAATAAGTCATAGTTTACCCAAAGTTTTTTTGGTGTATTTTGGATAAAGCCGTAGGTTTTTGAATTTTCGTTTAAATCTATTGGGCCAAAGGCTCCCACTCCCAGAGATTCTACTGGATTTTTCTTATAAAATTCTCCAATTTTTTCTAAATTTTCTTCAGGTTTGCCTGTATCTATCCAGCAATCATCTATTGCTTTTCCCTTTTCATCAAAGCTCGCGCATTTTATTTTTGTTCCACCAAATTCTATTGATCCGTACATCTTATTCTCCTATTTTTTCTAATCTTTTTATTGTATCAATCGACTCATTAAAACTTTCTGTGTATATATCTGGGCTAGTTTTTTCTTCTTCATTTATCAAACCGTCTTGGGAATATCCAAGGGTGTTTGTGTAGGTAAAAACTAGGCCCGAATTTGGACAAACATCGTTTATTAATCCAAGGGTTACTCCATCTCCTCCAGTTTTTTGCCCTAGTAATTTTGCAATTTTTGCATTTTTACAAAAATTTGCCATGCCTTCGGCTGCTGAATAAACTCCCTCATCAACTAACAAATATAAATTCCCCTTGAATTTATTATCTTTCATTGGGGCAATTTCTATTTTATCCTTGCTATAATATGAAAAATCTTTCAAATCTTCCTTGTGCTCAAGGTCCATTTTTCCTAAGTCTACGTTTGAAATATTTTCACAAGAAATTCCTTCACTTTTGAGTAAAAGCCTTGTCCTCATTCCATCTTTAAAAAACATATGGTTATTTACGGAAACCTTTTTTTCTATAAGTCTTGGGAGCAAGTATTCTTGCCAATATTCTATATTTCCTCCGGAATTTCCTCTTATATCGATAACGAGAGCCTTGAGATTTTCATTTTCTTCTAAAAAATTGTCCAATTTTTCCATATCAGAATTTAATTCATATTCTGCAAGCATTTCATTTATTTTTACAAGTCCAAGTTCTTTATCAAGCAATTTTACTTGTAAATTTTCACCAGAATTTTCTGTATCCTTTGACTTTTTCAAAGATTTCTTTTTCTTTAAATCTTTTGATTGTACGCCTTTTATATCGTATCTGTCCCTGACACTTTCCTTGTTCATGGTCAAAAATTCGTAATACATGGAAGGATCTTTCCAAAAATGTGAATAATAATCTAGGGTTTCTTCTACATAGGCCTTTTGTGCTATTGTTGCATGGTCATTATGAAGATCGGCGATTATTTTTTCCATGGTTTTTGTAAATTCCTCGTCGCTTTTGCAAAATTTTACTTCATTCAAATATTTTGAATAGTTTGAAAGAAAATCTATACCATATTTTCTTTTTAATACTCCAAAAAATGGATAATTATCTCGAATTTCATTAAAAAGATAATTGAAATCTTCAACCATTTCTTCTTGGCTTAAATTTTCCTTTTCTTTTTTATCTTCAAAGACTAACTGGCAAGGTCCATCGAGTTTATCATACCATTTCATATAATCTTCAATGGACTTAAATTCATCTATTTTGTCTGGATTTATTTTTACAATCTTTTTTTCTTTTTGCTTTTTTTCTGCAATTAAAATATCTCTTCTTTGCTCAAGATAGTTTATTCTTCTTTGGGCACAAGAGGAAAATAAAATAATTATTGCCAAAACAAGAAGGCTTAATTTACTTTTTTTCTTCATCGAGCCCTCCGTTTATAACCCAATCTCTTTTTTTAATCTCATATAAAAAAGGAAGAGTGCCTATGGGATTTATCAAAGAAAAGACCAAAATCAAAATAAGTTTTATATTTATAGTCTTTTTTTCGTTTCTAATTATTGAGCCCTTTTCCTTGTTGTTGGTTTTTATCAAGTATATCCCTCTTAAAAATAAAAATATTCCCCCACCAAGCTCAAATCCTTCTTTATAATAAAGACCAAAGGCAAAAACACAAATCGCAGACAAAAAGTAAAGAAAGTAAGTTATTTTATTTTTTGTGTTGTATGTTTTTAATTTTGTTTTTTCTCTAGTCATAGCTTTATTATATCAAATTAAAGTCCTAAATTCGGATAAACTTTTAAGTAATTATCAGACCTTGCTCCTGCCTTATAATTTAAATATCCTGCCATAGCAATCATGGCTGCATTGTCTGTGCACAAAATTATATCTGGATAATAAAATTTGACCCCTCTTTTTTCACATTCTTCATTTAGTCTTTCTTTTAATCTAGAATTTGCAGCAACTCCGCCAGAAACTGCCAAAGTTTTTAGACCGGTCTCATCAATTAATCTCATAGATTTTTCTACCAAAACATCAACAACGGCTTCTTGGAAACTTGCTGCCAAGTCAGCCTTATTTATTTCTATATTTTTTTGATTTTGATGGTTCATGTAATTTAAAACTGAAGTTTTAAGTCCTGAAAATGAAAAATCATAAGAATCTTTTTCAAGCATAATTCTTGGAAAATCTATCGCATCCTTGTTTCCTTCTTTTGCAAGTTTATCAATTTTTGGTCCTCCTGGATAACCAAGTCCTATTGATCTTGCAATTTTATCGTAAGATTCTCCAGCCGCATCATCCCTTGTTGTTCCAATAATTTCATAATCAGTGTAGCCATTTACTTTTACAAGATAAGTATGGCCTCCACTTACAACCAAAGAAATAAATGGTGGTTCTAGGTCTTTATTTGACAAATAATTTGCACAAATATGGCCTTGCATGTGATTTGTTCCAATCATTGGAATATTTGCTGACAAAGAAAGAGCCTTGGCAGCAGAAATTCCTACCAAAAGTGAACCAATAAGACCTGGACCTTTTGTAACAGAAATTAAATCAAGGTCTTTATAAGTCAAATTTGTATCTAAAAGTGCCTTTTCAATCAAAGGATTTATAGCTTCAAGGTGTTTTCTTGAGGCGATTTCTGGCACAACTCCTCCAAATATTTTATGTATATCAATTTGTGATGATATTAAATTTATCAAAACTTCCCTGTCGTTTTTCAAAATAGCAACTGAAGAATCGTCACAGGAAGTTTCAATTCCCATTGTATAAAAATCTTTCATCTAATCCAATTCCTTTAACATTATATAAGCATCTTCGTGAGTTCTTGCATAATAATTTTCCCTAAGTCTAATTTTTTCAAAACCAAATTTTTGGTAAAGATTAATAGCCGGGATATTTTTGGTAGAAACCTCAAGCCAAATTTTGGAAACTTTTAAATTTTTTGCGAAATTTATCATATGCTCAAGCATAAGTGATCCTATATTTTGACCACGATAAAGTTCATCAACTGCAATAGTATAAATTTCTATCTCATCCAAAATTTTTGAAATTATATAAAATCCAACAGCTTCTCCGTTTTTTTCGTATACAAAAAAATCCTTGTGCTTATTTTTTTCAATATCATTTATTAGGTCTTTTTTGGGCATGGGCCTAAAAAATGACCTGGCTTCGATTTTATAAACCTTGTCCGTATCTCCTACAGTCATAGTTCTAATCATTTTTCTTTTCTCTATCCCTTTCCGCTTGTGATTTTCTCAAATAATTTGGAACAAGCTTATAAAGATCATAGTCTTCATCTTTTTTCAAAAGAGCAAGTTTACACAAATTTTTCCCAATACAAGAATTATAAGAAAAATCCAAAATTCTTGCCCTATCAAATTTGTCCCTATATTTTTCACCGACTTCTGAAACCAAATCAAAATCTATATTTTTTTCATTACAAAGTTTTGAAAAATCATCAATATTATATAAGTCTTCTTTTACAATTTCATTCATATTTTCATCATACATTACCCCATAAACTCTTTTTCCCCTAGCATCAAGCATAGAAGCTTTCGCTTTATTTGAAGAAGAATTTAGGGCAAGGGCCTTTAAAGTTGAAACCGGAATTAATTTTTTATTTCCAACTTGGGCAAAAGTCTTTGCAATTGTCATCCCAATTCTTAAACCCGTAAAAGATCCCGGTCCTTGGCTTATGGCAAAAATATCAATATCAGAAAGCTTGAGTCCCAAAAGTTTCAACAAAGTTTCAATCATTGGAACAAGCGATTCAGAATGAGTTTTTTCTTGATTTACATTAAAATCCCCAATGACTTTTTCATCTTCAACAACAGTTACAGTAGAAATCATTGTGGAAGTATCAATTCCTAAAACTCTCATAAAATCTCCTAATCTAAAAATTTCACGCTAATTTCCCTAGCGTTCTCATCAATTTTTTCTATATTAACTTCAATCATATCATCTGGAAGATATCCACTGGCCTTGTCTGCCCATTCCAAAAATGTAATGGCGTCTTCAGGATAAAAATAATTTTCATAATCAATATCCAAAATTTCATCAGGATCTTCAAACCTATAAAGATCAAGGTGATAAATCGGAAAATCCTCTTCACCCTTTTTGCCATCATAAATATTTACAATAGCAAAAGTCGGAGATGAAGTATTAGAAATCCCAAAATATTTGCAAACAAAAGAAACAAAAGTAGTCTTCCCACTACCCATTTCACCAATTAAATTAATAACTTGGCCTTTTTTCAATTTTTTAGAAAATTCAAAAGCAAAATCTTCTATTTCCTTTAAAGAATTAATCCTCATAAAAACTCCTTATCATCTATTATACTACAAAAGTTAATTTTAAGGTTTTTTGTAAGATATATTATAATCTAAAATCAAAAAAATCCAATGATTTTTAAGGGAAATAAGTTATAAATTCCACTCGAAAATATAAAGATGTAAAAATATTTACAAGGATTAAAATCGAAAAATTTCTTAGAAGTAAAGTACATAAAACTAAAACCCATCTCGAGTGCAGTCGAGAGATCTTCGGGATTAAATTTAGATAAAAATAAAATTCAATCTCTTGCCAAAAATAATAATAGAGATCTCTCAACTCTCTTTGATCGCTCGAGATGGGTTATTGTTTGACTTATTTAATTGCTAAAGTTCTATTTTTTTCAGATTTAAAGATTTATTTGAAATAAAAATAAATTAACAATATTTAAAGTATAAAGAATCCTTTAGCAATAGAATACATAAAACTCAAACCCATCTCGAGCCTGCCGAGAGATCTCCAAGATTATCTTTGCTTGTTATTTATTTTTTCTTTGAGATTCTCCATATTTTCTTATTTATATTCATACTGAATTTTTAAATTCACTTAATGAACGAGATCTCTCCACTTCCTGCGTACTAAAACACGTTTGTTTTACAAACTCTCCAGTGATATCTCACTTTGTTTTAGGAGTAAATATTCCAAATCAAGGAATATTTACCTGGTCGAGATGGGTGATTAGTTGATTTATTTAAAAACTAAAGTTCAATTTTAAAATTTATTTAAAATAAAAAATCTCCAATATTTGAAATATAAAAAATCCTTTAGAAATAAAGTACATACCACTAAAACTCATCTCGAGCGTAGTCGAGAGATCTCTTTTATTATCTTTGCTTGTTATTTATTTTTTCTTTGAGATTCTCCATATTTTCTTATTTATATTCATACTGAATTTTTAAATCCACTTAATGAATGAGATCTCTCGACTCCTTACAGTCGCTCGAGATGGGTTATTGGTCTACTTATTTAATAGCTGAAGTTTTGTGTTTTTGGAAAATAATGAAATTATTTAAATTAAAAAACAGACCTTTAAGTCTGTTTTAAAATTAAGATGTTTATTTTCTATCGTGCAAGATTCCTGAAACGTGTTTGTACAATAATTTTGTCACCAAAATTTCAATAAATCCTTTTATCAAATTAAATGGAACGATAGCAAAAATCATCATGGTAAAATATGATTTTACCAAGGCGTTTGTTTTGTTTGCCATTGCTACAAAAGCACCCATGTCAACTCCCATTGCTTTTCCATAAAGTGGGAAAATTACGAAGGCGTTTGATAGGGTTGCTGCAAGTGACATAACCAAAACTCCACAAATCATAGCTATGGTTGCATTTTTTTTGGTTTTATTTCTTTTATATATACTTGCAGAAACAAATACAAAAAGTCCGCCGACAACAAAATTTGAAACTTCTCCAACTCCATAAGTGCTAGTTTTGCTTAAATTTAAAATATTTTTAATAAGTTGAATCAAAATTCCATAAACAGGTCCCATTGAAAATCCACCAATAAGGGCTGGCACATCTGCAAGGTCAACTTTCATAAAAGGTGGTGCAACTGGAATTGGAAATTGAAAAAACATGAGAATAAAACTCATGGCTGCAAGAATTCCAACTTTGACTAAATTTCTTAATTTTTTTTGATCATGACTCATAATTTCCTCCTAAAATTCGGCATAAAAAAATGCCCTTTCAGGGCTCAGATTGTTGACAAACTAAATTTTCACCCATTTCGAGCAGATAAACAACCGTTGATTTCGGTTATTTATCCCGATTCATCGTACGTAGTGAGTCGAGAGATCTCATGAAATCTCTCCGTGCGTTCGTTTCACTCACTTAGTCGAGATGGGTTTTTGCGTAATTTTATTCTAAATTAATAATAAATTACTAAACTGACTTTGTCTACGCTCAATGCCCTTTCAGGGCTTAAATAATTTCTCATAAAAAGAATATCTTCTCTCATCCAGACTATAACTGTCGGTATGGGAATTTCACCCATTCAGTAAAAAACTCGCAGACTTTAACTGCCGGTTAGGAATCTAACCTCACCCTGAAGATATTTATATAATATCACAAAATATTTTCATGTACAAGAAAAGCCAGCTTTCGCTGGCTCAAACTTATTTTCTCACATCACAAGATTCCAAAACCCAAGTGTAGCCTTGGCCTCTTACTGTTTTTATTGGTTCGAGTTTAACCTTTTTAAATTCTTTACGGATTTTTCTAACATGTTCTCTAACTGATCTATCTGTTGTTTCAATTCCCATTTTTGCCATTTCTTTTACAATAATTTCTTTAGAAACTGGCCTGTTGAGATTTTTAATAAGAATTGTACAAAGACTTATCTCAGATTTTGTAAGATCTAGAATATCGTTTCCAATTCTAAAAATCCCATTGTCAACTTCGATTGAGCAAAAACCAAAAGAAATAATTTTGGAATTATTAATCTCATCGACCTTTTTTAGGGTATATTTTACAAATTCGTCCCTCGAATATGAATGAATTACAAAATCCTTGTCGTCAATTTTTGCTTCGTATGGACTTTTTTTGTACCTATCGGTAAGATAGATTACCGGAATATTTGTAGTTTGTTTTATGTACTGGATTAGCTCGATACACCTAGTATGAGTCATATCCACTAGAATTAAATCAAATTCCGATAAGTCGTCCTCGAGAATTATGTCCTCAAAATTTTCATATTTTTTGACAACAACTTCATTTTCATCGAATTTAGAGTTGAGCAAGTTAGAAATTCCATTTTTATATTCCATAGATGCTATTTTCATAACTTCTCCTAACTTTTAAATATTATCACTTTAAGTTGTGATAAACACTTACTCCTATTATATAGAAAAATTCATCCAATAGCAATATTTTATTCAAACTTTTTATAGGATTATTAAGCTTTTAAATATTATTTTATTTTTATATTTAATTTGTTTTTCTTATAATTTTATCCGTATTTTTCAGTTTTTTCTTTTACTTTGCTAAATTATTTTTATAGAAAAATACCAGAAATTTTTATCAGATTATGTTATAATATTATGTATAAATTATGTGAATAATTTTTAAAAAAATATTTTTTTTAAAAGGAGAAAATTATGACTAAGAAACAGGGAAAGCTTGCGCTTTATATTGGTCAAATTGCAATTCAGGCTATTTTGTTAATTCTTATAGGTCTATTTTTAGCAAAAATCAAATCTTTGTCTGAGCTCTACCAATCTATCCAGCTTGCAGGCAATGATATCGAAAAATTTTTAGGAAATTTGGGGTTTGGTCTTTTTAAATATATTAATAATTTCAAAGATATGATTTCCTACATGGGATTTATTAAATTTTTATTTTTTGTAAATCTCATTTTGCTACTTGTTGAAATTTTTATTTTTAAGGCAAATCTTTATGAATATGTTTTTTCTGCAGCATCTTGTGGACTCATGCTTATTTCATATATTTTGATTCATCCTTTGATTAGCTTTTTGAATTTAGCCAAAAATACTCTCAAGGGTGTCAATTTTATGAATCCTGATTTTAGTGCTTTGAGTGGAATTGAAGAGAAATTTGAAAATCTTGCTATGCAAGGCCAAAATTTAATTTTAACTTTTAGTCCAGGAAGGGCAAAATTTGCTGAATTTCTTCTTGTTTTGGCTATGATTTCTTTTGTAGCTTCTATTTATTTTTTAATTATGGCTGTTTCTAAGAAAAAATATGAAAATGTCAATGATGTTGACATCGAAGCTGTAAAGGAATCTTTTAAGGGATCATTTAAAGAAGCAAAGAAAAATTTAGCCAATGCTAGTGAAGGTCTTAGCAAAAAATTAAGGGAAGATGAAAATTCTGATGAAAATATTAAGTCAGATTTTTCAAATGAAGAAGTAAAAAGCGATGAAGATTTTGGTAAAACTCGTGTATTAAACAGGGATGAGATTCTTAATAAATCTTTTGATAAAAAAGAAAATCAAAACAAAACTTATGCTAGTGGAGAAGTTAGACACGGGGCTTACGATTTTTCTTCTGGTTTTAAGAAGAATTATCCTGATGATGACAAAACTGATGGTAAAGATTTTTCGGATTCGTTTGAAAATAATAAAAATGATGAGAAAATTTCTTATGAAAACGAGGATGAGTCTTCTAAAAACGAAAAAAATTATACCGAGAAACTAAGTTATCTTGATGAATCAAACAATGATAGTGAGGAAAAAAATTCTTTTTCTTCAAGCAATGAAGAAGGAAGCTTGAGCATTTCTAAAGAAAATCAAAAAAAATATATCTTTATAGGTCTTGGAATTTTGGGCCTTGTTATTTTGTTTTTCTTGGGAAAATTTATTTATTTTAGCCTACAAGCAGATGCAGAATTTAACACGTCAGGTGTTGATATTAAATTTGATGTTAACGGTTATAGTGGATATGCAAAGGCATCAGCTTCAACAGTTGGCTCTCCAATTTTAAGCCAATATAAAAATAAATTTTTAAAAGAGGAAATCGAAGAAGCTTATAGTCAAAAAATCACCTTGGACAAAGAAAAAAATATCAAAAACGGTGACGAAATAACTGCTACTGTTGAATATACTGCCCTACCTCCATACAAAATTTCTTTTACAGATGACAAAATCCAAAAGAAATTTAAGGTTAAGGGTTTAGATAAATTTATAAATTCTTACGATGATATAAATGAAGATAATGTTGAAAAATTTGAGGGAGATATACAAAAAGAAATATCTGACCGATACCTATCAGATGGAAGTTATTTTTCAACAAAAACCAAAAATCTTGAAATAGAATTAGCGGGATTATATGAAAAGAAAGTTCCAAAAGAAGATCTTGAAAAGGGTCAAGGAGGATTGTTCTCCCTTGTTTATATTTACAAAATAAATTATGACGAGGTTCATAAAGATTATAACGACGATGGAGATGAAGTCGAAAAAACAAAAGCAAAAGAAACTTTTGTAGTTTATGAGGTTTCAAATATTATCGAGCAAAATGGAGCAATAGATTATAATATCCAACAATTATATTCAGATATTGATCAGGCGGATGCAGTAAATAAGATAAAATTTGATGGATACAAGGAAGTAAACTTAGAATAAAAAATAGAGGCTTTAGCAAAATAATTTTTGCAAAAGCCTCTTTTAATTTAAAATATTTTAAATAGCAAAATATAATAGTAAACTTGACAACAAATTCCAAAAAATGTGGACAAGGGCGGATAATTTCAAATTATTTGTAAAAAATCTCACCAAGACAAGTACAAATCCAATTGAAAAATACACCAAAAAGCTATAAATATCAGTTGGCATATGGGCAAGGGAAAACAATATATTTGCCATAATAAGGGCAAGAAAATCCTTTATATCCTGGTCACGTCTTTTGAAAATATTTCTAAAAACACCTGGAAGATATTCCCTAAAAGTATATTCCTCAACAAGAGGTCCAAGAAGGACAATATGGGCGATCAAAGCTGGAGAAAAATTCATCCTAAGCATTGATTCAATAGTTTCTTGATTTTGAGGATTTGTAATATTTTCACCAAAGGCAAATTCAAGAAAAAAAGATAATAAATAAATTCCAGCAAGAGCAAGAATAACCACTCTCAAATTTTCAAAAAATCCCCCAGAAAATTTAAATCTCCTATAAAAAATCAGAAAAAATAAAAAAGCAATAAGGACATAAGCCGCAGTCATAATATATAAAACCGACTTGTCCACACCCCTAATTAAAATACTATAACTTGCAGGCACAGGGCCTAAAATAATTAAAATTAGCAAAAATAAAAATTTGAAAAATCCATATTTGCCATTAAATCGTTTAGATAAATATTTCATAAAATTCCTTTCTATTTGGTATATGAATATATTTACCCAAAAGCAAAGGAAATTTTTGGAATATAAATTATATTTTTAGATTTACCTAATTCATGAGATCTCTCGACTCATTGCATTCGCTCGAGATGGGTTTTGAGTTTTGTTTTTTAATTGCTAAAGTTAGATTTATTTTAAGAAATTATCTATTCTATTTTTAGAATTTTATAATTTTTATTCATCAATAAAATATAATGGCTTTTATAATTGTTTCTTGTAGAATTTTTTAAAATATTTCGAAGTATATAAGTGTATCAAAAAATTAACCCATCTCGAGCGCAGTCGAGAGATCTCTTAATTTATTTTTGCTAGTAATTTACTTCGCCATTGAAGTTTACTAGAAATTATTTTATATTCTCCAGATTTGTTTAACTCATGAGATCTCTCCATTCCCTACGGTAGGTCGAGATGGGTATTTATTTTCTTTTCTAAATTGCTAAAGTTTAATTTTGCTTTTCGGAAATTATCTATTCTATTTTTATTTATAAAGACCAAGCTTCTCGCAAAGTTCATCTATTTGGTCAATTATTTCTCCAATAAATTCAATGGTTTCTTCTAAGGCTTTTGTATTTGTCATATCTACTCCAGCTTTTTTAGAAAGATCCATTGGGCTTAGGGTTGAGCCTAGGTTTAAAACTTCTCTCCAATTTTTTATGTCTTCTTCGTTTCCGTTTATTATTTTATCTGAAACTTTTGTTCCTATTGTAAGTCCTGCTGAATAGGTGTATGGATAAAGTCCCATGTAATAATGTGGTTGGCGCATCCATGTCAAATCGGATCCTTCAACCAATTTCACATCTTCACCCCAAAATTCTTTTAATTTTTCACCAAAAATTTCTTTGAAATCTCCTGCTGTTAGGCTTTCTCCCTTGTCAATTCTTTGGTAAACTTCTCTTTGGAAAGCTGCTTCTAGAAAATGGGTTACGAAATTGTGGTAGTAGGTTTTTGAAATCATTGTATCCAAAACCCACAATTTTTCCCTATCGTCCTTGGCATTTTTTAGTAAATATCTTTCCATGGTTATTTCATTTGCTGTTGATGGACTTTCTACAAAATACATTGAAACGTCTGTGTTTAGTGCATCTTGATTTTTGTTTGTGTTTTCAAAATGTCCAGCGTGTCCCAGCTCGTGAGCAAGAGTCATTACTTGGCTCATGTCCTTGTTGTAGGTTGTCATTATATAAGAATGGCAGCCGTAAGGTGTATCACAAAATGCTCCGGTTCTTTTCCCCTCGTTTTGCGCATAATCAATCCACCTATCGCTGAAGGCTTTTTTGAGCATTTCTACATAATCATCTCCCAAAACTTTTAGGCCATCTACTATATAATCTCTTGCCTCTTCGATTTCAATTTCTTTTGAAAAACCAGAATCAATTGAAAGTTTTAAATCTGCATAGGTCATCTCGTCAAGTTTGTAAACTTTTTTCAAAATATTTGCATATTTTCTCATGTGTTTTGGAAGTTTTTCAATTATTGTATCAATATGATTATCATAAATTTCTCTTGGAATATCTTGATAATCCAAAAGCATATCGATTACTGAATCATATCCTCTTAAATTTGCAAGGATTTTTTCATTATTTATGTGTGTATTATAAATTGCCCCGTTTCCTGATTCATAGCGAGAAAGTGCTTTATGATAATTTTTGAAAGCTTCCCTTCTAATTTCTGTATTTTTATCAGTTTCGTAATATTCTTCAAAAGTATTGTGATTTAATGGAATATTTTTCCCATCAATTTTAATATCATCAACTTTTATATCCCCATAACGCAAAGAAGCATATTCTCCGTAAGGTGCATCAAAAGTTGGAGATAATTTTGAAATAACTTCTTCAGCCGCCTCATCCAAAATATGATCTTTTTTGTCCAAGGCCCTTTTTAGAAAATAATCATAATCTTTGTGATTTTCTCTCACTTCATTTATAATTTTTTCATCAATTTTTGTCAAAAGCCCATCAAAAAAAGCTAAATTTGCATAAATTCCACTTGCCTTTGCCCCAAAATTTGCATATCTTTTTTGTGGATGTGGATCGTTGGCGTCAACTTCTGTAGAAATTCCTGCAAAAGATCCTAACCTGTGCATGGCACCGTAAATTTCAGACAAATCTTTTAATCCCTTATATAATTTTTCAGAAGAGTCTATTTCCTTGTAAGTTTTTTTGAAATTTTCACTTTTTTTGATTGTTCTATCAAGTTCTTCATAAAATTTCTCATCATTTTCAAATAAATCTTCCAATTTCCATGTTTCTTTTATATCAACTTCATTTCTTTTTAGCATTTTTTCCCTCCATTTCTAAATTTTATTATACCACTGGAATATAGTATAATGAAAAAAACGGAGGGAAATATGACAGTAAACAAAAATAAATTAGAAAATTATGCCAAACTTGCAGTTGAATTTGGTGTGAATGTGCAAAAAAATGAAGACGTTTTAATTAATTCTTCCTTGGAAGATCCAAACCTTGCAAGGCTTATTGCGAAATATGCCTACGAAAAAGGAGCAAGACTTGTAAGTATTAATTGGAAAGATGAAGAAATCACAAAATTAAAATATACCTATGAGACCCAAGAAACTTTAAACGAAGTTCCTGATTATATTATAGAAAAAAATATTTACCAACTTGAAAAACACAGGTCAAATAGGATTTCAATAATCGGCGATGACCCAGATTTATTAAAAGATTTGGACCAAAAAAAGATAGCAGAAGCTGTTAGAGAAAATTCTTTGAAATTAAAAGATTTTGTAAAATATACTATGAATGATATGGTTTCATGGCTTGTGATTGCCTATCCAACAAAAAAATGGGCAAAGAAAATTTTCCCAGACCTTGATGAAGAAAAAGCAGTGGACAAATTATGGGAAGTAATTTTTGACGTGAGCCGTGTTGATGAAGATTGGGAAAAAACCAAAAAAAATTGGAATGACCATATAAACTTATTAAATGAAAAGGCAGAATTTTTAAATTCTCACCAATTTGATGAGGTTCATTATACTTCAAAAAACGGAACAGATTTAAGTGTAAAATTACCAAAAAATCACATTTGGATGTCAGCTTCATCAAAAAATGAAAAAGGCGATTTATTTTTGCCAAATATTCCAACAGAAGAAGTTTTCACTTCACCACAATTTGACGGAGTTGATGGAAGACTCGTTGCTGTAAAACCACTCGTTTACAATGGGGTTATAATAAATAATTTTGAATTCACCTTTGAAAATGGAAAAGTTGTAGATTTTAAGGCAGAAGAAGGCTACGATACCTTAAAAGAAATGTTAGAATCAGACGAAAATGCAAAATATTTGGGAGAAATTGCCCTAGTTCCATACGAATCTCCAATATCAAAATCAAATATTTTATTTTTTAACACCCTATTTGACGAAAACGCCTCCTGCCACTTCGCCCTTGGAAAAGCCTACCCAACAACAGTAAAAGGCGGAACAGAAGTAGAAGACAAAGACCTTCACAAAATCGGCTTAAATGATTCCCTAATCCACGAAGATTTTATGGTAGGAGCAAAAGATTTGACAATAAAAGCCTACAAAGACGGAGAAGAATTTGACGTATTTGTTGATGGAAATTGGGCATAGAATATTTTATAAGTGATTTAATATAAATAGATTTTTAGATTATTAGGCAAAATAAAAGTAAATTATATTCTAAAATTAATCCAGAGATCTCTCGACAGGCTCGAGATGGGTTTCGCTTCCTTTTGAATTTTATATTAAAATTTTATAAATAAGTAAAAAATAATAATCTATTTTTAAAATATAGGTTGTAAAAATTCCTCCTGATTAGTTTTTATCTACTAAATCAGGAGGTTTTTTACACAAAATATTTCAAAAATTCTAGGCATTATTTTCTTATAGAATAATTAACAACTACAATTCCTAAAATCGTAATTATTCCAAATAACCCCCATGCTCCCATAAGAATATCATTATAAAGATTAACATTCTTAACAAAAAAACTAGACAAAAAGGCAATAACTAAAGGTATGCTCATTATAAAAGTCATTTTTTTGACTTTTGATAGATATCCTTTTCTTATTAGCTCTTCTTTCTTACCTTCTTCCATAGTATTAAATCCTGCTATAATATTTCCATTAGTCTTATCTATCATATATGAAGAAAATAAGCATAAAATAATTGGAATCAATAAAAATATTTTAACAGCAATATCTTTAGGATCTGCTAAATTCATATGTAAATACCCTCCTCCAAAAATTAAAATTTTATCTCAATTTAAAATAGAAAATATCATCTTATAATCATTATACCCATCAGGTTTTAAGTCTTTAAATATTTTCATATACTATCATTTTTTTGATATATCGAATATTTTCTCATCAATATATGAAACGGCTCATTGTCTATTAGTATAATTTAATTTTATTTTATTAAACTTAACACATTCATTAAGCAAATATTTCAATCTAAAATACAAACTTTAGCCTTTAAATAAATACCATATTTACCCATCTCGAGCTTGTCGAGAGATCTCATTTGTAATGTATGCAAAAAATTATATGAAACCTAGAATTTCAAAAATTATAAAATAGGACCATATTGAAATTAAAATAAAATCTTATATAATAATATTGAGCATGGTACCGAGTTATATCCATGACCAAACAAAAAGACAGGAGCAGCCACTCCTGTCTTTTTTGTGCTAATTACCGTGTTTATAATATCTGTCTAGCCACTTGATAATATAATGAGCTATTACATTACCTGCGACAGATATTAAAATGGTACCGAGTTTTTCCATAACCTCACCTCCCAACTGTTACCAGTTTGGGTACGATAACATATTTATTATATCATTTTAAAAAATCTCAAACTATTAAATTGAAATTAAAATAAAATCTTATATAATAATATTGAGCATGGTACCGAGTTATATCCATGACCAAACAAAAAGACAGGAGCAGCCACTCCTGTCTTTCTTTGTGCTAATTATCGTGTTTACAATATCTGTCTAGCCACTTGATAATATAATGAGCTATTACATTACCTGCAACAGATATTAAAATGGTACCGAGTTTTTCCATAACCTCACCTCCCAACTGTTACCAGTTTGGGTACGATAACATATTTATTATATCATTTTAAAAATCATAAACTATTAGATTGAAAATAAAATAAAAACTTATATAATAATATTGAGCATGGATTCGAGAATTATACCATGGCACACAAAAAGACAGGAGTGACGGCTCCTGTCTTTTTTAGGCTAATTATCGTATTTTGAATATCTATCTAGCCATTTGATAACATAATGAGCTAATATGTTAGCTGCAACAGATATTATTATAGATTCGAGAACATTCATGACTTCACCCCCTCACTGTTACCAGTTTGGGTACGATAACATATTTATTATATCATTTTAAAAATCATAAGCTATTAGATTGAAATTTCACAGGTTAAAAATAAATTAAAATCCAAAATTAATAAAGAGATCTCTCGACGAAGCTCGAGATGGGTTATATGACTTTGTTTGTATACTTGATTTGAATTTCTTAATTAAATCAAAAATTTTCATAAACCATATTTTAATCTAAAATATAAACTTCAGCATTTAAATAAATACCATATTTATCCATCTCGAGCCGATAAATATGCCTTGATTTGGCATATTTATCCCTAAAACTAGTGCAAAGCACGGAGGAATTTGCGAAGAAAATGAGTTTTAGTGTGGAGAGATCTCATGGATTATTTAAGGCTAATATTAATTTTAAACATAGTAATAATAATGGAAAATAAATTAAATCCATAATTAATTCAGAAATCTCAAATAACTTCTTCTCTGGATATGGTTTTGGACTTATTCCAGTTTAAACTCTAAAAAAACCTTAAAACTTTACAAATCAAAAAAAGCAGGTATTATAATATTCGAAGAACTGTTGTAAAACGGTGGTTGCCGATTTTTTATCGGTAGTTTTTATCTGATTCGTGGGAGTTGAACCCGCCTTATAAGTGCCTGATGTGGGATTTATTTGGCCTTAAATTCTTCTATAAGCTCAGAGTTTTTACAAGAAAAAATAATCTAAACAAAAAAAGCATCAACACCAGCCGAAGATTGCGCGATTAGTTGTTAACTAAGACAGCAGTCTTTTTTGTTTTGCTAATCGCCAGATTAGGAGTGAAAATTTATGCTCAGAAAATTTCTGAGAAGTTTAGAAGTTACGAAAAAAGAATTTTTGATTATTTCCCTTGGTTGTGCAATTATGTCATTTGGAGTAATAAATATCCATGAACAAGCGCAAATAACAGAGGGTGGAGTTTTGGGACTTGGCTTATTTTTGAAAAAAGCCTTAAATATGAATCTTGCCTACACCACACCAATTTTGGATGGCTTATGCTATCTTTTAGGATTTTCAATGCTCGGAAGAATATTTTTAAAAAAATCCATTGTAGCAACAATAATGTTTGCAGTATTTTATTGGATTTTTGACTTTATTGGACCAGTAATTCCAAGCCTTTATGATATGCCATTAATGGCAGCAATATTTGGTGGAATATTTATAGGATGTGGCTGTGGAATAGCAGTTACAGCCGGAGGATGTGCAGGAGGCGACGACGCCTTGGCAATGACAATTTCCAAAAAAACAAAATGGCCAATATCAAGAGCCTACTTGTTTACAGATTACATCGTCCTAGGCCTATCCTTAATTTATATCCCATTTGGACACTTAATATATTCATTTTTGACAACAATTATCTCATCATTTTTGATTGGACAATTTGAATTAAAAATGGAAATGCCAGCTTGGCAAGTATGCCAAGGAAATTTAAGTCAAGTAAAATCTTAAATTTAAAAAGGATATTTCAAAGTATCAAGTATTTTGAAATATCCTTTTTTGTTTTTCATATTTATGTAAAATTTAAATAAAGATAAAAAAATCGAGTAGCGCATAAATGCACTACTCGCAAAACATTTGTTTTCAATTCCTAATAATATTTTAATTCTTAGACTTTAAAATGTCAATTATCGAATTTCTTTAAATTTATTAAATAAAAGTATTTTTATTTCTTGTACATATTATATTTTAATATTCACTTAATCCAAGAGATCTCTCGACACTAAACCCCATTTGCTTCGCAAATTTTTCCGTGCTCTCGCACTAGTTTTAGGGATAATTATGCCAAATCAAGGCATAATTATCTGCTCGAGATGGGTGATTGTTATCATTATTTTATTTCTAAAGTTCATAGTAAACTTTATATTCTAATATTAACTTTTATAATGAGTTACTTACTAAATATAAATAACTCAAACGAAGTACAACCTATCTCGAGCTTGTCTAGAGATCTCTTACATTATATTCGGCGTGCAATTTGATTTTCCCTTGGATTATCTCAGACTATTTCTTTAAATATTTACATTTCCTATAACTACATTTAATCCATGAGATCTCTCAACACTAAACCCCATTTGCTTCGCAAATTTTTCCGTGCTTATGAAAACTCAATTACTACGTAAATTCTTCCATGCTCTCTCACTAGTTTTAGGGATAAATATGCCAAATCAAGGCATATTTATCTACTCGAGATGGGTAAACTTTTAATTAAATTTTTAAAAAAACAACTAAATCCCATATTTTTATAAAATTTAATAATTTTTTCCAATAATTCCTCTAATTTTCTCATTTTTTTCCAAGATTCTATCAAAAACAATTGTTTATATCTATATTATGTTATATAATAGTAAGAGTAAAAATTAAAAATAGGAGGAATATATGTTATCTGATTTACTACCTGTAATAGTAGCAATTATCGCAATTTGTTTTATGGCTTTGCAAATTAAAACAAATATACTTCCAGTTAGCGAAGGAAACGATAGAATGAGAACTATATCAGGAAATATTAAAGAAGGAGCTATGGCATTTATATCTCGTGAGTATAAATATGTTATTATCTTTGTAATTATTGTTTCAATTCTTATAGCAATTTTTATTAACATTAATACCATGATTTGTTATATCCTTGGTTCCTTATTATCAATGGCAGCAGGTTATGTAGGTATGAGAATTTCTACAGCCTCAAATGCTAGATGTACAAACGAAGCTATGGAAAGTGGACTTCCATCTGCCCTTAAAGTTGCCTTTGCTGGTGGATCCGTAATGGGATTTGCAGTAACAGGATTTGGACTTTTGGGAGTTGGAATTGTTTATTTAATCTTTAGAGACCCAGCTATCCTTATGGGATATTCATTTGGAGCAAGTTCAGTTGCACTTTTCGCAAGAGTTGGTGGAGGAATCTACACAAAAGCAGCAGACGTTGGAGCTGACCTTGTAGGAAAAGTTGAAAAAGGAATCCCAGAAGATGACCCAAGAAACCCCGCAGTTATCGCCGATAACGTTGGAGATAACGTAGGAGACGTTGCAGGAATGGGAGCTGACCTTTTCGAATCATATTCAGGAGCAATCCTTTCATCAATGGTTCTTGGTTTTTCAATCTTTGGAGATGCAGGAATAAGATTCCCACTTGTACTTTCATCAATTGGTATAATCGCATCAATCCTTGCAGCTTTCTTGTTCTTAAGAAAAAAACAAAAATCACCACAATCAGCACTAATGATGACAATTTATCTATCAGGAGCAATTGTTCTTGTAGCATCATTTATCCTTTCACCAATATTTTTTGGAAATTTGAAAGCAGCAATCTGTATAGTTGTGGGAATACTTGTAGGAATTGCAATAGGATTTTTATCAGAAGTATTTACATCTGAAAATTACAAGCAAGTAAAAAGAATAGCTGAAGAAAGTCAAACAGGAGCAGCTACAAACATAATCGCAGGATTATCAAGCGGAATGCTTTCAACAGTTGGACCAATCATTCTTATAGCTATTGGAATTTTGGTTTCATTCCACACAATGCAAATGTACGGAATTGCCCTTGCAGCAGTAGGAATGTTATCAATCACAGCAACAACAGTAACAGTTGACGCTTATGGACCAATTTCAGACAATGCCGGTGGAATTGCAGAAATGAGTGGACTAGACGAATCAGTTCGTGAAATCACAGATAGCCTTGATTCAGTAGGAAACACAACAGCAGCAATCGGTAAAGGATTTGCAATAGGATCTGCAGCTCTAACAGCACTTTCACTATTTGTAACTTACACAGACACACTAAACCTTGACAACCTATCACTACTAGATTCAAAAGTAGTAGCAGGAATGTTCGTAGGAGGAATGTTACCATTTTTATTCTCAGCTTTAACAATGAATTCAGTTGGAAAAGCTGCAACAGAAATGATCAACGAAGTAAGAAGACAATTCAAAGAAAAACCAGGAATCCTAGAAGGAACAGACGATCCAGACTACGCATCATGTGTAGATATCTCAACAAAAGCTTCCCTAAAAGAAATGGTAGTACCAGGAGCACTAGCAATAGTAGTACCATTATTTATAGGAAAAGTATTTGGACCAGAAACCCTAGGAGGACTATTAGCAGGAGCCCTAGTTACAGGCGTATTAATGGCAATCTTCATGTCAAACGCAGGAGGAGCTTGGGATAATGCTAAGAAATTTATAGAATCAGGATCTGAAGGTGGAAAGAATTCACCAGCCCACCACGCTGCAGTAGTAGGTGATACAGTAGGAGATCCATTCAAAGATACATCCGGCCCATCACTTAATATCCTAGTAAAACTTATAACAGTAGTATCTGTTGTATGTGCAGGATTATTTATCTAATAAAAAATACAAAAACAGCAAAGTAGAAATACTTTTGCTGTTTTTTATTTACTATAGTTTAAAAAAATTTCATTATATTAGATTGTAATTTTTTTCTTGGACTTCATGTTTTTTATTGCTTAATTATCTTTAAATTCACTTAACCCATGAGATCTCTCGACTTCGCTCGAGATGGGTTATTATTGGATTTTGTTAATTACTAAAGTAACTGTTTTACTCTTATATTTTATTGATTTTCTGTTTAATTTATTAATAAAGTTTTTATTCTACTTTATATTCTTATATTAATTTTTATAATGAATTATTTGCTTAAACTTAAATTAATAAAACGAAGTATAGCCCATCTCGAGCTTGCCGAGAGATCTCTGGATTGTATAGTGATGATAATTCCATTTTTACCTTGGATTCTCTATGGCTTTTTTGATATGCATACTTTATTTCTAGATTTATTTGATCCATGAGATCTCTCCACTCCTTACAGTCGGTCGAGATGGGTTTTATGACCTACCATCTCGAGTGAGCAAAGCGAATCAAGAGATCTCTTTATTAAATTCATCTTATAATTCGCTCTTTCCTTGAATTTTCTTCTAAATTAAAATCAACTTACCTATACCAATCCAAAGATAAGTCCCTCCACTTTGGATTTATTGAATTTATTAATCTATTTTTCTTTTCCCTAGACCACCTTTTTAGTTGTTCTTCCCTTGATAAGGCCTCATATTTATCGTCTAGACATTCATAATATACCAATTTTGTACAATTATATTTGTCAGTAAAGCCTTCTACGACATGATTTCTGTGTTCGTATAATCTTTTTTCAAGATTATAAGTATAGCCTATATAAATAGTAGAGTTGCTTTTATTTGCAAGTATATATACATAATAATCAGCCATAACTTTCTCCATTTTTGCATGATTCTTAATTTAGAATTACCCATATACATTAACTTTAAATCTTATCTTTTACTTTTCTTTCATATTAAAATATTCAATTTATATATTAAAGATTATAGCTCATATAAACCTAAACGAAGTCTAAACCCATCTCGAGCGTAGTCGAGAGATCTCTTTATTATTTTTATATAATAATTTACTTTTTCCTTCGTACTTTTAATATTTCTAAATATGAAAATATTATATTGCATATTTTCCATATCTTTGATATAAAAGAATAAGTATTATTATAAATAAGACAGAAAGAATAGTTTTATTAAAATACCAAAGCGAAAGGGAAAACATGAAAAAATTTAAACAAATACAAAAAAAATTTCAAATAAACGGAGCAGAATTAAAATATATTGCCTTTATTTCAATGTTTATTGATCATTTTAATAAAGCAATCATAACCCCGCTTTTAAATTACCAAGAGCCACTCGTGACCATATCAACTATTTTTGATATAATCGGACGAATCGCCTTTCCAATTTTTGCCTTTATGATTGTAGAAGGCTTTTATAAAACAAAATCAAGGGGAAAATATCTGCGAAATCTGTTGATTTTCGCCATAATTTCAGAAATTCCCTACGATATGTTCCAATCAAAAGTTTTTATAAATAACAGGTCGCAAAATATAATGTGGGCCCTCGCCCTTGGACTTTTGACCCTTATAATTGTCGACAAATTAAAAGAAAAAATCAAAAACAAATACGCATGGCTTGCTCTTTCCATATTAATAGTTGCAATAAATGCAGGAATAGCAACACTTTTATCCTTCGACTACGATTATTATTCCATAATAATAATTTTTATCCTCTACCTTTTTTACGATAAAAGACTTGTTGGAAGTTTATTGTCATACCTCGTGATAATTAAAGAATTCTACTCAATACTAGGATTTGCTGTCATTAATTTTTATAATGGAGAAAAAGGAAAGCAAAATAAATGGTTCAATTATTTGTTCTATCCAGTGCATTTATTGATACTTGGGATTTGTAGGTTTTTGTTTGGCTTGTAGATTAATAATCAAATATATTAAAATTTACTATATTAATAGCCCCATAATTAATAATATTGATTTTGGGGCTACTTTATTACATTCTATTAAATTTTTTATAAGTTAATTTTTCTTTCAAATTCATTTTTAGATAAAACAATAACATCTTTAAAATAAAATTCTTCTAAATTGGATTTCAAGCCAAATTTATCAACTTTTCTTTTAGCTAAAGATTTAATCTTATTCTGAAGTTTATCATATTCCTCATATTGACCAAGACCACTTTTGTCATTTATATCTTTTTTAGGATTATAAACTAAAATATACCCTACATTTTCTCTAGTATAAGATAAATTTTCATCAAATATATCCATATAAATTAATAAAGAATCCTTTATCTTACTATATATTTTATTTATTTTAGGTTTATTTTGATTTTTAAACTCAATAAAATAATCCATATCATTAAAAATTTTAACAGCATCATTAGACGAATATTCTCTCATGTAAATATACTTCTCTCCATGATTTTTTCTTTCATGAATCTTCTGATGTTTAGTATTATGTTTTTTGAAATAATATTCCTTTACTTTATCAAAGTCTATACATTTATCATTAGAATCTATAAAAATTTCTCCATCATTATCATCATAAGAAGTATGAGAAAAGTCACTAAATACACTTGAAACATCAATATTTTGACAAAATTCATCACCAAAAAAATCATAAACAAGATCTTTTAAATATTTTCTCATAATAAACTCTCTTGTTCAAGAATATCAAAAGCAGAAGATAAGGTAGAATAAATTTCATTAACCGAATCGCTTACATCTTTAACTTCTGCTAATCCAGATTTCTCATTATCATAAGCTAAATAATATTTACACTTATCAGCGACCTCATGTTTTGAAGAATAAACCTCAATAGCCCTAACAAAATAAGGACTGTGGCTATTAATAAGAATATGCATACCCAAATATTTATTTAATAAAACAATTAACTCAGCAAAGATAATTTGCCAATCTGGGTGCAAATGTGTTTCTGGCTCATCTAAAACTATAGTTCCATTTTTTTGCAAAGACCCATTTTCTAATAGCATCTTTATAATAATAAAAGTTTTAAGACCAGTAGAAGCATTTTTAATATCAATTTTTTCTTCTTTGTTGGAAGATATATAATAGTATCTACCATGGTTATTATAAACGTCTATATTACTAGCCTTGGATATATGTTTACTAATTTTAGATAAACTTTCATCAATCAAAATACTTTCTGGGCTCTTTTCTTCCTTTATTAAATCAAATAAATCATCTCTATGGTCAAGAAACTCTATTGGACTAATATCATGAAATCTATAGTTGTCTATTTTATCAATTATATAAGGGTCATCTATATAAACAACTTTTTTAGAAATTAAAATTGGATTTTTTATCTTTAGTTTGCCATTTTTAGCAAAAGTAATATTTAAATTCTTATCTTTGATTCTAAGATTAACCCTGCCAATATTATCAAGATTGGATAAATTT
Organism: Anaerococcus rubeinfantis; assembly: GCF_001487145.1. Taxonomy (GTDB): domain Bacteria; phylum Bacillota; class Clostridia; order Tissierellales; family Peptoniphilaceae; genus Anaerococcus; species Anaerococcus rubeinfantis. The sequence continues at coordinate 1,621,414 of NZ_LN913016.1, forward strand.
TTTACTTGATTATTAAATTCATTATTAAAAGTTTGACTTACAATATAATTAAGCATAGTTTCATCATCAATAAATAAAGTATCCATAATATTATCAATTATATCTATATTTATATCATAATTATCCACCGAACTATCAGCAAAACCATGTTTTTCCAATTCTAGATTCATTTGATTCATAAAATTTAAAATATCTATTTTCAGTTTATCCTTATCATCTTTATAAATATACCTATTTTTATATAAATCCATAAGAAATGAATCTAATTTTTCCTCATTAATACTTCTAAAAAAATATAAACTTAATTGTTTTCTTAGCTCTTTTAATAATAAATAATTTCTTAATTGATTAATATTGTCTTTATAAGCGTAAAAACTAGAAAAAACACTATACAAAGCTTTTCCAATAGTAGACTTACCAGTACCATTTTTTCCAGCTATAACTGTAATACCATCAATATCAATTTCAGTATTAGCAAGCTTACCTATATTCTCCATATATAATTTCATAATTACACCTCAATATGATTATACTATTTAGCTGATGAAACTCACAATTTGAGAGGAACATAATATCAATTCAATTAAAAATCACATTTATTTTAGTGAATTCTTCTCCTAATTGGTTATGGTTTTCAAAATATTTTTTTGATTAATTCTTTAAATATCTCTTCTATTAAAATTATTTTTAACCTTTATACTTTTTTTACTAAATCCCAATAGACTTTTTACATTGTATAGTTTTTAAAATAGCTTTTCTTTACTATCTAAACTTCCTCTCAATTTTCTATCTATTTCTTTCTCAAAAATTTCTCTACTAAAATCTGATATAAATATTTCTCCTGGTAATTTTTCAACTATCACACTCTTATGCATGTTTTCTGTTATTATTAAAGATGACAAAATAAGCACCTTTTTAATCACTTAATCCCGTAATGGCCTCAGTTTCTATGTCCCAATCTCTGTAATTAAATATTTTTCTAGTCATTTTCTTTCTTCTCTCTCTCAGAAAATAGCTTCCCTACAATTCCTAAAACCATGGCAAAAGCTATAATAAATACAGTTGTCTTCTTACGATCCTTTTTCACGAAATCATCTTTTATATTTAAGTCTTTTCTTTCAGGCATTTGATCAAGTTTATCATTGTGTTTATCTAAATCTTCATTTTCAGATAAATTCTCTTCAATATCACCGCTGTTGTCAGAATCAGTATATCTTTTTACTATTTTATTTATATTCATTTTATATATGGACAGCAATACCATAAAGGTAATGCTTGAAAAAATAACCCTAAATCCACCCCTATAAATAATCTCATTGAAGTGATAGCCATAAAAACACAAGTTAATATTTTTAAAAATAAACTTTAATATAGGTTCACCAATAACATTGGCAAGGGCTGTGCTTGATATTGCCAACATAGTTAAATACTTATCTTTAATGAACTTTTCCTCATTAAAAATATCTAGCTTAAAATGCTTTTTAATATCATCAATATCTAGACTACCCATAATATAAGTAATAAGGGCTAAGAGCACATTGTACATATCATCATTTATGATTCCATAAATTAAACTAGCACAAAAAACTATAAATAGGAATTTATTATATATAAACAAATTAATCACTAAAGATGCGATTAACAAAAGTAATAAGACGCTTAGAATAATTAACCATAAATGAACGCCTGATATGTCGGGTAATAATTGAACTGATAAAATTACAGATAGAAAACAAAGACCGAAAACTAAAATATCAAAAATACTCCAATAATCAATAGGTTTTCTTGATGTCGAATTAAAACAGTACATTAAACTTATCCAAGAAATAAAGAAAATAAGTAAATATTTCAAACACTCGACATGACCCAACTCAAGAAATATTTTATATAAAATAACTCCTATCGGAACTAATGTTAGTATTAGTATAATAAGACTTATATAATAAAGTTTATCCACGATAATTCTAAAAATTTTTTTCATGTTCTGTAACCTCTGTATTGAATTCGCTAAAATATTTTGTATGTCAATGTTTAAACATTATTAAAAATAGAAATCTTTTACACTATCAAATTCAATTATATGTTGACCTCATTTCGATAATAACTATAAACTATTCAGGCATTAACAATTACATGCCATACAAAACTCAACAAAATAAATCATATTATATTTTCGTATTTACAAACATCCTGAATGAAATTCAAAGAATAAAAACTACAAAATAAAATTTATATTTCGAATCTTTTGAGCGAATACTCTAAGGTATCCATATTATCTTCATCATTTCTAACTTTTTCCGACAAATAAAAATTAAATATTTCCCTAACTTCATCCCTACTGTTCGTATTAACAACATCAACACCCTGATAACTATTTTTAACACTATTAACTAAATTAAAATGCAACACTAAAAAATTTAATACCCCATTCTCCTTTTTTCTTAAAATAAAATCAGGGTCAACCTTGTAAGATCTGTCTTCGGTATAATATTTAATCTTATTATGTGCAACTATTGTTTCATTATTTCCTACTGCTATTATTCTTTTTCTGAAATCTTCATCCATCACTCCGTTAACATACTTCTGAACATATTCAGTTTGTACGTCTAAATCATCAATACTTGAAGCATCTAGTAATAACTCTCCTAATTCACTTAATTTATTAAGCAAATAATTTTTTTGCCCATCAAACGATACTTCATAATTTATATTACTACTTTCCATTATTTTATTAGCATTAGATGCAATCAAATTCGAGTTATTTGAAATATTATTAGCATTTATTCCAACTATAATAGTTAAAATCCCAAGAATAATAGTAAGTAGCCTATTGAAAACAGTATCTAAATTTTTACATATCCAATCCTTCATATAATCTCCTCCTAAAAATATTTTCAAATTAGATATTTACATAAAAGTATATTAATTCGAATTCTAAATCACTTATTTATTCACATTCAAATTAGTTATATTTTATCATATCTAGATTTTAAGCCAAGTCCATAATATTGTGTAAATTAAACTAGTACAATATTTACTATTTCATTCTAATATATATTTTAGAAGATGTGATCCAATCCTCATTGATATCAATGAGGATCGCTCCTATCAAATGCAAAGCTGGATCTTCATTAGGAAATATTGATTACTTTTTCACGTCTTCTAACTTCTTCGTTTAGTCTATCTAAGCAATTAGTTGATCTAAGTCTGCTACTTCTATTGAGAATTTAGCATCTCTTTTTCTAGGTCCCCTAAGAGTTAACGTTCCTATTTTAGTTGTCTAATCACGTTCTTAGTATCCATTACGATAGCTAGTCCTATTAGAATCCCTTTGATAGGCTTTGTTATTTAAATATTCATCTCTCTTTTTTTCCATAAGTTCATTAAAAACTTTTGTTAAGATTGACTTGGCAATTTTATTATCTACAGATTCATTAATTAAATTTTGTATTTCTTCTTGATTAATTGTAAAGTGTAATTGGGTCATTTGTTACTCCTAGTTTGGTTTTTGTTGCTGAAAACATTGTACTAGTTTAAGTTTCAAATGACCTTTTCTTTTTACACAATTATACGGACTCTATCCTTTATAAGCGTAAAAACTAGAAAAAACACTGTACAAAACTTTTCCAATAGTAGACTTACCAGTACAATTTTTTCCAGCTATAACTGTAATGCCATCAATATCGATATTAGTATTTGATAATTTTCCAATATTCTCCAAATATAACTTCATAATAACTCCTTTGGATTATTATATCATAAATTATCATTACAAATTCTAATAATTACAAAAATACAATAGAAGCTATTTCTTTAAAATCAATTTGAGGATTGTGATGAATAAGGTCGGTTGTTTTTTTACAGTTAGGTTTAGATACTATGACGTCAGGGAAAATAGAACAAAAACCAAAAAACGACCATTTTTAATTATAAAAGAAGAAAATTCAACCTATCCAATAGATCTTACAGCCCTTCCAGTATCAAGCGTTACAAATAGAAACAGGCTAAATTTGTACTATGATATAGAAATAAATAAAAATACCTACCCTAATTTAAACTTAAATAAGGAAATATCCTATATAAGAACAAATAAAGTTCAAACTATTAACGAAAAAGCTTTAATATCAAAAGTATGCGATAATTTTAAAGAAACATATCCTGATTTGTATAAAGAGATAGAGAATAAGGTTAAGAAATATTTTGATGATATTTTGTAATATAAGAAAAGACGAACTTTTATTTTGAGTTCGTCTTTTCTTATTTTATCTGTTTAGGCTCTCCATCTTCAATATATAAAGCTCTTTCATATTGCTTAGATTTTCTTTTTTTCAACTGTAGTATTCTTTTTCAAAATCCTTTCTTTCTAGAACTACAACATTATCAAAATGTATATTTTCAAAGTAATAATCTTTAGGATCAATAAAAACAAATTTACTTTTTTCAATGATTAATATATCTTCTTTGAAATTTTCATTATTTTTAGATTTCTTCTTTTGCTTCTTTATAAATATATTTTTAGATTTCTCCTTTAACTTTTTGATAAAATTATTTTTAAATTTCTTCTTTAACTTTTTAATACACTTATTTTTTGTATTTTTGTCAGTAGTATTTATTTCTTTAATTAAAAATCTACAAGCAATATATTTTTTACTATCACCTTGAATGATTACTAACCTCTCACTGCAATTATTTTTTTTCGTTATAATTTCATAATCTAAAATATATTCTGCATAATAAAATTTTGGACAGAAAAATAAAATAATATAATAAGTTAAAAATAATATTGTAAATACGTACATAACTATATCAAAATTTATTATTTTTCTATTTAAGACTAACCAAATAGTTATAGTAATACATTCTATTAGTAAAATAACTAAAGCAATGTTATATTTTAAATTTTTAGCTGTTATACAAATGAATAAAATGTTAATTAATATAAAAAGTACATATAAAACAAATCTAATACAAGAATCTTCTGTTGATTTATAAATTTTAATATTAATAAATATATTTAAAATAATATTTATAATAATTCCAAATATAATATAATAAAAATCTTCTTTATTATTTAAAATAATTTTAGTAAAATACTTCTCACTTATTCCATAGAACTTAGCAGTTTTCGTTGATCTTACTTTTTTATAAGCAGAAACAGCTCCACCACCAATGAGGAAAATAAAGTTTAAAATTTTTATAAAATTTTCTAATCCATCCATTTTTCTCTCCAATATATAATATTTTAAAAAAATATAAACTTTTTACTTAACAATATTATACATCATTACTTATATATTCAAACTATTAATTAAAATATTTAATTCAAAAAAACTACCCTGCAAAGCAAGGTAGTTTGTTTTTTCTTATTTTATTTTATTCTTTAGCCCTTACAAATTTCACACCACATCCAATCATTATTAGGCCTAGTAGTAGGATTAGGTAGATTGTTACGTCGCCTGTTTTTACCATGGCTTCTAATCTTTTGCTTGGTCTACTTCCGCCTTCTTTTGGGCCTGGAATTGTTGGTTTGTAGTTTTTTACTTTTATTTTTTTGGTGTGGGAATTTTCTGAAATAGTGAAATTTATTGATTCTAATTCTGGGACGTAGCCTTGTGGGGCTTTGGTTTCTATTAGTCTGTAGTCACCGTATGGGAGATTTTTTGTTTTAAATTCTCCGTTTTTTGCACTTGTCAATGTGTAGACTTTGCCGTTTTCTTCCATGTCTTTGTAGCCGTCTTTGGTTTTTTCTTGAACTTTGAAGACTGCTTTTTCTAGAGGATTGTTGTTGGTTCCGTCTATTTTTTGGAAAGAGAAGTGATTTTCTGGATTATCTTTTTCATTTAGCATTTCTATGCTTCCAGTTTGAGCTAGTTCACTTTCTTTTCCAACTTGTGACTCGTATCCTTTTAAAGGTTTAGTTTCTTTGAACTTTACCTTTTCTTCAAGACCATAGATTTTAATTTGTCCCTTTTCGTCAGTCAAAATTTCTTTGATTTTCCCGTCTTTTTTGTAGGTTAATTTTTCTTCTCCCTTATCATCTTTTATTTTTTCAAAAGTAAGAATTTCACCTTTTTCATTTACCACTTCAAAGCCTACGTTTTTTAAAACTTCATTAGAATTTTTGTCCCTTTTGGTTAGGGTCAATTCATCTGGGGCTTTTTTGGGATAAATTGTAAGAGGGTTTTCTGTATTTTCATCAATTATTGCTAGGAAAGGGATGTATAGTTTTGATTGATCATTTGATCTGTATCTTAACAAATACGCCCCTTTTTCTAGGCCTTCAATTGTTGCAAAATACATGCCATTATTTTTATTTTTTTCTGACTTATTAGATGATTTCATCTCTCCCAAATCTTTTGAAATTTCCTCGTTTGTCTTTTCTTTATAAAGATTAGCAAAATCAAGTTGACTTTGAGAATTTTTCAAATCTTCTGTCTTTTCATCTGGGATTTTCCAATAATCTACATAATCAATTACAATTTCTTTTCCCAAATCTTTGTCGGTGTAATTTGTATTAATTATTAGGCTATTATTTCCGCTTTTAGCGAAAGCTAAAAGAGGAGTAACTAGCTGTAGAAAAATCGCAAGGACTACTACAGATATTAAATTTTTATTGAACTTTTTCATAGTAACTCCTCTGTTAGTTAATATTATGCTTGTTCTTTGTTAGCTTTCATTTTGTAAGCTGCAAGTCCCATAATCATAAGACCAGCTATTACAAAGATGATTGAACCAATTCCACCTGTTTGTGGGATTGTTAAGTTTCTATTTTCAACTTTCATAGCTGATGTTCCTTCAGCTGCTATTTTGTCTTTACCATCTTGGTTCTTAGTAAATTCAATATTACCTTTAGATGCCCAAGAATCAGCGCTTATTGTAAATTCTTTTTCTTCTTTTATTTCAGCGTATCCTTCTGGAGCTTTTGTTTCTTTTAGATAATATTTTCCATCTTTAAGACCGTCGATTGCAAATTGTCCATTTTCGTTAGAAACTAATTTTACTAAATTAGCATCTTTAGCATCAGTAGACCATTCATATTTTGTGTTTAGTTTTTCATAAGCTGCTTTTACTTTTTCATATTGAGCGTCTGCTGTTGTTTGTTCAACTTTATCAGCAATCATTTGATCGTAGATAGCTTTTTCTTTTGTATATTCTTGTCTATCATTAGCTACTTTTTCAGCTGATTTTTGAACTAAATATTCTGTTTTGTCAGAGTTCATTACTACGAATTCTGCTCCAGCTAATCTTTTATTAGTTTTTTCATCAAGTTTTACGAATTTTTTACCGTGTTGAACAACTTTTGGTTCTTTTGGATTTACTTCTTTATTGTTACCTTTGTAGTTTACAACTTTAATTGTACCTTCTTCAGTAACTTCATAAGAAGTTTCTTCGCCTTCTTGTCTGTTAATTTCTACTGGTTTGTATGATTTTTCATTATTAAGATTTTCCCAAGTATGTGTTGGTTTGTCTTTATTAATTGTTACAGGATCACCAACTGCTTCTCCAGTAGATGCATCATAAAGTTGGAATGTTGCTGATTCGCCATCTGCAAATGTTCCATCATCCCATTCTTTGTTTACAGTTATTTTCTTATCTTTTGGTTTTGTTGTTTTTGGAGTATTTCCTCTTTTTTGATCGTTACCATAGAAGAAGTCAACGTCGTTTGATTCAGGAATATTAACGATAGCTTTTTCGTTAAGTGTTGCTGAATATTCAAGAGCTACTAAGTGTTTTTCTGCTCCATTAACTTTTGCAAGACCTTTTTCTGTTAATGATACATAGAAACCTGTTGCATCATTCTTTTCAATTTCATAATCTTCTGCAGCTGCTTCTTGTCCATCAATAAATACTTTTAAGTCTTTATTGTATGTTAAACCAGCTGTCATACTATCTTGCCAGTATGCAGTTTGATAAGATGTGTTTTCTTTAAATAGTGTTTCTACTCTGTAGTCAAGTTTATCGCCTATTTGATGATCTTTTTTATCATTATTTATAGTTTCTTGATCTCTTTTGTTATTTAGAGCATCATTTGCTTTTGGTTCTTTAAATTCATCTTTATAGTCTTTTACAACTTCTGGTGCTTCTGCATCAGTGTTCTTTGGATATAAATGTAGAACATTTCCACCCATAATTGTTGCTGGAAGAACTATTGATGATGGTATAGCTTTACCTTCTTTACTTAATGTTTTGTTGTTTTCTTTGTATGTTGATTTTTCAAGATTTTCAACGATTACAAATTTAGTATCTTTAACTTTATCTCCGTCTTTGTCAAGGAATTGAGTTAAATCAATACTTCCTGTACCATTAGCAGTTGTCATTTTTTCAGCAACTTTTTGATAAGCTTTTGTTGTATCAATTTCTTTTGAAGGATATTTTTTATTTAATTCTTCTCCAGTTACTGTTCCTGCTGTTCCTGCTGGTACTTCTTTGTAAACTTCAAAGTAAACATTAGCTACTTCTTTAGATTTTTCTCCAAAGAATTTTTGAATTTCTGTGATCTTTCCACCATTTGTTCTATTTTGTTCTGGATCCCAATTTGCTAAATCAGCTGAATCCATAACAATTTTGTGGATGTCAATTGTTGAAGTTGTTGAAGCTTCTGCTTCATCAGCTGGTGCGCCTTCTTTTGTTGTTGGCTTTTGAGTGCCTGTGTAATATTGGTCAGCGCTAGCATTTGTAAATGGTGCTACAAGTATTGATGCAACCATTGCGAATGCTGTTAAAAATGACAAAATTTTGTGTTTCATAATTTTCTCCTTTTTATTTTTTTGTCAATTTGCCTTGATATGTTTTGGCTTTCGCCTTATCAATTATGTATAATCTGTATTTCAAGATTTATACTAGAAACGTTCCTACATTTATAATAACCCTAACTTGCAAGAAAATTTATTTTTCTTGCAAGTTATTATTAGGTTAATTATCTAAATTCTCAGACTTCTCCTACTACTAGTTTATACTTTCTTTTGTAAAAGGTCAATACTCCTGCAAACATTATTAATAATCCTATTATAGTAAATCCTATCCAATTTCCTGGACCTCCAGTAAATGGATATTCTCCTTTTTTGTTTGATATTAGAAGTTCTACTTTGTTTATGTCTCTGTCTAGGTATTTTTCTTGATAGTTTTTCATATCCAAAGTATTTTCTTCTGCAGTAAAGCTTTGTAGGTATCTAGAAACTATTTGATTATTGTAGTTTATCTTTGCTCCTACTTTTGTGGCTTCTTTGTATGGCATATCTACAATTAGGATATAGGTTTTTTCCTTATCTTCATTTGTTGATTCTGGTTTTATTGTAACTTTCAAGTTTGGATTTTCATTATTATTGTATTCAACCTTGTAAGATGAGTTATCTTTATCAGAAATTATATTACCATCATCACTTGCCACAAGCCTTATTTTTGTGTTTGCATCTGTTAGTTTAATATCATTTGCTAAACTTTCGATTGTTATGGCTTTATCTTTTATTTCACTCGCTTTTGCTTTTATTGTGAAATTTTGTCTAAAGATTTTATCTTTTGTGTTTATTCCAATAACTTCGCTTGTGATATTTGTTCCATTTTCTCCAATGTGATTTGGATTTGTTATGGTATTCATTGTATCTTTTGAATCATCAAAAGAGTTTAGCCATTTTACTGTACCGTCTTTTCTTACTTCTATTTTCCAAGTCTTGTTAGATTTTATGAAACCTGATGGGGCCCTTTTTTCTTCTAGTTTGTATGTTCCTACTGGCAGGTCATCAAAGACTATTGTCTTATTAGTCTCATCTTTTTTACCAACACTTGCTTCATATTTTTTTGATCCAGTCTCTTGTGTTAGTAAGAAACTTGCTCCATCTAGTGTGTTTCCATTTAGGTCAGTTTTTCTAACCTTTATTTGAGCATTTTTGTTGTTTTCTATGGTTAGTTTACCACCTTTTATGTCTACAATATTTCCATTTTCATCAACTGTAAAGGTTGAAACTGCCTTATCTGGTGTTTTAAATCCTTTTGGAGCTTCTGTTTCCCAAACCTCATAATTTCCTGGTGAAAGTTTTTTCCAGAAGAATTTACCATTTTTATCTGAAGTTCTTTCTGATCCTTCTACTTTTGTAGCAGCACCTATTGTAGGTTTCTTTCTAAGTTCGAATTTTGCTCCTGCTAGTGGACTTCCAACTCCATTTGAAAATTCTTCATTTTCATTATTTGAGTTTTCTTCTTGATCTTTTTTCTTATCAACAGCTACTCCCCTTATTCCATCATTGATTTTTGTGTATTCAATTCTGTTTTTGAAGTTTATTAGAGAAATTGTTTTGTTTGTATCTCCAATTGCTCCAGGGTTAAAGAATTGTGACCAAGTTTCAAAGTGTCCTGTGTAACCTGCTTTGAAATAGTACCATCCATTATTTACTAATTCATAAACATTGTGGTTAGCATAATGTACAACAGTTTTCAATGAATTAGCTGTTTCACTTGCAAGCTTACCTTTTATTTCTATTACATAGGTGTTTTTCTCATACCCATCTTGATTTAGATATTTTTGTGGTATGAAAATCTCATTGGTATTACCATTGTATCTTCCATATTGATCAGAATTTCCAGTATATCGGTACTGGTCACCAATATATGTTAAATCAGATCTACTAAAGTCAACATCATATGAATCTGGTAAGTCATTTTCTTGCCATTCATCTTTATGAGAACCCCATCCTGATTTTCTATAAGTCTTAACTGATAGAGAATTTTGGTCTATTTCCTTGTCTGTTGTAAATCTTATATTTTTATTTGTTAAATATTTATTCCAAGGATTGTAGTAGACAATTGCCGTAAAGGTCTTATCCTTTGGGTTAAGTCTTAAGTTATATGATGATATATCGGAATTTGGATTTTGGTATCCATTATATTTCTCTTTAGAATTATATCCTCTATAATCAATATTTATAGAATCTGAATAATGATAAGCATTATTTTGTTCATCTTTATTATTTCCTATATCTGCTGTAACAGTTATGTCTTGTTTGTGGTCAATTTGTCTTCTATCTGCGAAAAGTTGAAGATACATTGCCATAGATTCTGGTTTGTAATCTCCTACATAATCTGTGAAAGTATAGGTTATTGATTTTCTATCAGGATTTATTTTTGCCTCAGCAAGTTTTCCTGCAGGTCCTATTATATCGAATTTTGAATCTGGCATTTTACCATTATCTTCATTATCTTTATATATTCCATCAAGGTCGACATTTTCTGAGAAATTGATTGTGAAATAATCACCTGGTTTTATTTCTTTTTCTGGATCGATTTTAAATTTGAAATTAGCTATCATTCCTTCAGCTTTGTTTGGATAAACTGTTTGACTATTTGGTGTATCCGCTGTTGAAACTAATTCTTTTTGTGCTCCTTCAAAGGTTATTGATTGTGAAACATCTTCTTTTTTCGCTGGTGTTTTCCAATCTCCTCCTCCAAGAGCTATCAATCTCTTCTTAGTATCAATGATATAACCATCTTTTGTCTTTATTTCTTTTATCCAATATGAACCGAAAGGAAGATCACTAAATTTGATTTTTCCATCAGATCCTGTAACTTTTTCGCTTACTTCTTTTCCTTCAGTATCGTAAAGTTTAAATGTTACTCCTTCAAGTGGATTATTTTCATCATCAGTTTTATTAAGTTCAAACTCGCCCTTACCAGGTTTTACGTTGGTGATTTTTGCAAGTTTTTCCTTATTAGTTTCGTCTAGTTTTATTTCAGATTTGTCATCTTCTATATAAACTTCACCTTCAAGAATTCTAAATTTCTTGACAGCTCCTTGGACTTTAATGTATTCTTCGCCATTTTTATCTTTTGGAGCAGTTGGTTCTATTAATTGGTAGAAACCATCTGTTAGACCTGTAATTTTAAATTTACCATTAGATTTTGATGTGAAAGAGTAGGCAGATTTTTCAATGCTTACATCTACTGGTCCATCTTTTCTTACCTTTTCACCATTAGCTTTTTCGATGTAATAACCCTTATCATCTTTTTTGATAAATTCTAAGTTATTTGTTACTGGATAGTAGTTTCTATCTTGGTCTTGTTTTTCTAGGTAGAAATAGACGTCTTTTAGTGGTGTTTCTTTATCTACAAGTTTATCACCATCTTTTACAGTATCTTTACCAACTTTTGTAAATTCAACTTCTGTTTTGTTGTTTACAATTTTGAAGCTTGATGATGCATTAGCAAGTGTTCCAGTTAGCTCTATCTTTGTACCACCTGTATCTAACCTTGCTCCGGTATCTGTAATTAGATTACCTTCTTTATCTTTTAGATCAGTACCATCAGGTTTTACAACTCCTACTAGGTATGGAGCTATTGTTGTGCCAACTTTTCTAAATTCTATCTTGTATTTATTCTTAGATTTGACGTAGCCTGCTGGAGCTTTGGTTTCTTCTAAGAGGTATTTTACATCGGTTTGAATATCTTCTAATGGGAACCTATAATATTGATCTTTGCCTAAGTTTATAGTGTGACTATAAACATTGGTATCAGTATTTTTATCATCTTTCGGATCTTTGTAAAGTGATAATTCTAGCTCACCACTATTTATATGGTTAAATTTATTTACACCATTTACTTGAGCCATAAATCCTTTAGATAGAACAAGGTATGGTTTTTCTCGGTTATTTACGAAGAAGTATCCATCTTGGATAAATGGTTCTTCTTGTTGAGTTTTTGGATTTGTTTGAGTGAAGATATAAGATAAATTTTCATTTTCTACTAGTGATTTCTTACCTTCATTATCTTCTTTTATCTCATAGAATTTCTTCTTTAGCTTATAGTTATCCTTCTCGTCTTCATAGACTTTTATAACTATTTGCCTATCCATCAACTTGTAGCCTTCTGGAGCGTGGGTTTCATAGAGGACATAGATACCTTTTGATAGGTCTTTTACTTCAAATATACCGTTCGTACTTGCAGCTATATTTCTAGTTCCACCGTAAGATTGACCAGTCAAGGCATTTTTTTCATCCATAGGATCAGCAACTTTACCATCTTTATCTGGTTTTGGATCTGGGATGACCTTTATCAAATCAAATCTGGTGTATTTCTTGATTAAATTTGTTGTGTCATTTCCGCTATATTTCTTCCATTTCAAATCTATAGTGTTTTTCTTGTTTATCAATTTGTATTGGAAGTCAGGATCATCTGTTAATTTAGCAAAGTTAGTATTAGTTTTGAAATTATTTTTTGTATAGGTCTTGTAGTACTCAGTTTTGTAAGTTTTATAATAGGAATCTTCAGTTTTCTTATTATAGATGACTTCTAGACCATTTTCACCTTTTTTGACTTCAATTATCCATCTGGTTTGTTGGGTTGCGTCTTCGTAGCCGTCTGGGATGTCTGTTTCTATTAGCTCATAGATACCTTCATCCAAATCTCTGAAGTTAACTTCACCGTCTTCTTGAGATCTGACATTTGCTTTGTAGTATCTCTTTGTAGCTCCAGATATGGAGTCATATCTAGCATTGCCAGTTACTTTTGTATCGTCAATTTTATCTAGTTCACCATTTTCTAGGTAAGAATAAGTCTTACTATCTTTGACTAGAGTTTTTAGATTACCATTTTCATAATAATCAAAGCTCATACTCTTATCATCCATTGATTCTCTTACTTTTTTAAGTACGAAGTAAGCATCTTTTAGTGGTTTATCATCACCTGTTACTTTCTTGAATCTTAGTGGAATCTTTGGATAGTTGTTTACTTTAACATCTTGAAGATTTCCTTCTTGATCTGTTTTAAAGTCAATAGACTTATCTTTATTTTCAAACTCTATTTTTAGCTTTAAGGTCTTAGAATCTTGAACTACATTGAAATACCATGGTTCTGGTTTTGCAAAACCTTCGATTGTTATAGTTTCTTCAAGTCTATAACGACCCACAGTTAAATTTCTAAAGTTATAAATTGCACTACCAAATCCAGCTATTTCTCTTTCGTAACCATCTGGAATTTTCTTGCCCTTTTTATCAACCTCAACCACCTTAAAGCCTGTACCATTTAATTTTGTATTGGTAGAAGCGTTCATCTTTGTAAAGTTAAGATTTATTTTTAGTTGGGTGTTTGCTATACTTTCTAAATCGCCTTTTTCAGATTTTGTAAATAGCGAAGTATCTGCATCTGGAATTTCTTGATATTTTCCGTTTGAATCTTTCTTGTATCCTTTGACTTCTTGAGTCCAAGAACCATCCTTACCTGGTGTAAATTTAATAGTTATAAAACTATCGTCATTTAATTTGTAACCATCTGCAGGTTTGATTTCTTCTAGGATATAAGTTCCTTCTTGGATATTTGTAAAGTGAACTCCAGAAACCTTACTTGCTGTAGCTTCTGCATAGCCTTTTTCTTTGTTATATGGTTCTGGTTTTGCTTTTTCTTCTTCTTTTACTCCTGTTTGAGGATCAACTTTTGCTTTGCCATCTGCATCAAATTCTACATTACCATCTTTATCAACTAGAACTTTCTTTAGGGTAAAGACTGCATTTTCCAAATTCTTTTGGGTCTCAGAGTCTTTTTTCATAAATTTAAGTTCTGTTGTTGTCATGTAGTTTGTTACCCAAACATCGTCTATGCCCTTGTATGGAGCATCCGGTCTGGCTGGGTCTGAACGTCCATCGTCTGGTACTACCTCTGTATAAAGGTCGTAGACTTCGTTTCCGTTTTTGTCTTTATAACCTTTATCTATACCATGGATGGTTTTTCCAAGAAGTTTTGCTTTTTCATCAGCAGGATAGTCTTTGTTCCAATCGTCTGTTTCTTTAAATTTGTGTTCGAAGTTAAATTCGATTTTCATGTAATCGTCATCTGAAGGAACTTTTCCTTCTCGAACCATTACCTTAAAGTACCATTTTACAGGATTTCCTTTTTCATCTGTTGGAAGTCTATATGAACCGTCTGGTGTCTGTGTTTCCCAAAGTTCATAGATACCAGGAGTTAATTCTCTAAAGTAGTTATCTCCAGGTAGACCTGTCGCTTCTGATACAGCATCGAATTTTTCATCGTAATACTTATCTTCTTTTGAGTCTCCATTTATAATCTTACGCGCTCTAAATTGTGAGCCTGTTAGTAGACCTCTGTTTTCATTTACTTTTGTAATCCTTAGTGGAATTCTAAATCCTGTTTCATCGATATTGAAGATTTCAAGCATATTACCATTTTCAATATTGATAATATTTACTTTATATTCTCCCTCTTTTTTAGCCTTTGAAAAATCAATATCATAGTAGGAAGTTTGTTCATATCCCCAATCTGTATAATAAGGATTGTCTCTTTCATAAACTAATCTGTATTGCTTGGTAGGGTCAAGATTTTCAAATTCTACTTTACCGTCTGCTGGGGCATCTTTTTTATCTACTGTAGTCCATCCAAGACTTGGTGCTAATCTAGATTGTTTCACAGAAAATACACTTACAGTAGATGTATTATTTTTTTCTTGCAAGTACAAGCTTCCAACCTTATCATTATCATTTAGCAATTTAGGATCTGATAAGTAGGATAATTTTACTCTTAATTTATTTTTGCTTGGACTTGGTTCTGGATCTGGATCTGGAGTAGTATTACTTTCTTTTATAGTTTCCATATAATCTGATGGTATGTTTGTTTTATTATCTCCATCATTAAAACTAATACTATCATGTATTACATATGTTAAATCTTCTGTTGGGTTCTTTATACCAATTTTATAGGTTAAATCTAGGCTTTCTCCAGCTTTTAAACTAATCTTATCAAGATTTATAGAAGTTTTTCCCGAAGATTGATCAATTGTTGGATCTAAAGTAGTTTCTCCTATTTTTGCACTAGTACTAATAAGTTTTATAGCTTGTTTTAAAGAAATGTTTAAATTTGCATTTTCTACTATATATCTATCTGCTTTTGCTAATTTGAAGAAATTTTCATCTTTTAACAATTTATCTAGTAAAGATTTGTGTACAAATTGAGCTTGACTATTTTGACCTTCTATATCACCGTGTAAATCAAAGTCCATAGTTTTATCATTAGACATAGTTTCAGAATATTCACTAGCTATTGATTTTCTTTGATCAATGTGTCTTACATAAGCATCAAAACCTGTGAACTTATTGATTATATCTTTTTTATAGAAATTGTTAGTTGTTTTGTTCTTCTTTGCATTTGTACTTAGAAAGTTAGTAAAATCTACTAGGATTTTTTTGTCATATTCTTTATTATTTTTTATTTTTCCTAAATATGTGTCAATATTTTTGTAAAGAATTTCTGAAGGATCAATTACAACTCCATTTCTATCTTTTATTCCAACTTGTTTTATAAAATCTTTATATTCAGTATCAACTTCACTTGCTGATCCTGCAATTTTCATTTTATAACTTTGAGTTGCTATTTGGTCATAAAGATTTGTCAAAGATTGGTTTGGTGTTCCTTTTATACCATTACCTTGATTATTATATTCTATAAAAGTTACATCTATATTAGTCTTATTTTCCTTAGCTTTCTTTGCAATATCAGTTATGATTTTGTTGATATTTTTATCTAGGGTTCTTCCATTTGCAAATTTATTATCTATAGAATAATCTTTCGATCTATCTATCATAAATACCATTTGAACATTTGTTGGTATTTGTTCTTTTTGTTCTTTTTGCTTTGGACTTATAGATATGTTTATTTCCCTTTCGCCAGTTTTTCTATCTACCGCCTTAGGGTTAACTGTAATATCTAATTTCCCTGTTGTATCTTCAAATTTCTTTGTTAATTCATCAAGTTGATCATTGCTAGAGTTTTGTCTTAATGGTAAATTTTGTTTTTCAAGATTAAGATTATTTAATTCATACCTATTTGATTTTAATAAAGAATTAGCTTTATTAGGATTTTTATTTGTGGAATTAGCCTTGGTTTTTGTTACATTTCCGTTATCATCAACTCTAATGTTCCACTTTTCTGTACTCTTTTCATAACCTGCAGGTCCTCTGTATTCTTCTAATACATAATAGCCTGGTCTTAAGTTATCAAAAGTTACGATACCTTGGTTAGGAGGCAACTCTTTTGGATCAACTCCTTCACGGATTTTCTTACCATTACTATCAAGAATATAGTTTCCGTCTTTATCAGTTTTATATCTAATGATAGGAACTCCTGGTGTTACTTTTTGGATATATTCTTTAGGATACCCTGCTTCATTTTTAGCTACTACGTAGTTTTCATCAGCAGTATATAACCTAAAGTAAGCACGTCTTAGACCAACTTTTATTGGTTCACCATCATCGTCTACAAAGCCTATAGCATTACCAGTCTTTTTAATTGAGAATTTACCAAATTTCTCGCCCTCTTTAAAATCGATTACTCCTTCAAATACTGCATGAGCGCCTATTTTGGAGTTGTTGTTAGGGTCTCTAACAATAAGTTTCATTTCCCCTTCGCTTGCTATGGCCTCTGCTTCAACTTTTAATAAAATGTCATTGGACTTAGCGAAACCTTTTGGAGGATTTGTTTCTCTTAATACATAGTATCCACCAAATTCCAAACCTTTGAGGGTGAAATTGCCATCATCATCTTGGGTAATTGGTTCTTTGTTGACTTTGATAGGTTGACCATTTTTGTCTTTGATGATAGCTCCATAGAAGTCTGCCTTATAAAGATCAAAACTTACTGGTTTTCCATCTTTACCATCTAGTTTATTTTTACTATAAGGAGTTGTTTCTATTATAGGGTTACCATCTTCATCTTTTATAAGTTCTCCGTTTTTATCTCTTTTTAGACGTCCAAGATCTTTATCGAATTTGAAATCTTTAGTTCTTGGTTTATTTCCTATTTGGTAGACTGATTTCTTGCCCTCACCTACAATTATATCTTCAGGTTCTACTTTTTTTAGGTTTGTTTTATTTAGGTCTTCATAATTTGGAACTTCGTATAATTCGTAGACTAAGTTTTTATCTTTGCCTTCTTTTACTACAAGTTTCCATCCATATAGGTTAGTTTTTTCAAAACCGTTTGGTTGTTGAAGCTCTCTTAGTATATATTCACCTATTGGAAGATTTGTGAATTTGAAATATCCTCCGCCTTGTGATTGGTCTCCGTCTATTTTTGGAGTGCCTTCAGGAGTTGCCTTTGGAGAGTCTGAGAAGACCTCTTTTAGGTAGGTAGATCCATCTACAGTCCAAATAGATTCTAGTCTAAATTTAGCATTGGCAAGACCTAAGTGTTCCTTGTTATTATTACCTATATATTCTTGTCTTACTTTTCTAAATTCGATTTCTGTATCTTTTGATTCATTTACTATAACAGCTTCATCATTTTTATAGACTTCTTTGTCATCAAACTTGACATCTATTGTAGGTTTTCCTTGAGCGTCTTCTCCAGCTGTAGCTACTATAAGTTTGTTATCTGCCTTTTTGTAACCAGAAGGTGTTTTTGTTTCTTCTAATACATAGTAACCTTTTGAGATTTGGTCGAATTCGAAAACTCCGTATTGACCAGATGAAACTTGTTTGTAAGCATTCTCGTCATAAGTTGGATTATTAACTTGTGCTCTTGCATTTTCTAATGAATCAGCCTTTATTTTTCTTAGAGTAAATTCTGCACCGTTTAGTTTAGTGAATTTATTTTTCTTTGTAAATTTGATTTTTCCTAGATTATCTTCGATATTGATAACTTTAACTTTTATCTCATTATTTTTATCATCAATTTCTACCATTTCCTTGCCTGTGGCTGATACTGGTACTTCATCTAGGGTTATTTTTGTTTTGTATCCATCATTTACATGAATTTCTGGAAGTTTAACAAAGTCATAAGGGCCTTTATCTGCATTTATAGCTTTTCTTGAAACTTCTATAGTAAACTCTTTAAGATTTTGATAACCTGTTGGAGCTTTTGTTTCTCTTACTCTGTAGTTACCTGGTTTTAGGTAAAGCTTGTGTTCTTTATCATCTTTTGATGATGTCCACTTTGTTTCTTCACCAGTGTAGATGTTATAGAAAGTAAATTCAGCACCTTCTAGTTTATTTTGTCCATTTGCATCGTATTTATCAATTTGGATAGGTTCTGTTACACGGCCTGTGATTAGCTCTTGGTACTTTTTAGATTCGGTGTGACTATAGAATACTAATTGAACAGAATCAGCCTTAGCCTTATCCCAATCTGAGTTTGTTCCATAAGAAGCCTTTACCTTCTCCCACAATTTCTCGGCCATTCTATATTCAGTTTCTTGAACTGGTGGCCAGTTTGATATTTGTTTTTCGTTATCTTTTAATTTTCTTAATTTATCTGGGCTAGTTAGGTAACGATCTTCTTGAGGATTTTTACCTCCTGTATATTGTCCTTCATAACCTGTTTTTGGATGAGTTTGTCTTCTACCTGTTAGAGTATAAGGAACTTTCCATTCTGTAACGTTGTACTCTGAAGGAGCTTTAAAATAATCTTCTCCTAAGCCTTTTCCGTCTGTTAGGTGGTGGATTACCCTTTGATACATGGATGTTTCTATCATCCTATGCATTTCTTCTTTTTCTCTGTTTTCTCCATAGTCGTTATTAGCGTATTGTTTTTTGACCTCTTCACCATAGAAGTAGACTCTTTTCATCAAATCTTCCATAGCTTCGCCTTGAGGCTTACCATTAGGGTTAAAGTTTACTCCGTCATATGGTGTACCATTAAGGATTTTTACCAAACTGTGTTCATATGATGGTTTTCCGATAGATTCGTTAAGTCTTGATATTAGATAATCACCGGATACGTCCTCATGAATATCAAGGAAAACTCCATTGTTGCCCTTATAGGTTGGATCTTGAATACCGGAGTTAAAACATTGAACCATATCAAAGTTTTTGTTGATACGCATTACATTGTAAGGGTGTTCAATATAGGCAATATAGTTATCTCTGAGTGAAGAACTAGATACCTTTTCTATGAATAAATTAGCGATTCCACCTTCTGTCGGAGCGTTATAAGAAGGATCCAGATGGTCTACTTTTTTCTCTTTGATGTTTGCTATCATATTGTAAACATCATCTGCACTACCTTCTTGATTAACATACTCATAAGCAACTATTGTTCCTGGATAAAATTTACCGTCGTCTCTTAGGACATCATTTATATTATTAGTTCTTCTATAAGAGCCTGTTTGAAGAGGAACATAGTAGACCTTTTTTATTTTTGGTGGGTTTTCATTATTTGAACCGTTTAATAAGAATTCTGGATTTGAAAGGCCTGGGTCTTCCCTTTCGTCGATTCTTAATAAATCGAGTGCGTGCCAATCTACTCTTGTATCTGATTCTCTAGTTGCAACTATAGTTCTAGTATGATCGTAGTAGAAATATTCGTTCGCAAAATTATCTTTTAGATTAACTCTTGCAGGAATCATAGTTTCTACTAAGTTAAATGGAATATCAGCAAATCTTTTTGCATCTTCTACCCCCTCTAACCATTTTAGTGGGGTTGGGAGACTATTAAATTTGTCTTGGAAATCCTTTAACATGTTTGTTACATAGTTGTTGTCAGGATTTATCCTAAAGCCAATAGAGTATTCTGGATGTGGATGGTTATCATCTATATATCCTTTTACTCTGATATAAAGCTTATCTCCAAGATCTTTTTTATCTATAAGTGAGTTTTGGAATAAAAGTTCATTACTAGATGCTGATGATCTATATCCTGATCTATCATCAAGGTCAGCCTCTTTTGTAGATGCTTTAAATTTGAAGTTTTTAAGTCCTTGATTGTTTGAACCAAAAACTGTTAGGTTTAGCTTATTAAAATCAAGATTTTCTTTATTTATAGATGATGTATCAACAACTATATTCCATTCTACATAAGCGCCATTTAGGTCAGTGTCTGCTCCAACTTTATTTCCCTTGGAGTCTTTTACTACTGTAGGCTTTGTTTCATATGAAAGTTGGTAAGGGTAAGTTATTTCTGTTGTTGGACCTTGTTCTTTTACAGTGTACTTTGACTCTACTGGAGAAGGTGAATTTTTCTTTACATTTATAGTATCCATTGATTGAACAGGGTTGTTTTTTGGTGCAACCTTGATATCAATATCAACACTTTCTTTATCTCCTATATTTTTTGTATCAAAAGCAAGATTTTGATCAACAGTAAGAGTAGTATCACTAGTAATTTCTCTTATGAAGTTATATCTGATATAGCGACCGTCTTCATAATAAGTAGCATAAGCAACAAATCTTCCGTTTTCATCTGTTAGGTCTTTTATCTGTTGACCTGGGTGTTCTTTTAAATATGGACCAACTTTTACATCGAAATACCAACCTGCTGGGATTGGATTTGCTGGGGATGCTTTGACGTGCATGTCAAGATTTAGGTGGAAAAGTTTACCTTCAAAAGAATTTGAACCATCATCTTCATTTTGCCTAAGCATCAAAGTCCTAAAGTTTTCATTCCTATCTTTTTCTACAAGATTCTTTATAGCCTTGTCGTTGTCTGACATTAATTTTTCTTGGTCTAATCTTGATAGTTTATATTTTTCCCCAAGTTCTGTAAGAAGTTTTTGTATATCTCCAATAGAATTATTTTCATCTTTTAAAGCTTCTTTTAATTCTTTGTCTGCTTTTTCAAGATTTGTTAGGGTTATATTTTCTTCTGGTTTTTCATCTTGTTTTTTTTCTATTATAGATTTTTGATCAGAAGATTTTTCGTCTTTATTTTCTTTCTTATCTGTTTCTAGTACAGATTTTTCGTCTTTTGGATTTTCTTTATTTTCGGCTTGAGATTTTTCTTGAGCTTCTTTTATAGCTTTTTCTTCTTGAAGTTTTTTCTCTTCCTCAGCCTGTTTTATTTCTTGAGCCTTTTTTTCTTCTTCAGCCTTTTCTTTTTCTTCTTGAAGCTTTTTCTCTTCTTCTTTCTTTTTAGCTTCTTCCTCAGCTATTTTATTCTCTTCGGCTTCTTTTTTTGCCTTTTCTTCGGCTTGTGTTTTTTCTTCTTTATATGATTCAAGACTGTTTAAGTCGTTTGTCAAAGAGCTTGTATCATACACATTTACCTTGTCATTATTTACAAGGGCAAATATATCTCCCTCGTTTTTTACTGTCCATTTTCCTTCTTCGTTTTTTTCGAATAGGTTGTAGTTTGGATCAGGTGATATATTTGTAATAAATTCTAAATTAAATACTAATTTGTCTTGGTCTAGGATTTTTTGATTTCCCTTTTCATTGAAATCAAAATCATCCAAAATTTTAAAGTTTATATAAGAATAATTTTCTCCGTATTTTTTGTCTTCTTTTTCATCTTCCAAATTTTCTAAATCTTCTTTAGTGATGATTCTGTATCCTTGGTCTACTTTTATTATTTCAAGATCAAGATCAAGGCCTTGGTCATTTAGCATATCTTTTATGCGCCAATATTCCTTACTTGCATCTTCATTTGTAGGGAAGATTCCATCATCATAAAGTTTTAGGTCATTTCTTTTTACAAGTTTAAAATTTGAACTTGTATAAGGAAGACCAAGTGCTATTGAAAATTTGTTTTCATCCTTTTTTATTTTCTTTTCATCATAAATTTTTTGGGAATCAGTGATTGAGAAATAGGATTCATCATCCGGATTAAGATTTTCAATATTTTTTATTGAATTCGGATTTTCTTCTTCCGCCTTCGACCTCGTTGCAAAGGCTGGTAACATAACCTGCAAAACCATAAAAAGCGCCATAAAAAATGACATCAATTTTCTAAGTGTTTTTTTCATAATAACTCCTTCATGGTGGTTTTAGTTAATTTCGGTTTTGTTAAAATTAACTAAATATCGCTGACTTTTAGTAGGCGATTGTACATTCTTTAGAAAATATATGGGATGTAGAAATAAACATAATATTTTTTTCCTAATATTTTTTCAATATACTTAGCTAAAGTGCGCGGCTAAAAATTATCATCTTCTTTAAAATTAGTATCTATTTAGAATTTTTTTATTCTAAGTTTATTTAATTATATATCCTGATTTTTTTAAAGTCAACAAAATTTTTACATATTTTTAAGTTTTTAAGATATATTTAAAATTTCTTATAATCTCAATATATTGCAAATTTTTAAATTTTTTTGAATTTTTATTAGAAAAATTTAATTTCACTTTTACATTCGCTTGCTTTAATACGAGATCTCTCCGCACTAAAACCTATTTACTTTGCAAATTCCTCCGTGCTTATGAAAACTCATTTACTACGTGAATTCTCCCGTACTTTCGCACTAGTTTTCAGGATTTATAACCGAAATCAACGGTTATAAATCTGCACTAATTTTAGGGATAAATATGCCAAATCAATGCATATTTATCAGGTCGAAATGGGTTTATAGCGTGCTTAATTTGTTTTTAAAGTTTAAATTTATTTACTTAGCTTTTATTTATTTTATATTCCTGTTTTTATTTTCTATTTTTAAAATTAAAAATTAGAAGATTTTATATGTTCGAAGTTTCTTAGTACGTATTAAGGTTACCCATCTCGAGCGCAGTCGAGAGATCTCTTGATTAAATTTGCCATTAATTTTATCTTTTCATAGGAATTTCTTCGTTTTGTTTATTTTTTATTTTAATAATAATTTTTTCTTCATAAAATTTCCCAAAACAAAACCCATTCCTTATCGCTTGGAATGGGTTTTGATTTTATTTATTATTTATTAAGCTTTTATCTTAATATTGTTTTTATCAATTTTATTATTACAAATACTATCAAAAGAAAATCTATTATTAAAAATCCTATATAAAGATAATTTGAGATTTTTACGTTTTTGCTTATTTCTGTACTTTCAATTTTATTTGTTGCGACTTCTTCTTTTTCTTCTACTCTTCTTGCATTTATCAAAAGTCTATTTGGACTTGGCCATCTTATTGGGTGGCAGGTTAAAAGAGTTACAAGATCTTCTCCTTCTATTACTTTTAATTTTTCCCAATCATAGGGGCCTATTACTTCTTTTGAAAAAACTTCATAAGTTAGAGTTTTATCTCCTCTTTTTATATACATTCTGTCGCCTTCTACCAAATCATCTGCATAAAAAAGCATTGTATCCGTCCACCATCCTCTGTGGCCTGCTAGTACACTTCTGGTAGATTTTCCTCCGATTGGAATTGATGTTCCTGAAACTTGTCCAAGTCCTTTTGCTATATGATCATAACTTGCATCAAGATATATAGGGAAATTTTTGTTTAATTTCGGTATAGTCATATAGGCAAATATATCGTCTTGATTATCAAGTATATTTACTGATCCCAAATTTTTGCTTGTGAAGGGATCTACCATGGATATGTCAGATTTTTTTACTATCTCGTTATATTCTTTGGCTTTTTCTTCGACTTGGTCAAGTTTTTCGTCCTTTTTTTGGGCTTCTATTACTCTTTGAATCCTGTATTTGTTTTCTATATTTGAGTAAATTCTTTTTGAAAATGGAAAGGCTATGGTTATTAGTCCAAAAAGTATCAAAATGAAGCCTAAAATTTTAAATTTCTTTTTCTTTGATTTGTTTTTCAAATTTTACTACCTCCATTTGCATTATTTTGGAATTTCTTTTTTCTCTAATATACATCATTATGGTAAATAAAAGTATTGGCAAAAGTACTAAAAACAATTGGAAAAAATTTGGTTTTAGTCTTGGTGTGTTAGCTGTTCCATCGTCTATGGCTTGGGTGTAAGGAATCCTGTACCCTCTTACCAAAAGTCTATGGGAATTTATCATATAGGGCGTACAAGTCAAAAGGGTTGCGTAGTCCTTTTTTTCTACAACCAAAACCGGCTCAAAATTTGATGGTTCTACAACTTGAATTTTATCGACCTTGTATGCCAAAGTTTCTTTTATATTGTGGATATAAAATATATCGCCTTCTGTCATTTGATTTAGGTTTCTAAATAAAAGGGCGTTTGGAAGACCCCTGTGGGCGGTTATAACTGTGTGAGTTGATTTGCCCCCTATTGGAAGTGAAGTTCCTTCCAAGTGGCCTGCTCCTTTTTCCAAAACATCATCGCTTGTTCCAGCATATATTGGAAGGTCGACTGCAATTTTTGGAATTTCTACATGACCCAACATCTCGTGAACTTCAAGCATTTTTGCATATTCTGCCTTGGCATCTTTTACTTTTTTGTCGTATGGATCTACAAGTTTTGATGGATCAAGAGTTTGGTTGTAAATTCTTGCAAGCTCCATCCTTCTTTCTAATTCTTTTTTATCAATTTTTTCTTTTTCTTTATTAAAAACTATTATTTCATCATTAGCCTTAATTTCATAAAATTTTTGGCTTATGAAAGGATATGAAAAGATCAAAAATCCAAGCAAAAATATGAGGATAAAGGGAAGATTTTTCTTTATATTAGTCTTTCTTCTCATTATTTTCACCTAGCTTATCTAGTTTTTCTTTTATTTGATCAATTTTACTTGATGTTTTTTTGTTTTCTTTCCTCAATTTTCTAATTCTCCACAAGAGGATAATTATTATAATCAAGGCTAGGAAGAATAATATTCTAAATATCCAATTTGTTTTATTTTCTTTAATCAATTCTTCATCTACACTTTCTACATATTCTACCCTGTGACCTCTGACTAAAAGTCTGTGAGAGTTTATCATAAAGGGTGTGCAAGTCAAAAGGGTTGCATAGTCGTGACCTGGTGCAATCATCAAGTCTTCAAAATTACTTGGTTCTATAACTTTTATTTGGTCAACTTGGTAGGCCAATGTTTTTTCTATATTGTGAATATAAAATTTATCGCCGACTTCCAGTTCGTTCAAATTTGTAAATAAGGTTTTTTCAGGAAGACCCCTATGAGCTGTGAGGACTGTGTGGGTATTGTTTCCCCCGATTGGAAGAGAAGTTCCTTCCAAATGGCCCACGCCTTTTTGCAAAACATCCTCGCTCGTTCCAGCATAAATAGGAAGATCTTGGTTTATTTTTGGAATTTCTATATGACCAATCATTTCCTCAACTTCAAGCATCCTCGCATATTCTTTCCTACCTTCCTTATATCTTTTTTCAGTAAAAGGATCATTTGTAGGTCCGCCTGACAAGGAATCATTGTAGGCTTTTGCAAGGCCCATTCTTCTTTGGATTTCTTCCTTATCAAGTTTTGATTTTCCTTGGTTGAAGACTTCAACTTGGTTATTAGAATCAATTCTGTAGTAAAATCTTGATATTATTGGATACAAAAGGACAAGAATTCCCACCAAAAATATAAGTTTCCACAAAATATTGGATTTCTTTGATTTTTTCTTTTTATTTTTCATTTTATCACCATAATTTAATATTTCTTACTAGAATTAATCTTACACCAAAAATACTTATAAATAAAGGACTTTTTATAAAAACGAAAAAAATCATAAAATTTTTATGGACATTTTCCAAATTTTTCTTATCTATATATGAAAGGAGCGATAATATGAAACTAAGAATTAAATTTGAAGTAAACAAGGGACAAGAGGTAAAAAAATTATCTAGAACTTTTTCAAATCTTGACAAGGCTCTTACAAACGAAGAGCTAAAAAACTTTGCCAATGCATACATTGCCCTAAGCGAAGTTGAATCATACAGTTTTGAAAAAATAACAGAAGAAAAAATTAACTAGTAGAAAGGAGAAAATATGCAAATTAAAACCCTAAAATTATCATTTAAGGATGCAAAAGGAAAAACAAAGATGGTAAGTATCGACCATCCAAAGGCAGATTTAAACGATCAAGTCGTAAAAGCACAAATGGAGGCAATGATAAATTCAAAAGTTCTCCAAACAAAAGAAGGCAAAATAAGCACAATTAATAAGGCCTATATGGAAAGCGTATCAAGAGAAGATTTTAATATAGGCTAGAAGAAAAACCGGGAAATCCCCGGTTTTTTTGTATTTATTTGTAGGTGTTTTTGTGATATCTTCGTTTAGATTTTTCTTTTTTACTTAATTTTACTGTGAGATCTCTCGACTACTAAAACCCGTTTGCTTCGCAAATTTTTCCGTGCTCTCGCACTAGTTTTCAGGATTTATAACCGAAATCAACGGTTATAAATCTGCACTAGTTTTAGGGATAAATATGCCAAATCAAGGCATATTTATCTGCTCGAGATGGGTGATTATTAGATTAATTTATTGCTAAAGTTTTTATTTTTGGATTTTTGCTTGTAATATATTTCGAATTATAAAATTATGCCAACTTCTTGCCCATCTCGAGCGAATGTAATGAGTCGAGAGATCTCTTTTATTTTTTGTATTTTGATTTTTACTTGGCATATATTTTGGATTATTTTTTGAATACATATTATATTGTCCTAGTTTTTTATGAGATCTCTCGACTTAGCTCGAGATGGGGTTTGTTATATTTACTTTAATTACTGAAGTTTATGTAAATTTATATTCTATTTATTATGATTTAATTTAAGCTTATTAGAAGTATAAAATCATGCCAACTTCTTACCCATCTCGAGCGAATGTAATGAGTCGAGAGATCTCTTGTATTTTTTGTATTTTGATTTTTACTTGGCACATATTTCGGATTATTTTTTGAATACATATTATATATTTTGTCCTAGTTTTTTATGAGATCTCTCCACAAGGTCGAGATGGGTGATGATTGGCTGGTTTTAATTGCTAAAGTTTTTATTTTTGGATTTTTGCTTGTAATATATTTTGGATTATAAAATTATGTCAACTTATTACCCATCTCGAGCGAATGCAATGAGTCGAGAGATCTCTGTATCTTTTTATATTTAAATTTATTTTTTTCTTTAGTAATTTTATTTATAAATTTTCACCTCATATTCCATTTATTATAATTTTTACCTCGGCAAAACTCTTTTAGCCTTATTTTTCCTTTTTTATTGGCTTTTATCCTATTAAACTTTTTTTGAAATTTTTACTAGAATTATGGTGTCGACAAATTTAAGCGATCGCAGTTAGGAAAATTTTATGAAAATATGTATAGAAAATTTGAATGCGATTATTGAAAAGTACCAGCCTCTTTTGCTTTCTATGGCTAATAGGTTTCCGATTTTTGATAAAAATGAGGCCTATATTATGGCTAGGGATATGGTTTTTGATATTGTTTTGGATTTTGACCCTGAAAAAGGATCTTTTGGTGGATATTTGAAGTATAGACTTTATTTTTATTTTTTAAATGAATGCAAAAAAGAAAGGGTCAGTTCTTTAAATGATAAGGATAGGAAGGGGATTGAAATTATTGAAAAAATTGAGGATAGAAATTCTTTGGAAGATGAATTTATTAAAAATATTGAAATTGATGAGCTTTATAAGGCTATTAAAACTTTAAAAAAACAGGAAAGGGAAATTTTGTATTTAAAATATGATAAAAATTTGCCTCACAAGGAAATTGCTAGGCTTTTGAATCTTTCTACAAAGTCTATTACTAATTATCATTATAATATTGTTAGAAAATTGAGAAAATATTTTATAAATCATGATTTATTTTAGTCTTTTATTGACTTAATTTGTATTTTATTATACACTTAATGTCTAGAGAAGTCTTTCTTCTTTTAGGAAAGGAGGATTTATGGACAGGATTGTAGCAATTCTTCCTACTGAAATCAAGGGTTTTGGTGTAGGATGTGAAATTTATACAAATTCGAAAGTTTTTGTTGATAGGAGATCTTGTGAGATTTTTTTGAAACATTTGGCTAGCAAAAGGTCAATCTCCATTAAGCTCATGCACAAAAATATGAGAGAAATTCTCAAGGTTTCTAGGAATTTACCTTATTGTATTGATGCTTTTAATGTGTTTTTTCCTTTTAAAATCAACCAAACTGATAATGATGATTTAAGGCGTGGTTTTGTCAATTGTTATTATGTGAAAAACATTGAAAATTCTACTATTATCCTTAAAAACGGGATGACTCTTTCAAGTCTTAATAGGGACAGGGCTTTGAAAAATAATTTTAACAATGCTAGCAAGATTATGTATATGAAATTTGCCAGAGACTTGTCAAAAATGAGAAAGTCTGTGGACTTTTTTGATGAAATTGCTCTGTGATTTTTTTAATTGAATTTTGTTGAAATTAAAATTAAAAATGCTCTTGTAGAGAAATTTTTCTTCTACAAGAGCATTTTTTTATTCTCCCATTGCTTCTTTGTCTACGAATAGGTAGCAATTTGGGTGAAGTGATAGGAAGGATGCTGGGAAATCTGGGGAGATTTCTTTTCCTTCTATTAATTTTTTTACTACTTCTTTTTTATTTTTGCCGCTTGCAATTACTATTAGAGTTTTTGCATTAAAGGCATCTGCCATCCCCATTGATATGGCGTATTTTGGAACATCTTCTTTTGAGTCAAAAAATCTTGAATTTGCTTCGATTGTTGCATCTGCAAGTTTTATTATTGAGGTTCTTTTATTTAAAAATTCTCCTGGTTCGTTGAAGGCTATGTGCCCGTTTGGTCCAAGACCTAGAACTTGTAGATCTCTTGTTCCAAAATCATCCAATAATTTATTATATTCTTCTGCAAATTTTTCATCATTTGTGTCTGCTTTTGGTAGGTGGGTGTTTTCTTTTTTTATATTTACGTGGTCAAATAAATTTTCATTCATAAATGTTTGGTAGGATTGGTCATCTTTGGGATCTATTCCTACATATTCATCTAAGTTTATTGTTTTTGCCCAATGAAAGGAAATTTCTCCTTCTTTTTGAGCCTTTATTAAATTTTTGTATAGGCCTATTGG
Source organism: Anaerococcus rubeinfantis (assembly GCF_001487145.1). GTDB lineage: Bacteria > Bacillota > Clostridia > Tissierellales > Peptoniphilaceae > Anaerococcus > Anaerococcus rubeinfantis. Next base: position 1,651,019 of record NZ_LN913016.1, read on the forward strand.
TGATGAACCTGTTGCAAGTCCCAATTTTGATTGGGGTTTTTCTTGTAATATACTTATAAAAAGGTCGGCTGCCTTTTTTGATAATTCTTCGTATGAATCTGAAACTATTACTTTCATTTTTTCTCCTTTATCTTTTCTTATTAACAATAATATTTTACTGGACTTTTATTTTTTTGAAAGATTTAAGTTAATTTTTAAATGAATGGACTGGGGCAGGGATTCTTCCTCCCCTGTTTACAAATTTTTCTGCACTTGAATTGTTTATTTCCATAATTGGTGCATAACCCAAAAGTCCTCCAAATTCTGCAAATTCTCCTTTTTTCTTGCCATAAACTGGTATAACCCTAACGGCTGTTGTTTTTTGATTTATAACTCCAATAGCAGCTTCATCCAAAATCATGGCAGAAATTGTTGAATCTGGTGTATCGCCAGGAATTGCAATCATATCAAGACCAACTGAGCAAACTGAAGTCATGGCTTCAAGTTTATCAAAAGTCAAGTGTCCAGCTTGGGCAGCCTTTATCATGCCTTCGTCCTCACTTACTGGAATAAATGCTCCAGAAAGTCCGCCGACTGATGATGATGCCATAAGGCCTCCCTTTTTGACAGCGTCATTTAGCATGGCAAGGGCAGCTGTTGTTCCGTGTCCCCCGACATTTTCAATTCCAATTTCTTCCAAAATTCTTCCAACACTATCGCCAATTGCAGGTGTTGGGGCAAGAGAAAGATCCAAAATTCCAAATTCTTTTCCAAGTCTTTTTGCAACATCACGTCCTATCAAATCACCCATTCTGGTAATTTTGAAGGCTGTTTTTTTGATTGTTTCGTAAACTTCGTTGATTGGTTTTCCCCTATCTTTTTCAATAGCAGCTTTTACAACTCCAGGTCCTGAAACTCCAACATTTATAACTGTATCGCCTTCACCTACTCCAAGAAAAGATCCTGCCATAAAAGGATTATCTTCAACCGCATTTGCAAAGGCAACAAATTTTGCACAACCAAGAGAATCTTGGTCCTTGGTTAATTTTGCCAATTCTTTGATTTTTTCACCCAAAAGTTTTACCGCATCAAGGTTTATTCCTGACCTTGTTGAGCCGACATTTACAGATGAGCAAACATAATCAGTATTAGCAAGAGCATTTGGAATAGAATTTATCAAAATTTGGTCAGATTTTGTCATAGATTTGTGAACAAGGGCAGAAAATCCCCCAATAAAATCTACACCAACTTCCTTTGCCACCTTGTCCAAAACTTCTGCATAAGGTGTATAATCGTCAATTTTTGAACTTGCCGCAACTAGAGAAATTGGGGTTACAGAAATCCTATTATTAATTATAGGAACACCATAAATTTCTTGGACAAGTTTTGTAGTTTTGATGAAATTTTCAGTTTCTTTCATCATCTTATCATAAATTTTTTGGCAAGATTTTTTATAATCGCTATCTGCACAATCAAGAAGAGATATGCCCATGGTTATGGTTCTAATATCAAGGTGTTCTTGGTCGAGCATTTTTATAGTTTCAATAATTTGCTTTGTATCCATATTAAATCCTTGCCATCTTATCAAAAAGATCTTCATTTTGAAGTCTTAGTTCAAGGCCTATTTCTTCACCTAACTTAGTAAGTTCATCTTTTATAGTTTCAAAAGATTCATTAGCATTTGTCAAGTCAACATTCATAATACCAACAAAATTTTTCTCCATTATAGTTTGGTTAAAATCTAAAATATTCATATTAAATTTATAAAGCAATTCGCTCACCTTATAAACTATGCCAGGTTTGTCATTTCCAATTATTGTTAAAATAGCTTTCATATTATCTCCTTTTGTTTTCTTACAAATATTTTAGCACATTAGAGCAAATATTTAAATATTTTATAATTTTGGACAAAAAAAATCCCGCTATAAGCAGGATTTTTTTTGAAAGATTCTAATTTTTTATTTTTTTATTTCGTGTATATGTTTACTTATTAATAATTAAAGTTTGCAACTTCAAAGAAGTCTTGTGGATGTTTACAAGCTGGACAAATCTTTGGAGCTTTTTTACCTTCGTAAAGGTATCCACAGTTTAGGCATTTCCAAGTAATTTTTTCTTCTTTTTCGAATACTTTGCCATTTTCGATATTGTCATGTAATTTTTGATATCTATCTCTGTGAGCAGCTTCTACATGAGCAATGTGTTCCCAGCTTCTAGCGATTTCTTCAAATCCTTCTTCTCTTGCAACTTTTGCAAATGATGGATACATATCTTCAGCTTCTTCATTTTCTCCGCCGATTGCACCTTCAAGGTTTGTTAATGTATCATGATATACAACTGGGAAAGCTGTATAATCTGGATTTAATTCAATTGCATCTAATTTGAATTCTTCTTTTAAATATTTGTAGAAAACTTTAGCGTGTTCTTGTTCGTTTCTTGCTGTTTCTTCAAAAATTTCTTGAATTTGAACGTATCCTTCTTTTTTAGCAATTTTTGCTGCAATGTTGTATCTCATTGTTGCTTGAGATTCACCTGCAAAAGATGTAATTAAATTGCTAGCTGTTTTTGTTCCTTTTAATTCTGGCATATGTAAGTCCTTTCTATTTAATATATTTCCGTAATCATCTCTACAATTATTAGTATATACTATTTTTTTTATTTGTCAAGAATCATTCTAAAGTTTTAATCATTCTAAATAGTGATTTTTATTATCATTATCAATTTGAGAATGTTTTCTTACTTTTAACCGTATATTTTATTATTTTAGGATTTATATTTTTAAGTTTTAGTTCGAGGAAATTATTTTAAGTTTTGTTCTTTTTTTTGCAAGAGATCTCTCGACTTTCGCTCGAGATGGGTTTGGGGTGGAAATTTTCAATTGCTAAAGTTTTAGTTTTTTTTCTTATATTCTAGTTTTTTGTGTTTAATTCAATGTTATTATTTAAGTTTTATTTAGTTTTTTAATAAAAATCTCTGGAATTTCACTTTAGATGGGTAATTTGTGGATTTTATCAAACTCTAAAGTTTATATATACTTCTATTTCTTGTTTTTAAGCTTTATTCAAAAATTTTTGTTTTTTTGTATTTAAAATCTATTAATTTATATTCATTCTTAGTTTTTATTCAATAAAGTCATTACCCATCTCGAGCGTTAGTCGAGAGATCTCTTTATTATTTTTGGATTTTAATTTTTCTTTTTCATTGTTTTATTATTAATTTTAGACAATTTTTCATTTATTATATCTACTCCCTTCATTAAATAAATTAAGATTATCAAAAAAATCATATCCTTTACTTTTTTTATCTTATTAACAATTATTTTTTACTTTAAACTTAATCAAATTATATTCATCTGCAGTAATTAATTTAATAAATTCATTACCCATCTCGAGCTGATAAATATACCTTGATTTGGCAAATTTATCCCTAAAACTAGTGGGAAGCACGGAAAAGTTTGCGAAGAAAACGGGTTTTAGTGTCGAGAGATCTCTTTATTATTTCTATCTTTTCGTTTTTCTTTTCATTGGGATTTCCCCCTATATCCCCGTACTAACGAAAATTTCTCCTGCAAACTCTTATTAATTTACTTTTAAAATTTTCCTTATTTACTTATCTAAATTTCTAAATTAAATTTCCTATATTATTTTTTTTGGGTATAATTTATTCAAAGGAGGATTTGTAATGAAAATTAACTTTAATAATGTTGACTTATCAAATCTAAACTCTTATAAGGAAAAAAGTCTTGAGGCTTTTTCTACTTTGATGAACAAAGATGGAGAAGGTAATGACTTTTTGGGTTGGATTGATAGGCCTAATAACCTAGACGTTGAAGAATATGAAAGAATTAAAAAAGCTAGCAAAAAAATCCAAAACAATTCTGATTGTTTGGTAACTATTGGAATCGGCGGATCTTATCTTGGCACTAAGGCTGTAGATTATGCTATGAAAGGATATTTTCCAAAAAGTGATAAGACTGAATTAGTTTATGCTGGTCATCAAATTTCTGGGGAATATTTGCATGATCTTTTGGATTATCTAAAGGAAAAGGAATTTTCTATTAATGTAATTTCTAAATCTGGTACTACTACTGAACCTGCTATCGCCTTTAGATTTGTAAAAGAATTATTGGAAGAAAAATATGGAAAAGAAGAAGCTAGGGAAAGAATATTTGTTACAACTGATAGAAAAAAGGGAGCTTTAAAAGACTTGGCTACAAAGGAAGGCTATGAAACTTTTGTTGTTCCTGATGATATCGGGGGAAGATTTTCTGTAATTTCTGCAGTTGGTCTTTTGCCTTTATGTGTGGCTGGCCTTGATATTGATGAATTTGTCCAAGGATTTAAAAAGGGAATTGAAAATTATACTAAAGATTCTTTTGATGAAAATGTGGCAATTCAATATGCAGCTATTAGAAATATGTTAAATGAAAATGGAAAAGATATTGAGGTTTTGGTTAATTATGAGCCAAAATTAAAATATGTTTCTGAATGGTGGAAGCAATTATTTGCTGAAAGTGAAGGAAAAGATGGCAAGGGAATTTTCCCAGTTTCTGTAAATAATACAACTGATCTTCACTCTGTTGGTCAAATGATTCAAGATGGTAAGAGAAATTTATTTGAAACTGTTTTGAAAGTTGAAAATGTCGATAAAGATCTTACTATTATGGAAGATGAGGAAAATCTTGATGGTTTAAATTATCTTGCTGGCAAAAAAATGTCTTTTGTCAATGAAAAGGCAATGGAGGGAACAATTATTGCCCATGTTAAGGGAAATGTTCCAAATATTTTGCTAACACTTGACGATGTTTCTGCAAAAAGTTTGGGAGAATTATTCTATTTCTTTGAAATTGTTGTTGGTGTAAGTGGATACATGCAAGGTGTAAATCCTTTCAACCAACCTGGAGTTGAGGAATATAAGTCTCAAATGTTCAAATTATTGGGTAAACCTGGATATTAAAATTAAATTTTAAAAATATATATGTGTTTTACAAAAAAAGCTGTAGGAATTCTACAGCTCAGAGCGTAGACAAAGTCAGTTTAGTAATTTATTATTAATTTAAAAATAAAATTACGCTGCAACCAATCTCGACTAAGTGAGTGAAACTAACGCATGGAAAGATCTCATGAGATTTCTCGACTCACTACGTTCGCTCGAAATGGGTGAAAATTAAGTTTGTCGACAATCTGAGCTGTAGGAGTACTACAGCTTTTTATTTTTATTCAATATCTGAATATTTCAAGGCTCCGCCCAAGATTCCATTTACAAAATCTCTGGATTCATAGATTTCGTAATAGGTGAATTTTTTGTCCAATATTAATTTGGCTGTTGTGGTGAGCTTGTCTTGATTTTTATTTTTTAATTTTTTTACATATTCTTTGTGTATATCTTCGTCTTTGTGTTCTAAATTATCGTAAATATCGACATAGCAAATATTTGTCACATCTACAATTACTTCTAGGCCGTCCTTGGTCTTTTTTTGGCTTATTATATCGACTTTCAGATTAGAAAAATTCGCCTTTAAAAATTCTTCTTGTTCTTTTTTGTCTGTTGAATATGATTCTTTCAAAACATCTTCTACCTTGACCAATTTATCAAAGTATTTTTCTTGCTCTTCGTAATCTAATTTTTGGATTGATTCAACTGCCTTATTTATCGACCTTTGTGGGGTGTTTATAAATTTTTGATAAATTAATAAAGGACTTAGGATTATAAGAATAACAAGAACAAGAGCAAATATGTTGATTTTCTTTCCTCTTTTTCTTTTGACTTGTTTTTTTGGTTTTTTTATTCTTTCGCCCCTAGTTTCTTTTCTTTCAAGTCTGTCTATTTGATTTCTTTCAGCAAAACGCTCGCTTCTTTTTTTCCTTGCCATAATTTCCCCTAAATAATTTTATTTTAAACTGATATTATTATATAATCAAAGTGGTGATACTATGAAAAAACAAAAATTAATAATAGCAGATTTTTTAGCAATAATATTTACACTGATTATAATATATTTACCCTTATTTACTAATAAAGTAACCTTTATGGAGTTTTATTTTGTGTATTTATGTGCATATTTCGCGGTGATTTTTTCAAATCAAAGGGATATAAAAGTATTTTATTTTTTTATTCCCCTTTTAACTTTAAGTCTTATACTTATTTTATTAAATAAAGTAGATATTTACAACATAAATATAGTAAAAGATAATTTTATCTCCATAATTTCTAAAAATTATTTACTTTTAGTGGGAATTTTCCTCTTATATATAGGGGAGAGATTTTTTACAAAGGTTTTTGGATCCTATTTTTCTATGGGTCTTGGGATAATTTGCCTAATTTTGTATTTAATAATCTACAATACAAAATATTTGCCAGATCTTAAAGAATACAAAAATTATCTTTTTTATATTTTTGTATATTTCTCCTTTGCAAGAATTTTGCCTGCAAAAGAAGTAAACAAGTACCTTTACATAATCACGATTTTAATATTTTTTATAGAAATTCTTGCTATAGACAAGTACAAAATATTTATCGGCTTTCACATTTCTGTGATTTTGATAATTTATTTAATTTTAAAAACAAACATATACCCAGTTGAGTTTGAAAAATATTTTTTAAGCGGGCTTTTATATCTTTTTCCTTTTACAAAAATAATTTTGGGAAATTTCTTAAAACTTTCAAAACCAATTTTATATGTAGCAACAGGACTTGTAGTATTTTTCCTTGCAATAATATTTTTCCAAATAAGATTAGGATTTTTGGATTACCTGTTTTTGGGTATCCACAAAGACAAAAAAAAGGGCTGATGCCCTTTTTTTACATTATTTTTTCTATTTTTTCCTTGTAATCTCGTCTTAAAAAATATACACAGTAAAGTCCTGCCAAAAATTCTGCTATTATAAATGAATACCAGATTTTATCAATATCCCCAGTTTTTTGTCCAATAAAATACATCAAAGGTAACAATATTATAAATTGCCTTAAAAACGGTTCGAAAAGCGCTATACCTGCACTTGATAGGGATTGGAAAATTGAGGCACAGACTATGGAAAATCCTACTGGCAAATATGAAATCGCAACAATTCTTATCATCGGTATTCCAATTTCTTTCATTTTTGGTGTTGCTGAAAATAAATTTAAAATTGCCTCTGGAAAGGCCATAAATATTATCATACCAAAAATTATCATCAGGGTCGCCCATGTGATTGATAATTTAATGGATTTTTTTATTCTTTCCTTATTTTTCGCCCCATAATTATAAGAAATTATTGGTACTATAGCATTTGATATGCCCAAAACCGGCATAAATTCAAAACTTTGAAGCTTAAACATTACCCCATAAACTGCTATGGCTGATTGGCCAAAGCCTGCAAGAATTGTATTTATAAAAAATGTTGCAAAGGATGTAATTGCATTCATCAAAGCTGCTGGAAGTCCAATTGAAAAAATTTCCTTTAAAATCAAATGAGACATGGAAAAGCCTTTGAATGATAGTTTTACTTCCTTATTTTTTACTAAATTTAACAAAAGTCCTATCAAAGCTCCCAAAATTTGTCCAGTAACAGTTGCAATAGCAGCTCCTTTTACTTCAAGTCTTGGAAAGCCAAAAAGTCCAAAAATAAATATTGGGTCCAAAATTATATTTATAACCGCCCCAATAACTTGGGTTACCATAGTATAAACTGTAAGTCCTGTTGATTGGAGAAGTTTTTCAAAAAATATTTGGAAAAATACCCCCAAGGATAATGAGCAAACTATTTTAAGATAATCAATTCCGTAAGAGATAATTGTCGGATCATCTGTCTGCATTTTTATAAAAGGTTCAACAAAAAATATTGCGACAATAACAAAAATCAAAGACATAAAACCTGCAAGAATTATACCGTGAACCGCAACGCTACTGGCCTTTTTTTCGTTTTTCATTCCCAAATACCTAGACAAAAGTGCTGAAACTCCAATAGATAAGCCAACACTAAAGGCAATAATTATATTTTGGATTGGAAAAGAAATTGTTACAGCCGTAAGGGCTTTTTCCGATAATCTAGCTACAAAAATTGAGTCAACAATATTATAAATTGCTTGGACAAGCATAGAAATTATAATAGGAAGGCTCATTTCAAACAACAATTTTCCCTCAGGCATAGTCCCAAGTTTTTCTGATTTTACTTCCGCCATCAAAACTCCTTTCTTTATATAAGAACAGAAAAATAACGGCAAAAGCCGCTATTTTTTTTAATTTATTATTTACTTAATTATTCTAATTCTTTTTTTAAAAAAATCAAATGAATTTTAATTTATAAATAATTTTTCCTAAAATACAGACTCAAGAGCCTTAGAATCTCTTTCTTGATTTAATTTTTCAATAAATTCTTCGAAAGATACATCTTTTGTTTCTTCTCCGTCTCTATTTCTTACTGTTAATTTACCAGAATTTTCTTCGTTTTCGCCTACTACTAGCATGTAATTTGTTCTCATAAGTTGAGCCTGTCTAATTTTATATCCTACTCCCTCACTTCTGTGATCAACATCTACTCTGTAACCTGCTTCTTTGATTTTTTTAGCTAAATCGTCTGCGAAATCTGCAAATTTATCTGATACTGGAATGATTGCAATTTGTTTTGGATTAATCCATAGTGGGAATCTTCCTGCAAATTGTTCTGTAACTGAACCGATAAATCTTTCGATTGATCCAAGTAAAGCTCTGTGAAGCATTACTGGTCTTTTCTTTTCGCCGTTTTCGTCTATATATGTTAGGTCAAAGTTTTGTGGTAATTGGAAATCTAGTTGGATTGTTCCACATTGCCATGTTCTTTTTGCTGCATCTTCCAAGTGGAAGTCTATTTTTGGTCCGTAGAAAGCTCCGTCTTTTGGATTTATTGTATAATCAATTCCTCTTTCAATCAAAGCATCTTCTAGGGCTTTTTCTGCAAAATCCCATTCTTCAATTTTTCCCATAAAATCATCTGGTCTTGTTGATAATTCTATTTTATATTTAAAGCCAAATGTTGAATATAAAAGGTCTGCAAGGTCGATCATTTTAAATACTTCGTCTTTTACTTGGCTTGGAAGACAATAAACGTGGGCATCATCTTGAGTAAATGTTCTTACTCTGAAAAGTCCGTGAAGGGCTCCTGATAATTCGTGTCTGTGAACTTGACCGTATTCTGCAAGTCTAATTGGAAGATCTCTGTATGAATGTGGTTCTTCTCCATAAACTAAAACTGATCCAGGGCAGTTCATTGGTTTTACCGCATAATTTTCCCCGTCAATTTTTGTAAAATACATATTTTCCTTGTAATGATCCCAGTGACCTGATCTGTGCCACAATTCTTCATTCATGATAAGTGGAGTTTGGATTTCGCCATAACCATTTTCAGCCAAAACATCTGTCCACCAATTTAAAAGCTCATGTCTTAAAATCATTCCGTTTTCTTTAAAGAATGGGAAGCCTGGAGCTTCTTCGTGGAAAGAGAATAGGTTCATTTCCTTACCGATTTTTCTGTGGTCACGTCTTTTAGCTTCTTCTTGTAGCTCAATGTATTCATCTAATTGTTTTTTCTTTTCAAAGCTTATACCATAAATTCTTTGAAGCATTTTCCTATCAGAATCGCCTCTCCAATAAGCACCAGCTATAGAATTTAATTTGATTGCCTTTATAGCTTTTGTTGAAAGAAGGTGAGGTCCCTTGCAAAGATCAACAAATACATTATCACCCATTTCATAAAGAGTAATAATTTCATCTTCTGGAAGATCTTCAATCAATTCAACTTTGTATTCTTGATTTTCTTTTTTGAAATATTCCAAAGCTTCATCTCTTGAAATTTCTTTTCTAACCATTTTCAAATCTTTTTTGGCAATTTCTTTCATTTTTTCTTCGATTTTTGGAAGATCTTCTGGAACAAATCTATGTTCAAGATCTACATCATAATAAAATCCGTTATCAATGGCAGGTCCAATTGCAAATTTTGCATCAGGCCAGATTTCCTTAATAGCTGCAGCCATAACGTGGCTTGTTGTATGCCAGAAAATTTCTTTTCCTTCTTTGTCTTCAAATTTTACAACCTTAAAATCAGAATCTTCATTTATAGGTTCAGCATAACCCATAACTTTTCCATTAACAAGAGCACCAAGAGCTGACCTAAATAGTCCTTCAGAAATGTCTTTTGTAACATCTCCAACACTTATACCTTTTTCATATTCCTTTACACTTTCATCAGGTAATTTGATTTTTATCATTTCTCTCTCCTTATAATTTTATCCACACTTTTCTAAAAATCTAGAAAAATTTCGTAACGTTTTAAATTAAGAATCACAATTTTCTGTCCTATTAAAATTTTTAAAAATTAAGAAAATTTTCTATTTTACAATAAAAAAACACACCATCCCAAAGGACGATGTGTCGTGGTTCCACCTTAATTTATACTCATTGATGTTTTAAGGCAGGTCATGCCTTTCGTATTACCGAAAATATCAGGGGTGGTCTTGGGGATAATCTCAATTAAAAGCTCTCAGCAAACACTTTTTTCTCTGTAAAAAAAGTAAAATCCTTACTCTTCCCGTCATCTATCTATTTTTTCTTATAAATCTATATTACTAGCAAAATATTTTTTTGCAAATTTTTTTTAATTTTTTTGATTTATCTTTTTGAAAACTTTATAATACTTGTTTATGAATCAAGCTTAAAATCTTCACTAAGCTTAGATTTTATTATACTTTCATATAATAAGGCTAAAACTAGATTCAAAGTGATATATGATGATGTGTTAAGTCTATTATTTGAACTAATAGTTGAAACTTGATAATACAAGTTATAATCACACATTTTCGCCAGGGTGTTTCGAGTAAATATTGAAACAGAAACAAGATTAACTTTTTTTATTTTTAATTGTTTTAAAATATCAATAGATTTTTCAGATATATCCCCAGAAAATGAAACAAACAATAATAAATCATTTTCGTCAAAATCTGAACATAAATTCTCCAACTCAGTTACTGTTGGTATATATATTATCATTGTATGGTCATTGAACATGCATCTTATGAATTCTTTTATCATCAGCTGTTGGCTAAAACCAGTTCCAAAAGCAAATACTCTCTTACAATTATTAAAACAATTTACAATATTCTCTATCTGATTATTTTGACTGTATAATTTACTCGTATCTACAACATCTGATAAAATTATAGATTGTTTATTAAGATTTAACCTATTTTTGTATTCTATTTTTTTATTCCTTACTTCATTGGCAATATAGTATTTAAATTCACTAAATCCATCAAAGCCTAATTTTTGCGATGCTCTTATTATTCCTGCACTGGACATATTTATTTCTTTTGCTAATACAGATATTTTTATTTTTTGAAAACTTTCCATATTATCTCTAACATAGTTAAAAAAATAAATATCACTTTCATTTAGTTTGTCATAGTTTCTGTTTATCAATTCAGATAGAGACATATTAAGGCCTTTCTATTATTTACTTAAATATTTTATAAACTCTAATAATACATTAGTACCCTTTTCAATATCATCCAAACTTGTATATTCATCTTTATGATGTGAAACTCCTTTATGGCTAGGCAAATAAATCATATTTGTATCAGTAAAATCAGTCATAATCATAGAATCATGGCCTGTTCCCTTATTTATAATCATAGCTGGATAACCAAGATTTTTTGAAATTTCCATAAGTTTTTTTGTATTATTTTTTTCCATTATACTTGGAGGAGTCGGATTAGGATATCCTATCCTTTTCATATCTTCAATTTCAAATTTTACACCAATATCACCGCATACATCTTCTAAAATCTCGTTTATTTTATTGATTATGTTTAAATTTTCTAAAATTTCTTTACTAAATGTTCTTATCTCTATCTTTGCTTCCACAAAATTTGCAATAAATTGATTACTGTTAGGACTAATATTCATTTCATTTACAGAACCTGTTATATCATCTCCAAGAGAGTTTATATATTCATTAAATTTTACTGTAAATTTTGATGCAGCTAGTAAAGCATCTTTTCTTTTACTCATTTTTGCAGTTGAATCATCATTTTTACCATAAAATCTAAGTTTATATCTTCCAATTCCTGGCAAATATTCAATAACTCCTATAGTTTTTCCTTCATTTTCTAGGATTGGACCTTGTTCTATGTGCATCTCCACGAAATTTTTTATAGATCCTTTTTCCCAAATACATTTTTTCAAATCTGCATCTAGTCCATAATTTAACATAGCTTCTTTTTTTGTAAGTCCATGTCTATTTTTAACTTTATTTAATTCACCATCAGTTAAAGTTCCAACCATAGCTCTTGAATTTGTTACACCTGTACTTGGTCCAAAAGTTTCCCCTTCTTCTGCGTTCATAGCTATAAAAACTAAAGGATATTTATTTTCAAACCCTTCTTCGACAAGATTTCTAAGAACTTCCATAGCAGATATTACTCCAACAACTCCGTCATATTTTCCACCATGAAACACAGAGTCGTAATGAGATCCAAACATTACACATGGTAAATCTTTGCTTTCTCCGCTTTTATACACAAATAGTGTTCCTACACTATCTTCCCAATATTCTAGGCCAAGATTTTTGGCAAATTCTATAATGAAGTCTTTAGTTTTTTTATCTTCTTCACTATAAGCGGACCTTGTAACTCCTTTGCCTTCTTCATATCCATTTTTACTTATTTCTTTTAAATATTTTTCTAGGTTTGTTTTTGATATCATTATTCTTCCTTATTTTTCTAACAAAGACGCCGCATCCTCATCAATTATCATTATTACATTATCTTTATCTCTTAGGTAACTTGCTGGACAAGCAGTAGAAATTGGTCCATTCAAAACATTTTTTACCGCTTCCGCTTTCTTGCTTCCAGAAACCATAAGTAGAACTTTATCCGCCTCTAATATTTCCTCAAATCCCATAGTTACCATTTGATTTGGAGCATCAGATATATCTATATTATATTCATTTGCTGTACTTTCTATAGTTGATTTATCGTGATCTGCCAAAAATATTGTTGAGTCAAAAGGTGTACCTGGCTCGTTTGCTCCAATATGTCCATTAACTCCCAAACCTAAAACTTGAACATCTCTTTTTGTATTATCAAGTACATTTTTATATCTTTCAATTTCCTTTTCAATGTTTTCTTCATCTCCATGAATATGATCCCAAGAAAGAGGTTTTTTTGATACCAAATCAAATAAATTCTCATTCATATATCTATATACGGTATATGGAGCATTTTTTTCGCCAATATATTCATCTAAATTTAAAAATTTAACTTTTTCTATATTTAAATCGTTATTAAAAGCATTAGCAAGTTTTTTGAATAGGCCTCTTGGAGTTCCACCAGTAGTCATTGATATTACCGGATTTTCTTTCTCTTTAATTACATTTTTTATAATTTTAAATGTTTTTTCACTCATTTCTTCGTAATTTTTTACAATAATCAATTCCATATTAACTCTCCTTAACTGCTTTTTTCAATTCACGAGCCATCTTTTCAACCTTGGTACCATATACAATTTGAATATTTTCACTATCAATTTTTATAATACCCATAGCTCCAGTTTCGTTTTTAAGAATCTTATCATCTACAAGACTTGTATCCTTTAAAACTAATCTTAATCTTGATATACAATTGTCGATGGATTTAATATTATCTTTTCCGCCTACAGCTTTTAATATTTTTTGACCAATGCCATCATAATTTACGCTAGCATTTTTATTTTCATTTTCATCTATGTCAACTTCTTCAACATAATCTCTACCAGGAGTTTTTAAATTATATTTTAATATTACTTTTTTGAAAACATAGTAATAAGTTATAAAATATATTATTCCAACTGGTACTATTAAAAACCATCTTGTATATGTTCCTTGGAAAATTCCAAAAATTGCTAAATCTATAAATCCGCCACCTGCATTTCCAACTGCAACTTTCATCAAGGACATCAAGAAGAAAGATAAGCCTGCCATAAAGGCATGGAAAAGCCATAAAAGTGGTGATATAAAAATAAAGGCAAATTCTATTGGCTCAGTTATTCCTGTAAAAAATGAAGTCAAGGCTGCTGCTGACAATAAAGCTTTTACCTTATTTCTATTTTCTAAAAATGATGTTTTGTACATAGCTAAACAAGCTCCAGGTAAACCAAAAATCATAAACGGATGAGTTCCTTGAGTTAAAAATCTTGTAGCATGTCTTAAAACATTTATATCTCTATTAGGATCAGCCAATGCAGCTTGGAAAATTGTTAAGGCTCCTGTATAAGTTTTTCCACCAATTTCTGCAACCCCACCAATAGGAGTAAATCTTATTAGCTGATTTAATATGTGGTGTAAGCCTGTTGGTATTAATAATCTTTCTGAAAAACCATAAATAAATGGACCGAAAATTCCAGCATTTGAAATTAATCTTCCTATTGCATTAATTAATTCTGAAAAATATGGCCAAATAAAATACATTGCAATTGCCAAGAAAGGAACAGTAATTATTGTCATAATAGGTACAAATCTATTTCCAGCAAAAAAACTAAAAGCTATAGGCAATTCTTGAGTGTGAAATTTATTATGAATAAGTGCGGTCCACAAACCAACTAAAATTCCACCAAATATTCCCATCCTATAGGTAAATATTCCAAACAAAACTTCATATTTGTTAGCCTGTTCAAATGCTTTTACCTTGCTCAAACCTTCTTTTAAAAGATTTTCTACACTCATATTTTCAGCATTAATACCCTTTGTTGTCAAAATATGATTAAGAGTTATGTGAAAAATAAAAAATGCAATAACAACAGCAAAAGCAGAATATTCTTTGTCTTCTTCTGCAAGTCCTATAGCTACTGAAACAGCAAATAATATAGGTAGAAGTGAAAACATCATTCCAACTATGCTATTTACTCCTGTAACTATTGATGCAATAAATCCACCATTTTGTATGCTTTCTCCGAAAATAGACGGATTTTGCAAAATAGAAACAATACCTAATAATAAACCTGATGCAACAATTATTGATAAGGGTCCCATCAAAGTTTTCCCGAACTTTTGTATACTTGTTCTCATATTTACATCTCCTTACATATATTTATTTAACTAAATCCTACCATAAAGAATTACGTTTGCCTATGTTTTATAATATATTTCACTTTAATACATTTTGATAAATTTATTTCATTTCTTGTAATTTTTTTCAACACAATTTAAAATCGATAAAAACCCATAGATTTAGATTCATTTTCAAATTTTTTATGTAAATTATAAATTTTGAATCAGAGTTAAAGCCGTCTTGTTATAAAATTAAATTATAGTTTTAAAAATTTTCATTAATAATTCTTTAAATTTCAAGTAGAAAAAAATTTTAATATGTGATATAATACATATTAAGAAACACGAAAGGATTTATTATGGATTTTACACCTTCTCCTATTAAAAGAAAATTTATAAAAGATGAAGCTTATGATTTAATTTCTACAAAAATTATTTCAGGTGAACTTAAACCAAAAACTAGAATTAGAATAAACGAAATGTCTGAGGCCTTGGGGATTTCTCGTACTCCTGTTAGGGAGGCGATTTTAAGGCTTGAAGATGAGGGGCTTATTTTGTCTAAGGCTAATAGGTGGACTATGGTTGCTCCTATAAATGTTGAAGAAACTTTAAATATTTATCCGATTATTTCTAGCCTAGAACAACTTGCTTTAAAACTTGGTTTTTCAAATCTTGATGATCAAGTAATTGAAGATCTTGAATATATTAATGGAAAAATCAAAAAAATTCAAAGTAAAAAAAATCACATTAAAATTTTGGAACTTGACCAAGCTTTTCACAAGGAAATAATTAAGCTTTGTGATAATGGGGAGATTGAATCTATCCTTGATGCTCTTAAAAGAAAGGTTTCTAGGGTTGATATTTATTTTTTTGAAAATGACTGCCACAAGATGTCAAGTTTTGATGAACATGCTGAAATTATTAAATCTTTGAAGGAAAGAGATTTGGATAAGGCTCTTCTTGCTATTGAAAAAAATTGGGCTACTACTATGTCAAGTCTTGAAGAAATTGATTTTGAAAGTGAAGATATTGAAGATTTTTTCTAGATTTTAATTTTTAATCTTTAAGGACTCTTGCAATTTTAAATTTATCAATATTTTAAAGATTTTAAATATTTTGTTTGGATATTTACCATTCAATTTTAATTTTTGAAATTTTTGTTAAGTGATAGGTTTTGTAAGGGTCTTTTTTTGTTTTTTATTTGCAATCTTTCTTTTGTATTTTATTTTTTTAGATTAAAATTTGTAATTATTCTCTTTTTTTGATAAAATTGAAAGGCAATTTTTTATTTTTTTACTAAGGAGGTTTTTATGGCTAAAAAAGATAAAAAGATGAGGGATGCCAATGATGTTGGTGGATTTTTGAAATCTGTCGAAAAAATTGGTAACAAGATGCCTCATCCTGCAATAATATTTTTATTTTTGAGTATTTTTGTTGTAATTATTTCTCATTTTGCAGCCAAGGCTGGTCTTTCTGTTACTTATTTTGATGCAAAGGCTGGTGAAGAGGTTACGAAAAAAGCTATTTCTCTTCTAAATCTTGAAGGTTTAAGATATATTTTCAATTCTGCTACTGATAATTTCATGAATTTTGCTCCAATCGGTACTGTTTTGGTTGCCATGCTTGGAGTTGGAGTTGCTGAAAACAGCGGACTTTTTGATGCAACTTTGAAAAATTTGCTTTCTGATGTTTCTCCTACTCTTTTGACTGTTGCTGTAATTTTTGCAGGAATTATGTCAAATATTGCATCTGATGCCGGATATGTTGTTGTGGTTCCTTTGGGTGCTATGATTTTTGCGGCAGCAGGAAGAAATCCCTTGGCTGGAATTGCGGCAGCTTTTGCTGGAGTTTCTGGAGGTTTTTCTGCAAATTTACTTTTGGGTACAACCGACCCACTTTTGACAAATATTACAAATGAAGCGTTGAGAGCCGTAGGAATGGATCTTAGAATTTCTGCAACTTGCAACTTTTACTTTCTTTTTGTTTCTACATTTTTGATAACTATAGTTGGAACTTTGGTTACAACAAGAATTGTTGAAAAAAACTTGGGTGAATACAAGGGATCTTATAAGGCTAATCACGAGCCTTTGACTGATCTTGAGAAAAAAGGTCTTAAAAATGCTCTTATTTCTCTGATTATTTTTGTAATAATCATGGCTTTATTGATGTTTCCAAAAAATGCTCCCCTAAAAAGTCTTGATGAGAAGACAGGTCTTATCAATTTAGATGAGTTTTTGGCTTACGGACTTATTCCTGCTATGATGCTTTTGTTTTTAATTCCTGGCCTTGTTTATGGTAAAACTGTTGGTGTAATAAAAACAAGCCATGATTTAATTGATGCCATGAGTAAATCTATGGCGGGAATGGGTGGATTTTTGGTTTTAGCATTTTTTGCAGCTCAATTTGTTGAATATTTTTCAAAGTCAAATCTCGCTTTAATTTTGGCAAAAAATGGTGCGGAATTTTTGAAATCAATTCACCTAAGTGGTCTTCCTTTATTGTTGATGTTTATTTTGCTTACTGCATTTTTAAATTTATTTATGGGATCTGCTTCTGCAAAATGGGCAATTATGGCTCCAATTTTTGTTCCAATGATGGCAGAGCTTGGACTTTCTCCTGCTCTTACTCAAGTTGCTTACAGAATTGGTGATTCTTCAACAAATATTATCACTCCTCTTATGTCTTATTTTGCAATGATTGTTGTTTTCATGCAAAAATATGACAAGGACGCAGGCCTTGGAACTTTGACTTCAATGATGCTACCTTATTCATTTGCATTTTTGATTTCTTGGTCAGGACTTATGGTTATTTGGTATTTATTGGGACTTCCACTAGGACCAGGAGCTCCACTTTTAATCTAAAGTTTAAGGATATATAATTTTATATTAAAATTCAATCAGACCCTCTGGGGTCTTTTTGTTTTAAATTTTTGTAAAATGGCTATAAATAGGATAGGAGGCTTGTATGAAAATTAATGGTGATAATATAGTTTCTATTTCCAAGGCTAATGAAAATTTTTCAAAAATTGCAAGACTTGCTGATAAAAAAGGTTCAGCTGTAATTTTAAAAAATAACAAAATATCTTATGTCCTTCTTCCTTACAAGGAAGTTGAAAAAGAGGAAATTTTTTCTGATGAAAACGTGGAAGAAATTGCCCAAAGGCTAATTGAAAAGATTAAGGACGAATACAATATCCAATTGAAACTTGATATTGAAAATAACTGAAAAATTAGAATTTTCTTAAGTTTTTAGGAAAATTCTTTTTTTATAATAAGGAGTTTTTATGTTAAAATTTATGAAAAAAATCCCGGGCGGACTTTTGTTGATTCCTATGCTGATTTCCGCCTTATTTTATACTTTTGCACCAGATCTTTTAGATGTCGGGGCAGTTTCTGGGGCTTTTTTTACAAAAAAAGGAATAAATTATATTATTGGCCTAATTTGTTTTTTATCAGCAACTTCTCTTAATTTAAAAAATTCAAAAAATATTTTAAGTAAACAAGGGTCAATTATTTTGTTAAAATTTGCTCTTTCTCTTGTTTTAGGAATTTTATTTGTAAGATTTTTTGGCCTTGATGGAATTTTTGGAATTTCTGCTCTTGCCTTTATAACTGGCATTTCTTCTTTAAATCCTGCCCTATACCTTGCTTTTGCTCAAGATTATGGGGATGAGAACGATGTTGCTGCTTTTGGCCTTGCAGAAATTTTCTGTATGCCAGCTTTTCCAATTTTAATTTTTTCAATTTCAAAAAGCTCAACAATTGATTGGACTCCCCTTATTTCAATCTTACTTCCTTTGATTTTAGGCTTAATAATTGGAAATCTCGACCGAGAAATGGCTGAATTTTTTTATCCCGCCATTACAATTCTAACCCCTTTTATGGGCTGGTCTTTTGGGGCAGGAATAAATTTAATTAATGCTTTTCAGGCGAGTTTTCAGGGAATTCTTATAAGTATTTTATTTTATATATTAACTGTTCCAATTCTATTTTTCTATGAGAGAAAAATTTTAAAGGAAAACGGGATGACAAGTTTGGGTATTTCTTCAATTGCCAGTCTTTCAATTTCTGTTCCAGAAATTTTGGAAACTACCGATCAAAGTATTTCAACAATATCCCAAACTGCTACATCACAATTGGCTATGGCAGTTTTTCTTACAAGTATAGTCACTCCTATAATTGTAAAAAAATTTATTAAAAAAAATCAATAGACTAATATAATTTCTATTTATAGGCAAAAATGTTATAATTATAGAGAAAAATAAATAGGTAGAGTAGGGCTAAGGCGTTAAGTGCTAGAAAATGGGATGTTGTTTCTAGACGAAAGATTTTAGTCCGCATCCGCTACATCATTTCCTATGATGGCAGACTACCAAATAGGAGGAAAAAATGAAAAATTTAAAGAACAACAGAACTTTGATTTTGCTATCATTTTTTATAGCACTATCAATTGTAGTTTCGAGATTTTTTTCTATAACTACAGTAAGTCGAAAAATCGGTCTAGGTTTTATAGTAACAGCAGCTATGTGCTCAATTTTCAACCCATCTCTTGCTGTTCTTGCATCAATAATAATTGATTTAGTTTCAAACCTAATTTTCCCAACAGCTGGAGGATTTTACTTGCCCTTTGTGACAACAAAAATCGCCTCAGCCCTAATTTATACTTTCTTTTTCTATAGAAAAGAAATAACAAGGAAAAACATAGTCTTATGTACGATTTCAAATTCACTAGTCACAAGTTTATTTCTAAACACCCTATGGACTAGCCAACTAACTGGCAATCCATTTGCGGTTCAATTTGCAATGAGAATACCAACAATGGCAATAAACTTTGTATTTCACACCATAGTTTTAATAATAATCTTGCCAAAACTTGCAAATATTTTAAGGGTAGAAATAAAAAAATTAGGAGCCCAACCAGAAAATGCTCCTTATTAGGAGAAATTTATGAAAATATTAAAAATAATAAGCTTAACTTTGGCAATTGTCTTCACATTTTTTGGATACAATATATATTTTAAGAAAAAATATAAGCTAATAAATAATTTTGAAAATGATTATAAAAATGGATTAAAAGATGAAAAGTATGCAAAAAAAGTAGGATTAATAGAATTGATACTAGGAATTTTATTTTTTCTAATTTTTTTAAAAATTTCTTTATGATAAAATATACTTGATGTTTTGCAAACATCTCTATACTTTGTGTAGGAAGGTGGTAAAAATGCATCTTAGAGATATATTAGTTTCTATTATTCTTAGTTTAATAGCAAATTTTATCTATGATATTATTTGCAAAAACAATGGGAATAATGCAAAACATTAAGAAAAAAAGACAGGAGCTGCAACTCCTGTCTTTTTTAATGCATCTAATACATTAGTTTCTTTACACTTTCATTATACAAGCTAAAAAATTAAAATCAATATACTTAAAAAATAAACAAAAAGCAGGAACAAATCCTGCCTTTAATTTAAAATTATAAGGATTTAAATCCTATTTTTGAATAATGTCCAATGTTTCAGCGTCAAGTTCTACGTCATCTCCGTTTTCAACGTCAATTTCGTAAACTAATTTTCCTTGGTCATTGAAATCTAATTCATAAGATTTTACATAGCCTTTGTTGTTTTCCATAGCTTTTTCCATTGCTTCTTTTGGAGCTTTAACCTTTGTAAAGTCAATTGCCATGGCATCTTTTGTATCATCATCTTTATCTTGTTCTTTTGATAAAACTTCTCCGCTTTCAGCATCTATTTTTGCTTCAAACTCTTCATCGTCTTTGAATCCACTGATGTCATAAACATATTTTCCATCATCTTCATCAAATTCAAGAGATGAAACTTCTATGCCATCTACTTCAAAAGCTTCTTTGAATTTATCAACAGCATCATCAAGAGAAATATCAAATTCTTTTCCTTCAATTCCTTTTGCTTCGTCAATTTTTTCTTCAGCATCGTCTTTTACTGAAGCAACTTCCTCAGAAACAGCAGCTTTTGCGTTACTTGCTGCATCTTTTGCATCTTCTTTTGCCTTATTAGCATTTTCTCCAGAACAAGCTGAAAGTAAAAGTGCTAATGCAAGAGCTGATGCTCCATATTTTAAATTTTTAAATTTCATAAAATCCCTCCGATTTATTAAATATTTCTATTTTAATATACTGGTTTAAATAAATTAATCAAGTTATTAAAAAAATTAATATTTATTGAAAGTAATTTTAATTTTATTAATTTACAATTTATTTATTCTTGTAATCTAGAGGAGCTAGAAGTATTTTGCCACTTCCTTTATATACATTCACAAAGCCCTCCTCGGTCATAGCTGACGACAATAGTGAACTTGATGCTTTTTTTACTGAAAAATCTAGGCTATCTGACCAAGCTATAGCGTATGATCCATCAATTTTTATCTCATCATTTTCAAGTTCTATTTCTATCAAATCATCCCTTGCTATTGGGCTTTCTAAGGCAAGAATTCCTTCTCCTTCTAATTTTAAATTAAATATTCCTTCATTGCCCATTAAAGATGATGACAAGTTAGTTCTTGTTTTTATTTTTTGTTTTAAATTTGATGTGCAAGCCAAAAAATATCCATCTTCTAATACAATTGAATTATTCCACTCTTTTAAGTCGACTAAAATTATGTGTTTATAAGTTGGCTCTAATACAACCGTACCTCTTCCTTTATATTCAGGTTTTACTGCACTTTCTTTTGTGACAGAACCTTTAATAGATTTTGAAAAGAAATCTCCAACTCCTTTTATCCCACTTGTTAATTCAACTTCTCCAATCATCCATTGCATAGCCCCTGTTTGGCTTGTAACTGGAGAAATTGACAAATCGCATGAGAGTTGTCTTTTTCTTATTTGCATTTTTGATGAGAAATATTCGCTCATAGCGAAATTTTTATCAACAGAAAGATTTTTTTGGTATTCTAAAACCTTAAATGGTCCTTTTTCTTCTTTTATTTCTATATTCGGATTATCATAAAAATTATTTATTCTAAACATGATATTTTTCTTCCCCATTCAAATAAGTAGCTTTTAAATTTAAATCGTAATCTAGGAGGATAAAATCTGCATCGTAGCCTACTTTTATTTTTCCGCAAACATCATCTATTCCTACGGATTTTGCTGGGATTAGGGATGCCATTTGGACTGCTTCAAAAATATCTACTATATCCCAATCAACCACATTTTGAACGGCTTCTTTTAATTTTAAAATTGATCCTGCAAGGTTTCCTGATTCTAGTCTTGCTGTTCCATTTTCAACTTTTACTGGAAATTCTCCCAACATATATGATCCATCTGGCATGCCTCCTGCCATCATACAATCTGTTATAAGAGCGATTCTGTCATAGCCTTTTTTGTTTATTAAAACTTCTGCTGCGGCTGGATTTACGTGGTGGCCGTCGCAAATTAATTCTGAAATTGCATCTGAATTCATAGCTGCTCCTACCATACCAGGATTTCTATGGTGAAGTCCGCTCATTCCATTAAAGGTGTGAACAAAAATATTTGCCCCATCATCTACTGCTTTCATCGCCTGATCATATGATGCATCGGAGTGACCAAGGGCAACATAAACTCCCATGGCATTTGCTTTTTTTATAAATTCTTCTGACCCAGCTCTTTCTGGTGCAATTGCAATTTTATTTACAAGGCCTTTTGACAAGTCTTTCCATGTTTTTAATTTTTCTATGTCAGGATCTGACATATATTTTTCGTTTTGGGCGCCCTTGTATTTTTCTGTAAAAAATGGGCCTTCCAAAAATATTCCCCTTACTTTTGCTCCCTTTACATCCTTGTATTCTTCTCCAACAACTTTTACCGCTTCATTTAACCTTTCTGTTGAGTCGGTTAAAGTTGTTGGCAAAAATGATGTTACACCTGTTTCAAGCAAGCCCTTTGAAATTATATCCAAGGCTCCTTTTTTCGCATTCATTATATCTTCGTTTTTGTAGCCGTGAATGTGGGTGTCAACAAGGCCTGGAGCCAAAATTCCTTCTAGATAAGTGAAATTTTCAGGCTCGTTTTTGGAAAGAGACTTTATTTTCCCATTTTCTACTTCTACAAATAAATCTTTTTCGATTTTGTCTTCTAATATTACATAATCTGCTTTATAAATCATACAATCTCCTTTATACTTTTACGATACTAAAATCAGACTTTTTTTCAATTTTATTATTCTTATATATCATCTTCAATTTTTTCAATACTTTTAATAATTCTTTCTGCGATTTTATTTCTTTTCTCGCTCATCCTAAATGAAACAACCCTTTTTAAAGTCTTTGGATTGAAAGATTTCTTTCTCCTGTAAAAATTGTCGACTCTTTGGGTCATTTTTTCTTGGAAATTTTCTTCAATTTCATCAAGTTCTTTTTGGAAATTAGTCAAGTTCACAACTGTAAGGGTTATGTCTGAAGAATGAATGCCAATTAAAATAAAAGGCAAAATTACAGCCAAAATCTCTGGCAAGAAAGAATAAAAATCTTCAGCCTTTGGAATCAAATATTCCATAACCAAAATTGCCGCAAGGCCAAAACCAACCGATGTTGGAACTGATGTCCTGCCATTTAAATTCATTGGAAGGTCCGTATAATCCCACCATCTAGCATGAAATAATTTTTCCAAAATATATGAAGTTGGATATTCCAAAACCATAGAAACAAAAAATCCCACAATAAAAATCTGTAAAAGAGAAAGTTTTTCCAAAATCCCCTCATTTATTAAATCATAAGCAAAAAGAGCAAAAATCGAACCAAATCCATAAATTGGACAAAGCGGCCCATACAAAAACCCCCTATTTTGCCATTTTTGGTTTTGAATAGTGCAATAAACACTCTCCCAAACCCAACCCAAAAGGGCAAATAAAAAATAAAAAATTATATACCTATTAATTACCATAAACCACCTATTTTTTTCTTTCTTTTCGTATTATTATTTATATTATAAGCGATTTTGGGAAAATATTAAATAAAAGAAATAATTTGAAATATATATAATGGATATATGGTTTTAAATAATTTTTTTGTAAAGCAAAATTTAATAAAAGAGATCTCTCGACAAGCTCAAGATGGGTTATAATTATATTAACTTAGTTCTACGTTTGTTCTGATTTTTAATTTAAATTTTATTTTAAATAAAAAATATAAACAATCTCATCCAATAAAGTCAAACTATGAAATCTCAAAAAAACTAAGCGCAAATGAAAACTAAACCAGAGAAATACCCATCCCGACCGCAGTGGAGGGATCTCTTGATTTTCTTTGCATTTTGCACTCTATAACCTTGAAATCTCTCGGCACTAAAACCCGTTTGCTTCGCAAACTTTTCCGTGCTCATGAAAACTCATTTGCTTCGCAAATTTTTCCGTGCTCTCGCACTAGTTTTCAGGATTTATAACCGAAATCAACGGTTATAAATCTGCACTAGTTTTAGGGATAAATATGCCAAATCAAGGCATATTTATCAGCTCGAGATGGAAGTATTTTCTCAATACAATCATTTTTTTAAATTTAGTCCAAAAATTTAAATCAAACTAACTCCTACTTTTCTTCCCACAAATTTGGGGAATAGATTCCTTTTTTAAACATTTTTTTGAATTCTTCTTGGGCAGGTTTTAAATCTTCTTTGTAGGTGATTCCAATCCATTCATCGTCGGTTGGGATTACTTTTACTTTTGCTTTTTTATCTTCCAACAACTCTTCTACCATATCTGCCAAAATATATTCAGCACTCATCAAATCTTCTTTATTTTTTTCTAGGTAATTTTCAAAATATTTTTCGCTTATTTCTACAAATTCTGGGAAAGATGCCCAAACATTCATGGAAACCAAGGATTCCAAATTTAGAAAATCTGCCGGACGATTTTCTTTGGATAATATTTCTCCATCCTTGTTTTCGATTGCGTGGGTTTCTTTTATACTAATAAGCTCATGCTTATCATTTTCAAGGCAAACTCCCCTGTTTACTGATCCGTTGTCTGATAGGGTGTTTTTTAATTTGTAGCCTGCCATGGCGATTTGAATTTGATCTTTATTTAAATTTTCTGGATTATTTAAATATTTATACATTAATTCAAAAACTTCTCTACCATAATAATCATCTGCATTTATTATTAAAAATGGTTCATTTATAAATTCTTTTGCAGAAAGGATGGCTGGAACTGTACCCCATGGTTTTTTTCTTTCTTTTGGAACTTCAAATCCTTGTGGAAGTTCATTTTTTTGGAAAGCATATTCCACATCAATTACTTTTTCAATTCTTTTTCCCAAAATTTCCTTAAAATCTTTTTCTATTTCTTCTCTTATTATAAAAACCACCTTGTCAAAGCCAGCTTTTTTCGCATCATAAATTGAATAGTCCATAATTGTATGGCCATATTCGTCCATTTTTGCAAGTTGCTTAACACCTGCCCCATATCTTGAGCCAATTCCCGCTGCAAGAATTACTAAACTTGTAGTCATTATTCCCCCTTATATCCATTCGGATTATTTTTTTGCCATCTCCAAGAATCTTCGCACATCTCATCGAGTCCATTTTCACAAACCCAACCAAGAATTTCCTCAGCCTTTTTTGCAGATGCAAAACATTTTGCTATATCTCCGTCACGTCTTTTTTCAATTTTGTAGGCAATTTTTTTGCCACTTGCCTTTTCAAAGGCCTTTACCATTTCTAAAACTGAATATCCACGTCCTGTTGCAAGGTTAAAAATTTCAACTCCTTCTAGTTTATCGATTGCTTCAATCGCCTTAACATGGCCCTTAGCAAGGTCTACAACGTGGATGTAATCTCTAACTCCTGTCCCATCTTCTGTATCATAATCATCACCAAAAACATGAAGATATGGGAATTTCCCAATGGCAACTCCTGTAATATAGGGAATCAAATTGTTTGGAATTCCCTTTGGATCTTCTCCAATAAGACCAGATTTGTGAGCTCCAATCGGATTAAAATATCTAAGAAGAATTATTTTCCACTCATGGTCAGAAACATACAAGTCTGACATAATTTGCTCCATCATAGACTTACTCCAGCCGTATGGATTTGTACATTCTCCTTTTGGAAAATCTTCCGTAATTGGGCAAGATTTAGGATCTCCATAAACTGTGGCAGATGATGAAAATACTATATTTTTTACATTCGTCTCTTTCATAGCAGAAAGAAGACTCAAGGTTCCTGTGATATTATTGTGATAATATTCCAAAGGTTTTTTTACACTTTCCCCAACAGCTTTTAAAGCTGCACAGTGAATTACAAGGTCGATTTTTTCATCTTTTAAAACTTCCCTTAATTTTTCACCATCAAGAACGTCAGCTTCGTAAAATTTCAAATTTTTCCCTGTAATTTTTTCTACTCTTTTTAAGGATTCTACTGAGGCATTGGATAAGTTGTCGTAAATTATAACATTAAAATCCTTATTCAAAAGCTCAACTGCAATGTGAGAGCCAATAAAGCCCGCCCCACCAGTAATCATTATATTTTTCATTTTTTCTCCTCAAATTTAAGAATTTCTATTTTTCATAAATAATTTTTCTGTACTTTCTATCATTATATATAAAATATAAACTTCAATCAAGAATTGGGTAGAAGTATTAAGAGGTGAATTATGAAAATATTAATAATTGGAGGCGTTGCAGCAGGTGCTACTTGTGCAACTAATCTTAGAAAACTTTCTGATGAAAATGAAATAATTTTAATTGAAAAAGGCAGGGACACTTCTTTTAAAAATTGTGAAATTCCTTATTATCTTTCCTATATGGTTGATGACAAAGAGGATTTGATTGCAAGATATCCCGAAGAATTTAAAAAGAAAAATAATATAGATGCAAGAAATTTTAGCGAGGCTCTTGCAATTAATCGCCATGAAAAATATGTCGAAATCAAAGATTTAAAAACAGGAGAAATATACAAGGAAAACTATGACAAATTAATAATAGCAACAGGTGCTTCTCCTTTTGTTCCAGATTCAATCAAGGGTTTGGAAAAAGAAAGAAAAAATGTCTTTAAGGTTGAAAATGTTATTGATGTTGAAAATATTAGAAAATATATCAAAGAAAACAAGGCAAAAAAAGTTATAGTAAACGGGGCTGGTTTTATAGGAATTGAAAGTGCAGAAAACCTAAACGAACTTGACCTTGATGTATCTCTTGTTGTAAGAAGCAGAGTTTTGGGAAATATAGACGAAGAGCTTGCAGTATTTGTAGAAGAAAATATTTCTGACCATATAAATTTAATAAAAAACGACGAAATAGTTGAGGTAAAAGATAAAAGCCTTCTTTTAAAAAGCGGAAAAGAAATTTCCTATGATGTCTTGATAAATGCCATTGGGGTTAGACCAAATTCAAAAATCGCAGAAGATGTTGGCCTAAAAATTACAAAATCCCGAGCGATAGAAACCGATAGAAATTTATTAACAAATGACCCAGATATCTACGCCATTGGGGATGTAATAGAAGTTTATAATCCGCTTACAAAAACCAAAGCAAAATTAAACCTAGCTTGGCCTGCCCACAGACAAGCAAAATTTGTAGCAAATCACATAATGGGAAGAGCAAAAAAATCCCCATCTTTTATAGGATCTTTTGCCCTAAGATCATTTGATATGAACGTGGCAGCAACCGGTCTTAGCAAAAAACAATTAGATACAGCAAAAATCCCCTACAAATCAACCCTAATTACCCACAACGATTCAGTAAATATCCTTCCCTATTCAAAGCCTATGAATATGAAAATTTCCTTTGATCCATACACCGGACAAATTTATGGCTTCCAAGCGGTGGGAGAAGGCGATGTAGTAAAAAGAGTTGACATAGTGGCAGGACTAATTGGCATGGGAGCAGATATTTACGACCTATACGATACAGAAATATCCTACCAACCAATTTATTCCACCCCAGAAGATGCCCTAAATACTCTTGCAAGTCAGGCTATAGATATTTTTGAAGGAAAAATAAAAAATATAGAAATTCCAGAACTTGGGGAAAGAAAAGATGAATTTATCATAGTTGACGTAAGAGAAAAAGAAGAATTTGAAAAATCCCACATAAAAACCGCCATAAATATACCAGTAGGGAAAATCAATCCAGAAGATTTCAAAAACAAAAATAAATACCTAATCTATTGCCGAAGTGGCAACAGGGCAAAATCCGTAGTAAAAACCCTACAAAAACAAGAACTAGAAAATATTTACTACCTAGAAGGCTCAATGACCTACCTTGAAAAATACCAAAAAACTATGGGAGTTGAAATTTTAGAGTAAACTTTTTGGCTATATAAAAAATAAAACCAAATTGAAATTTAACTCATCAATCATACAGAATAATTTATTCTCTTGTAAATTATATGTATACATTATTTAAATACTCATTTTTGACTTACGAGCTAAATTTCTCCACAAAAAACTGCCAGCTCAATGTTGATTAATCAATATTGAGCTGGCATCTAATTATTTATATTCTATTTTCACTTGCAATCTTATAAATTTCTCTTATATCATCTTCATTTAAAGAATAAAAACCGCTTGTTTTTCCCCCATTTAAATTATTCAACTTTACTAGTTCATCTAAATCATAATCACTAATTCCTAGCTGAACAAAATTTAATGGCATTTTAATTTCTTCTAAAAAGTCTTCAAATTTTTCGATTCCCATCATAGCAGTTTCAATAGGATTATCATTATTTATTTCTATATCAAAAACCCTATTTGCAAATTGAGCAAATCTTTCAACTTTATGTTTTTTCACAACATATCTCATCCAAGCTGGAAATATAACAGCCATTCCTGCACCATGATTGCAATCGTATTTTGCTGAAAGAACATGTTCTAAGTGATGTGAATTCCAATCTTGTTCTCTATCACAACCTATTATATTATTGTGGGCTAAACTTCCTGCCCACATAATATTTTTTCTATATTCTACATCGTTTTTACAAAATACTGCTTTTCTTCCTTCTTTCATTACTGATTTTATTATAGATTCAAGCAATCTATCTGTTAAGTCTACATTTTCTGTGTTTGTAAAGTATCTTTCTAAGCAATGTGATATTATATCAGTAATTCCGCAAGCTGTTTGATAACTTGTCAGAGTCGTCGTTAATTCAGGGTTCATTATTGCAAAAACTGGTCTTATCAAATCACTTTCTATTGCCATTTTCTCTAAAGTATTATTATTTGTAAGTATAGCGTTTGGAGAACTTTCACTTCCTGAAGATGCTATTGTAAGAATTACACCAATTTCAACTGCTTTTTTTATTTCTTTACCTGTATAAAAATCCCAAACATCTCCACTATAACATAAGCCTACTGCTACAGATTTTGCAAGATCAATTGAACTTCCTCCTCCAATTGATAATATAAAATCTATATTATTCTCTCTTGCAAGATCAATACAAGTATAAACCATATTTGTAGTAGGATTTGTCTTTACACCACTATATTCTACATATGAAATCATATTTTCATCTAATATTTTCTCAACTGTATCTACCAATCCATTTTTTTTAGAAGATGAACTATAAACTATTAATATATTTTTCTTTTTTAATTTTTTTAGCTCTTCGCCCAGTTTGTTAAGAGAATCTAGGCCAAAAATATATTTTGTAGGGCTATAATACGTAAATGAATTCATTCTTATTAATCCTTCTTTTGTGCTTGACCGTAACTTTTAAAACCTTCCGCAACTTCTTCCATCTCTTCATCTGTTAAGAAAACAGGTTTACCAACACTCATTGCTCTGTATTGAATTTCTGCAATATATTCCATTTCTTTAGCAAGCCCATAAGCTGACTTCATATTTTTACCACAAACAACCAAACCATGATTTGCAAGCAAAACAGCATTTGATTTTCCTGAAGCTTCAACTGCCGCTTTGGCTAGTTTTTCTGTTCCATATCTTTCATACTTAGCACATGGAACCTCAAAAGCATTAGCATCTGCTATAACATAGTGTATAGGATAAATAGGCATTCTTAATGATGAAAAAGTTGTGCAATAAACAGAATGAGTGTGTACAACCGCTCTAGCTTCAGGCTTATTCTTGTAAAATAAAGTGTGCAAATGCCATTCACTTGATGGTTTTTTGTCACCTTCAATAATTTCTCCTTCTAAATTCATAACAACTATATCTTCTGGTTTTGTTTTTAAATAATCAACTCCTGAAGGTGTTATAAATACTAATCCTTTTTCAGCATCGTATATACTAAGATTTCCACTTGTTCCGGAACTAAGTCCCTCTGTGCTCATCATTTTTCCATATTCAACTAATTCTTCTCTTTCTTTAATATAATTCATTATTTAACTCCTTTTGTTTCGTAAATATTATAAGATTTCCATTTATTATAGTAATCTATTATTAAGTTGTTTTCAACATCCTTGTATTTAGTATTTTCTTCATCTATTATATATGATTTATCGTCTTCAAAATATTTATTACATATTTTAAGTAAACCAAATAGTGTAGAATTGTTATAATTTTTAGGTAATACCAATTCTTTATTACTAAGTGAAGATATCATTTTACATAAGGTATCTGACTTAAATCCGTTTCCCATTCCTACAATTCTACTATATGACCTATTTTTTAAAGTTTCTAATTTTCTTATTTTTGTATATACAGAGCAGGTAATATCCGCTAAAATTGACCATGAATAATCAAAACTATCAGCCGATGAGTCTATTGGTGTTTTTATTATAAATGTTCCTGACTTTTTGGGTATAGATTTTGGCTTTGAACAAGACGTCAGTAGCGAAATAACTTTCACATCCTCAATTCTAGAATAATGTTCTTCCATTTTTTCATAGGATATATCTTTCAAAAAAGTATCTTTAAAATTTTGATAGTTAAGACCTGTTATACCAGGATTCATTTCTAATATATATCCATCACCTCTTAAATATGAATTTTTCCATAATTCATCATCGACAAGATTATCTAGGTTATTTTCATATGCAATTACTGGACTTGTTGTCCCTGATACAATTAATATGGAATCTTCATAGTCATTAAAATTTTCCATGGCAAGTTGTGTATCGGCTCCCCCTACTATAAATATAGAAGATTCTAACTGCTTATATTTTTTAACCCAGCTTTTTGAAATTTCACCAAGCTTTTCACCAGATTTTACAATCTTTGGAAAAGTCAAGGATTCTATGCCTAATTTTTGTGCTAATTTTTTAGAATACTTTAAATCATTTATATCATACAATTGAGTATCCGTTGCTTGGCTTGGCTCAATCGATAAAACTCCTGTAAATTCATAACCAATCCATTCACTAACACTGGTAAAGCTAAACAATTCTTCGAAATCTTTCTTATATAATTCTTTATAAGCCATTATTTTAGCTGCTGGAAAATCTTCAGTAAAATTTTTACCTGTTTTTTTATAAATATCTTCCATTTCAAATTTGCTTATATATTTTTTTGCTCTATTGTCAATATTTGGAAGTCCTATCTTTGCTTTATCTTTGCCTAGTAAAATTATTGATTGCCTTGTACTTGCTGACGAAACTGCAGTTATTTTTTCGTCAAAATCATATAATAAGTTTTTTAATTTATTATCTAATATTTTCATATATTCATTGGGACAAAAATAAACAGAATCGTCATAGCTTTTATCTACCTTGTATTCGTTTTTAAATGATATATCCTTAACTATATTCCCAAAATTGTCTATAATTGATAATTTACTATTACCTGTTCCTATATCTATTAACAAATAATATCTTTTCAATTACAGTATCTCCTTATTGTAAACAATTTTTTCTAAATTTTCTTTTTTAAAATATTTTTTTATACTCTCATTCAAAATGTCAGCTTGGTGATTAGTAACTTGGTAAGTTGCTCCCGCTATGTGAGGTGTTAAAGTTACATTTTTATTTTTCAAAAATTCTAAATCGTTTTTCTTTGGTGGTTCTTCTGGAAGTACATCTAATATAACCTCTACATCCTTATCCTCTATTAGTTTTACTAAATCATCATTGTTTACCACTTTAGATCTTGCACTGTTTATTAATACAGATTTTGGTTTTATCAGATTTAATAAATCTTTATCTATCATATTTGTTGTTTCACTATTTACTGGTAAGTGTAGACTAATTATATCTGAATCTTTGAATATATCTTTTAAATCTTTTTTTATATATTTACCACATTTTTCTACATATGGATCATAAAAAGAAACTTCCGCTCCAAATGCTTCCAGCCTTTTTGCTATTTCTCTTCCTACTGCACCTAAACCTACTAATCCTACTTTTTTATTTGCAATTTCATCGCCCATCCAGGTGTAATAAGGCGTTGTCCCTTCCTTCCATTCACCATCTTTAACCCAATCTATTGATTTATCTAAATGCCTGTACTTCATTAATAATATTCCAATTATATATTCTGCAACAGCTGTTGAGTTTCTTCCAGGAGTACATAATACAGGTATATTATGCTTGTTACATGCTGATACATCTATATTGGCAGGGTTAGACCTACAATCTCCAATCATTTTTAAACCATTATAACCTGATAAAACTTTTTCGGTTATTCTATCAAGTTCTGTAATTAATATATCTGGCTTTTCTGACAAAAGTTTTTCCAGCATTTCATCCTCATAAAATCTTTCGCCAGTTTTTGTCCAAGGATCGTACACAATATCATCAAACATTTCTTCCAGTTCTTTTAATCTATTTTCAGGATACGGTGCTCTGACATAAACTTTCACATTTACCTCCTACCATCAAGTCAATTTTTTTATATAATCAATTAAATCTTTTGAGTTACCTATTCCATTTCTATTTTTTATCAAATATTTACCTATAAGAATAAGTTTTTTATCAATCGCTAATCTTAAGTCATTATTTTTTATAGATGTTATTTCTTCAACCTTAGAGTCACCTACATCTCTTCTGATTATTTCTGTTGCTGCATACCCAAAAGAATCTGAAATTATTTCTTTTAAATAATATTCTTTAAAATATGTATTTCTAAAATAATTATTAGTAACATAAGTATCATAAGCTTTGTCAAGTTTATAGATTGTTTTATCTATTGTATCTTCTAATAATTTATATAGATTATCTTTTCTATCATCATCCATTACAATACTATTTGCTAAAGCAAATATTATATTGCCCCATACATTTCCTATGTCATATCCTATAGGACCATAAAAAGCAAATTCAGGATCTATGACCTTAATACCTTTGTCATCTACGAAAATACTTCCAGTATGAAGATCACCATGAATAAGCGCTTGTGAATTTGTTTGAAATTTATCTTTTAGTTTTAAAACTTCACCTATTAATTCCTCATCATTGTAAAGTTCTTTTTCTACAAAACTTTCCAAGCCTTCGGTTATTATATTCCTATTCTTATAGTTATAGTAAGGTTCCGTAAAAACTAAATCTTCAGATATATCACACAAATCTGGATTAGTATATTTTTTTACATTTTCTTTCTTTTCTTTTCTAGAAATAACAAGATCTGTAGTCGGTAATAAAGTTTTAGCCAAAAACTCTGATAGACTATCGCTTAAGTGATTGTAAATATTTCCTTTTGATAGTTCTTCTCTCAAATTTTTATAAGATGATATATCTTCCATTATTATCATAGATTTCTCTTCATCATAATAATAGACTTCTGGTACTGATCCAGGATAAATCTCATATTGAGTTTTTAGAATATTATATTCTATTTTGCTCCTATTGATATCTAAAGGTCGACCAGATGATCTTAATAAGGTGTCAGATTGTTTTATAACTAATGACTCGTTAGTTTTTTTGTCTATAACCTTAAATACATAGTTAATATTTCCATCACCTATCTCTACACACTCCAAAGTAGATTTGTCTTTAAAAAATCCTTTTTCTACAACATAATCTATAATTTCTAAGTTATTTAGCAGTTTTGACTCCATAATTATTCACCTTTTTTTGTCACATTTTTAGGGAATCCTATTATAATGAATATTATTCCAAATATTGCTAATAAAAGACTGTACCAAGAATATGGAACTACTGACAAGGTGGATATTTTTGCTATTCCTGCAGCTAAAAGTATTTGTCCAGCCCATGGTGTGATACCGTTTCCTATACTTGCAAACAAATCTAATATACTAGCTGTTCTTGCTGGCTCAACTCCAAATTCTTCAGATATATCCTTAGCTATTGGTCCAACAGTTATTATTGCAATAGTATTATTTGTTGTTGCTACATCTACTAAAAATACTAAAAATGCAATTGCAAGTTCTGCTCCACTTCTTCCTTTAACATTTCTAGTTAACCTATGTAATAACCAATCTATACCACCTAAATATTCCATCAAAGCAACTAATCCACCTACCATTACTGCAATAACTGCCATATCTTCCATAGCCATTATTCCTTCACCCAAAACAGAAAATGATTCAACTACAGTAAATGATCCCTGAGCAACTCCTATAATCAGACCTGATAAAATAGCAGCACCCATGGCTAGCATAACATGAACACCAGCAAGTGATAATCCTATAACTATAACGTATGGTAATAGTCTAATTAAATCCCACTCCAAATTTTCTGTAGGAATATTCGCAGAGCTTGATTTAAAAGTTAAAAGTATTAATGTCACAATTATTGCTGGTAATACCATCAAGAAGTTAGCTTTGAACTTATCCTTCATTTGAACTCCTTGTGTTCTAGTTGCCGCTATAGTTGTATCTGAAATAAATGATAAGTTATCACCAAACATTGCTGAACCAACAACTGTTCCGCACATCAATGGTAATTCTATTCCGGTAGATTGAGCAAGAGCAACTCCTATAGGCATCAAAGCTGTTACAGTTCCCATTGATGTTCCCATTGAGAAACTTAAAACGCATCCTATTATAAATACACCTGGCAATATCATGCTTTGAGGAAGCATACTTAATCCCAAGTTTGTTACTGATTTTACTGCCCCCATTTTATCAGCAACTAAATAGAACATTCCTGCTTCCAAAAATATTATGAACATTAAAATTAATGTATCATCTCCTCCGCCTTTACAAAACATAGTAACTAAGTCATCAAAACTTAATTCTTTTTTAGATTTTTTCAAGGCGAAAATAAAAGCAAAGATACAAGCAATCAAAATTCCAACATTTAGTGGTAGTGAACTAGCGCTACCAGTTACAACTGTTATCAATACATACAGGGCTATAAATATCAACAATGGTACAAGCCCTAAGAAACTACCTTTTTTCTCAACTTTTTGATTCATAATAACCTCCTCTTTCAAAACGTTTTCTTTGATCATTTTTATAATACCACATTTTTTGACCGTTGTAAACATTATTCCACATTATTTTTGTGTTTTTGTTGATTTTAAATTCTTCTTCAATTATGTTAAAATAATATTACTAATATTATCTTATAATAATTTTTATTTTTAGAGCTTAAATGGAACGGAAATAATATGTTAAAATTTGAAAGACAAAATAAAATTTTAGAACTATTGAATGAGAATGATAGTCTTCTCGTCACAGAAATGAGTAAAATTTTCAATTGTTCTGATGAAACTATAAGAAGAGATTTAAAAGAACTTGATAAGGCAAAATTATTGACTAGAACTCATGGTGGTGCCTTTATGGCTAGAAAAAATGATAAAACTTATCCTACTAAGATAAGAAATATTTTATTACTAAATGAAAAAACTAAACTTTCAGAAAAAGCTATTGACTTTATAGATGAAAATGATTTTATTTTTCTGGATTCTAGTACAACTTGTTATCAACTAACAAAATTAATGATCTCTAATAAGTTAAATGTTACAATAGCTACAAATTCAATACTAATAGCAAATCTTTGTACTGAAACAAAAAATAACATTGAATTAGTATTGCTAGGTGGTCATTTAAGAAATAACAATATGTCAACAATTGGAATTGAAGGCCTTCAACAAATCAGAAATTACTACGCAGACAAATGTATCATTTCTCCTCCAAAGTTAAATATTGAAAAAGGGCTTTTTGACAATAATAACTATGAGGCTAGCATTAGAAAAGCAATGATAGATAATTCTTCTTATAATATTTTAATGGTAGACCATACTAAACTAACTGATTTTACAAATTATAAAATTTGTGATATTAATTCTATTAATTTATTAATAACTAACAAAAAACTTGATGAAAGTAATAAAATAATCCTTAATCATAAAAATGTAGAGTATGTTAAAGCTTAGATAAGTTCATTATAAGAGTCTTGACTGAAATATTTATTAAAAATATGAATCTATTTTTATCTTTACCAAAAAAATTTTTATATCAAATATAAATTTTATTTCAAAATAAAAAATCGTGTTTATAGAGTTAATTCTACAAACACGATTTTTCACTTAATAAAAGTTTATTTCACCTTTATTTTGAAAATACTCATATAAATCTTTTGGATTATAGGCTCCTACATCTGTTACTATTTTATCTACTAAATTTGATGGTGTCTTGTCAAAAGATGGATAAATTGCTTTAACTTTATTTCCTGCATGTTTTATGCCATTACAAATTAATACCTCTTCTGGATCTTTCATCTCAATTTTTACATCATCCAATCTTTTCATTCCCTTATCAGGTATTCCTGTCACAAAATATTTAACGTCATATAGTTTGGCTAACTGCGCAATTTGTAAGGTTCCTATTTTGTTCACAACTCCACCGTCTTCTGTAATACAATCCGCAGCAGATGTAAATATATCTATTAATTTATTTTCCATAGCATAAGCTATCATATTATCTGTAAGAATTGTTGTATCAAATCCTTCTTCTGAAAAACAAGATGCTGTTAAGCGAGCTCCTTGTAAAAAAGGTCTTGTTTCTGCACAATAAATTTTTATTTTCTTATCAGATTTTTTTAATAGTGATATTAAAGCACCTATTATTGTTTCACCATAACATTGTGTCAATATGCTTGAGTTTTCCGGAATTAAGTCTATTAAATTTTTCCCAACTTCCAGCATTGTTTTATAGCGTCTATTGATAGACTTTATATTATCTTCCATTATTAATTTTACTGGATCTTCATTATTGTTAATGGCATCAACAGCTATTTTAAAACACCTGCTTGTTATTTTGCTATATCTTTCTTTAGTAGTTATTCTTGCATTACCAAGCTCTGTTGATGCTTTTTCAATAAAAGTTATTCTATCCTTTTTATCTAAAGTTCTAGATTCATAGCAAGCAAGTGCCATTCCCATGCCTAAAGCTGTATATGGGCCAGCACTTTGGGTAACCATATCTTTAATAGCTTTGACAACATCTTTGTAAGATTTACATTCAACAAAAACTATTTCTCTTGGATAGACTCTTCTATCTAGAATCTTTACAATACCATCTTGATACCATGCAACATTTTCATACTTTAATAAAAATGGCATACCTTCATCATATCTTTCCATAACTATCTCCATTATTAAATATTAATCAAGAAAAC
Source organism: Anaerococcus rubeinfantis (assembly GCF_001487145.1). Taxonomy (GTDB): domain Bacteria; phylum Bacillota; class Clostridia; order Tissierellales; family Peptoniphilaceae; genus Anaerococcus; species Anaerococcus rubeinfantis. The sequence goes on from NZ_LN913016.1 coordinate 1,688,451, forward strand.
GTTTAAAATATATTATCATAAAGAAATAATTTTTTCAAATAAAAAAACACTACTATGTATTAATTAGTAGTGTTTTCTTCTTTTTCCATCTCTTCACCCAAATCTTCTTGAGCTTTATTTAACTTTTTTATTCTTACAATTTTAATTCGGGTTTCTTCTATATATAGGATTTTAAATTCGTAATCTTTGTAAACTACAGCTTTTTCAAAGCCTTCGTCTGGGACAAATCCTAGCCTATCTATCATAAAGCCTGCAACTGTATCGTATTGGTCGTTTTCTTCGTCAATATCAAGACCTAAAATATCATTTAAATCTTTTATTGAGGTTGAACCCTTTACTATATATGATCCTTTTGTTGAGGTTCTAATGTCTGGAAGATCCTTATCAAATGTATCGTCCATATCTCCAACAATTTCTTCTACCAAATCTTCCATGGTTACAATTCCCGAAAATCCACCGTATTCATCAATTAAAATCGCCATATGAATGTGGTCTTTTTGCATTTGGGAAAATAATTTGTCAGTTTCTATTTTTTCTGGGACAAAAAATGCGGGTTTTATTAATTTTCTAATATCAACACTTGCAATCCCCACATCAATTGCCTCCAAAAGATAGTCTTTGGTATAGACTATTCCCAAAATATTGTCGACTTCCTCGTCATAGACTGGGATTCTTGAATGTTTTAATTTAATAAATTCATCCAAATATTTTCTTTCCCTGTCTTTTATATCGATCATAAATACTTCAGGCCTTGCGGTCATTATCTCTTCCGCCCACACATCGTCAAATTCCATGATTGAGCGAATCATTTTCGATTCCAAGGGCCTTAAAACTCCTTGGTCTTCTCCAACTTGGACAATAGATTTAATTTGCTCTGCCGTAACTTCTTTTTCAATAGCCTTAGATTCTATGCCAAAAATATTCATAATTAGATTGGTAACTTTATTTACAAAACTTACAAATGGTTTGGTAAAAAATAAAATGATTTTTGCAAATCCTGTAGTTTTTTTTGAAATTGTGTAGGGATTTTTAATTCCTATTCTTTGGGGAATCATATTTGCAAAAATCCTCTTAATCACAACAAAAACTACAACCATACAAATCATTATAAGCATTTGCATAAAATTAGATTCTCTATTTAGAAATCTTTCCAAAGAATCATTTATATTTAATAAAAGAAAGGCTATTGTAATTATTGATAAAACGGCATCTTGGAAATATTGACTTTGCATAAGCCTTTGTTGGTCTTGTGATAAAAGCAAAACTTCCTTTGCCTTTCTATCCCCATTTTCCACCATATCTTTTAATTTTTGATGATTAAGTGATGTAAGAGATGAAAATATCATATTTATTAGGGCATTTAATAAAATTAGTGCCAAAACTATTAAAAAAATTGTCAAATTCGCGTAGGGTCCTTCCGTATCCATTCGTTTCTCCTTTAAAATTTATGTATTAAAAGGACGCTTAACACGTCCCTTTTATCCTTATTACTAAACTATGAAATTTTCTCTTTTCAAGACTTAAGCTTCTTCTGAAATAATATCCTTAACTTTCATTAGTCTTGATATAGTTGCTCTTTCGTTTTCTTCTAGCTTAGCTCTAATATATTTGATTGTTTCTTCCAAATCTGGAATCGTCCTATATTCTAGGGCGTTTACCCTTCTTCTTGTTCCTTCTATTTCATCTGCCATAAGTTGAGTTGATTTTTCAAGTTCTGCCAAGGTTAGAAGCTTATCCATAACCTTGTTTAATCCTTTTATGGCAAGGTCCAAATCAGCTGATGTTTGGGCAAGGCCATAAGGATACATGGAGGCATTTTCGTTTCCTCCCTTGTCAATTTTAAATTCCATTTGTGGAATTCTTACACTCATGACATTTTTTACTTTTATATCTACCCCAATTTTTTGTGTTGGAAAACTAACTGCTTCTTCCAAAAATTCTGGGCTCATAAATGATGATGCCATCAAAAATCCTTTTGATGATTCTTTCAAATCAGCTTCAACTTCTTCACGAAGTCTTTTGTTTTCTCTGATTTTTTCAAGAAATTGTCTCATTAGCTCATCTTGTTTGTCTTTTAAAAGCTTGTAGCCTCTTTTGGATGTGGCAAGTCTTTTCTTTAGGGTATTTAAATTCATCCTGGTTGGAGTTACATTAAGCCTTGTCATAGCCTAAGACTCCTTTTTATTTTCGTCTTTATCCAAATATTTATCGATTAATTCATCATCGATTCTCTTTAGTTCAGATTTTGGTATTATTTTTAATAATTCCCAACCAAGATTTAGGGTATCTTCTATGGATCTATTTGTGTAGAATCCTTGATTTATATATTTTTCTTCAAATTGTTTAGCAAATTCTGCAAAAGCAAGGTCAGCTTTTGAAAGGGCAGAATCTCCAAGGATTTTTTGAAGCTCTCTTGCGTCAACTCCGGATGCATAAGCTGCATAAATTTGGTTCATGGTATCTGCGTGGTCTTCTCTAGTTTTTCCTTCTCCAATTCCCTTATCTTTAAGCCTTGATAAGGATGGAAGAATTGAAACTGGTGGGTTTACTCCTTGATTATAAAGCTCGTTTGATAAAATAATTTGTCCTTCTGTGATATAGCCTGTCAAATCTGGGATTGGGTGAGTTATATCATTTTCTGGCATGGTTAAAATTGGAATTTGGGTAATTGTACCTGGTTTTCCTTTTAATTTTCCAGCTCTTTCATAAAGGGTTGCAAGGTCTGTATAAAGATATCCAGGATATCCACGACGGCCTGGAACTTCTTTCCTTGCTGCTGAAACCTCACGAAGGGCTTCTGCATAGTTTGTCATATCTGTCATTATAACCAAAACTTGCATGCCTTTTTCAAACGCCAAATATTCTGCTGCTGTTAGGGCCATTTTTGGTGTTGATAAACGCTCGATTGCAGGGTCGTCTGCAAGGTTTATAAACATTACTGACCTATCCAAAGCTCCTGTTTTCTCAAAATCTTGTCTAAAAAATTGAGCTTCTTCAAATGTAATTCCTATAGCTGCAAAAACAACGGCAAAGTCTTCACTGTCATTTAAAACTTTTGCTTGTCTTGCAATTTGGGCTGCAAATTTGTTATGTGGAAGTCCTGATCCTGAAAATATTGGAAGTTTTTGTCCACGAACAAGGGTGTTTAATCCGTCGATTGTTGATACTCCTGTTTGGATAAATTCTGATGGATAATCACGGCTTACAGGATTTATTGCAACTCCGTTTACATCTCTTTTTTCTTCAGGAATAATTGATGGGCCATCATCTATTGGTCTTCCTAGTCCATCAAAAGTTCTTCCTATCATATCTTCGCTTACGCCAAGTTCTAGTGGTCTACCTAAAAATCTTACTGATGTTGATTTTAAGTTAATTCCAGAAGATCCTTCAAAAAGTTGGACAACAGCATTGTTTTCGTCAATTTCTATTACCCTTCCTCTTCTTCTTTCTCCTGTTTGAAGTTCTATATCAACTAGTTCTTCATAATCAACTCCACTAACATCTTCGACAAGCATTAGGGGTCCAACTACTTCTGATACGCTTTTATATTCTTTTAGCATTATTCATCCCCCTTTGCTACAGCTTCTTTGCATTCTTTGTCGATTTGTTCTTTGACTTGGTCGAATTCTTCCAAGTTTTCATCTTTTATTAATTTTAATCTTGTGATTTTTTCTTTTACTTCAAGATCTTCAAGTCTATCAAGATTTGCTCCATCAGCTAAAGCTTCTAGACTTTTATCATAGAAATAAAGAATTGTATCTAGCATTAAATCTTGTTTTTCCATTGGACAGAAAGCATCTGTTTCGTGGAAGGCATTTTGTTGCAAGAAATCTTCTCTTAGTGATTTTGTTACATCAAGTTTTAATTTATCATCATCACTTAAACCATCACGACCGATTAGTCTTACAATTTCTTGTAGGGATGATTCTTGTTGAAGAAGACTCATTGCTCTCATCCTATTTTTTGAGAATTTTTCGTCAACAGTTTTGTCTATATAAGAATCCATCTTGTCTTGGTAGAGTGAGTAAGAATTTAGCCAGTTTATAGCTGGGAAGTGTCTTTGGTAAGATAAGTCATAATCAAGTCCCCAGAATACTTTTACTATACGAAGAGTTGCTTGGGTAACTGGTTCTGATAAGTCTCCACCTGGAGGAGAAACTGCTCCTATTACTGAAAGTGATCCTTCTTTTTCTACTTGTCCATTTACAATAACTTTTCCACTTCTTTCGTAGAAATCTGCTATACGGCTTGCAAGATAAGCTGGGAATCCTTCGTCTCCTGGCATCTCTTCCAAACGTCCACTCATCTCACGAAGGGCCTCTGCCCATCTAGATGTAGAATCTGCCATTAGGGCAACTGAATATCCCATATCTCTGTAATATTCTGCCATGGTAATTCCTGTATAAACACTTGCTTCTCTGGCTGCTACTGGCATATTTGAAGTGTTTGCTATAAGTACAGTTCTTTTCATGATTGATTCGCCAGTTTTTGGATCGATTAGTTCTGGAAATTCGTCAAGTACATCGGTCATCTCGTTTCCACGTTCTCCACAACCTACATAAATTACAACGTCTGCATCGGCATATTTTGCAATTTGGTGTTGGATAACTGTTTTTCCTGATCCAAATGGTCCTGGAATTGATGCAGCTCCACCCTTTGCAACTGGGAAAAATGTATCAATAACTCTTTGTCCTGTTATAAGTGGTGTGTCTGGGTCAAGTTTTCTATTAAATGGTCTTGGAGATCTTACTGGCCATTTTTGAATCATATTTAATTTCTTATCGCCATTTTCTGTTTCAATTACAGCAACTGTATCTTCTACTGTAAATTCTCCATCCTTTATTTCTTTAACTTTTCCTTTAATTCCATTTGGAACCATAATTTTGTGGTTAATTACTGAAGTTTCATCAACACTTCCTAGAATATCTCCAGGGATTACTTGGTCTCCAACTTCTTTTTCCGCTTTAAATTCCCATTTTTTTTCTCTATTTAGTGGTGGGGCTGTAACTCCTCTTTTTAGAAATTCTCCTGCCAATAATTCAAGTTTTTCAAGTGGTCTTTGGATTCCGTCATACATTCTTTCAAGTAGTCCTGGTCCAAGTTCAACTGATAGTGGAGCTCCTGTTGAAACTACTTCATCTCCAGGTCCAATTCCAGTTGTTTCTTCGTAAACTTGAATATTTGCAACATCCCCTCTCATCTCTATTATTTCTCCGATGAGCTTATCTTTTGAAACTTCGACCACATCATAGATATTAGCATCAGACAATCCCTTTGCTTCTACAAGTGGACCTGATACTCTTGTGATTTTACCTTTATTCAAATTTGGTCTCCTTTTAGTTCAAAATGTTAGCTCCAACAGCTTTTTCTACACTCTTATTTATATCTGCCATTCCAAGTCCAAGATCTTCCTTGTTGGATGGTATAAGTATAATTGCTGGAGTCATTTCTTCTCTGTATTTGTCTATAGTATCTTGGATTTTTGCTGCAAAATCTTCTGTAATAAATATTATGCCAAAATTTTCTTGGGCAAGTTTTTTTACAAGTTTTTTTGCATCTTCTCCATCTACTGCTGTATATACATCAACTCCCAACGCTTTAAACATTAGGACTGAATCTTTATCTCCTATTACGGCTACCCTATACATATAGATCACGCAACCTTTCTTCCATAAATTCACGAGAAAGTGAATTTAGTTTGGCTGTTAGGATAATTCTTAAATTTTTAATTTCCATTTCACGACTTATAAGATATCCCATAATAACCTCTGGACCATAGCTTACTTTTTTGCTTTCTTTTGCAAAGTCCATCAAGTGGTTATCAATTATTTTTTCGATTTTTTGCATAGCCTTATACAAATCATTTTCTTCCAAAGCATCTTTTACTTGTGGGTAAATTTTTTCTTTGAAAAATAGGTTTGTGTATGATGATTTTTCTGCATTTAATGAATCTCTAAAGAGATTTTTTTCAATGTTTCCACCATCTATTAGGGCTTTTTCCAATAAATCGATACTTTGATCTTGGCCTTTTATTCTTAAAAGTGCTTTTAAGTTTGTAAGGTCAATTCTTTCTTTGGTGAAATTTATTAAACTTTCATAGTCTAGATTTTTTGCATCTTCTAGAAGTTTTTCATAAAAATCTTTGTCCAAAGATAGGTCTATATCTTGGGGATCCTTATTTTCCTCGTAAAGGTCTATGGCTTTTTTGGCATAGGATAAGTACTTGTTATCATCAAGTAAATCTTCTTTTAGATTTCTTTTTAATTTTACAAGGTCAATTTTTCCTATGTCAATGTAGATTGATTTGTAATCTTCGTCTTGAATTAGCTCTTTTAACAAAACTTTCAAATTATGGAAATTATATTTTTCTTCCAAGTATTTTACCAAATTTTCATCTGGACTTATTTTTATCATGTCCTTGTATGACTGTAAAAGAACTTGGGATAGGACTTTTTCGTAGTCTTCCGGCCTATCTAATTTTTGTAAATATTCTCCATATTTTGTGTCATTTAAGCTTGATATAGCCTCTTCAAGATTGTCTGTATCTATTAGCCTTTTTAAATTTTCTGAAGTAAGGAGATTTTTTTCATATACTCTTGTAGTAATTGATGGGCGGATAAATTTTTCTCTATCCATCTAAATCACCTCACTTAAATATTTCATCAACTATTATTTTTTCTAAAGAATCTTTTTCAAAATTTACCAAAGATTTAAAGGTATTGTCGTAAAGAATTTTTCCATCCTTTACTACAAATCCTCCATCTACGCTTTCATTTGATATTTTTAATCCATGAAAATCTTCTTCTTTGAAATGAAATTTCATGTCTTTTTGTAAAAGAATTTCGCCTTTTTCTATTCCTGAATCTTTTAATCTATTTAGGACAAAAGTTTTATAGGAATTTGGTCCTAATTTTTCTAATTTTTCAATTAGTTTTTCTAAAACTTCTTCTACAACTTGGTTTTTTGCTCTAATTTTTATATCTCTCGCCTCTCTATTTGCAGTTACTTTTGAATTTTCTTTTATTCTTTTCGCTTCTTTTTGGGCGTTTTCTATAATTTGTGAGACTTGTCTTTGGGCTTTTTCTTCTGATTCTTTTATTATTTCTTCTTTTCTTTTTTGACCATTAGATAGGATGTGATCGGCTTCTTTTTTGCCGTCTTCTTTTATTCCATCTAATAATAAATCAAGATTGTTCATAATAAAGCCTTATATATTGTTTACTAGAAGTAGGGAAATTACAAATCCTAAGATTGCATATAACTCAACCATTACTGCGTAAACTATACCTTGAACGAAATTATCTTCGTTTTTTGCAAGTATATTCATACCTGATACGGCTACTTTTGCTTGGGCTACTGCTGAGAAATATCCAACTACTCCAATTGGAAGTGCTGCAAATATATAATAAAGTCCTTGTTGGAAGTTAAGGCCTCCGCCTAATTTTCCTAAAATCATAAATCCAATTACAAAGCCGTAAAGTCCTTGTGTACCTGGTAAAAGTTGTAGTACAAGTGCTTTACCAAATTTTTGTGGCTCTTCTACAGTTAATCCTGCAGCTGCTTCTCCTGTCATTCCTGTTCCTTTTGCAGATCCCATTCCTGATAGGAATACTGCTATAGCAACAGCTACTGCTCCCATTATGTTTCCACCGTTTTCAACTAAAAAATCAACCATTGTATCCTCCTGTGATTATATTTATAAATTTACTGTTTTCTATCATTTGTCTAAATTTCTTTCCGCCACCTTCATAGAACTTGTTAAACATTTCTACATAAACAAGTCTTAATGAGTGAACGTATGCTGATAGGGTTGATAGGAATAGGTTAAATAATTGGAATACTACAAAAACTATGATAGCTCCTATCTTGCCTAAAATTCCTGCAGGCCATAACATTCCTACAATCAAGTTTACTGAATAAGCTACAAATCCTCCTGAAAGAACAAGAGCCATAAGTCTTAGAAATGATACGAAATCTCCAATCCAAGAACTCATTCCATATAGAGAATATAAACCTCCTGCGGCCTTTCCTCCTATTGATTTGTTTTCACGTCCTCCTGTAAGGACTATGCCTATCATACCTATTATCATTATTATTTTGGCTATATTTTTACCTGAACCATCAAGTAAGTAAAGGGCTATTGCTCCTCCTACTGCCATGTACCATAACATAACATCGAACAAGGCTCCGAGTGGATCTCCATCACGAATTAGCATATATCCTTTTACGCCAAGAGCTGTAAATAATGAAATACCACCGATTATAAGTGAGATAACCATTAGGGTGTTGAAATCTTTTTGTGTATCAATTAGTCCTGGTAGGGGAATTATTCCTCCAAAAAACGAACCAAATATTAATCCAAATACACATCCTGAAAGTCCAACTCTTGTAAAAAGTCTTACCATTTTGTCAGTTGACTCTGGTAAATCTTTGTATTTTCTAAGTAAAATTGTTCCGATAAAAAGTATTAATCCATAACCCAAATCTCCAAGCATAAATCCTGTAAATATTGTATAGAAAATTGAAACCAAAAGGGTTGGATCAACTTCATTATATTTTGGTAGAGAGTAGGTTTCTACGACTGATTCGTAAGGTTCTATAAGCTTGTTATTATCAAGAATTATTGGAACATTCGGATCATCTTTATCTGCAGTTTTTATATCAAGTACAAAATTTTCTCCCAAAACTTCCTTCAAGTCTTTTCTAAACTTATCGTTTAGCTTGTGTGGAATGTAGCCTTCTATAAGGTCTACTCTTTTTGTTTTTAGGAAATATTCACTACTTGCTTCTTTTTTTCTTAAATTTTCTAGATAAGTTTGGTAAAGGTAGAAATCTGGGAGGTACTTTTTCATCTCCTTTATTTCTTCTTCACTTTTTTCTAACTTTTCTTCTAAATTTTCTATCTCTTCTAGGTTTAAAGCTATTTTTTCACTAACTTTCTTTTTGGTCTTGATATTGGCTTTTGAAAAGCCGTGATCTCTCAAAAATTCTTTAAAATCTTTTGCTTCATCAAGATTTGATAAGGCTATTACATAATTTAGGCTTTCTTTTTTGGATATATCCAAAACCATAGCAGTTTTAAAATCTTTTTTCACCAAATCTTGGTCAAAATCTTTGTAAAACTGATCTGCGATTGAGCCTATTTCTACGTAAAATCTGTGAGCATCTTCAATAGATTTTATGTCTAAATCCACATCTTTGAAAACTTTAAATTCTTCGTTTGAAGCCTTTAAATTTTTGATTTTTTCTTGACTTTTATCCCTTATATCTATTTGTTCTTTTAATCTTGGATATATTTCGTCAAACTTGAAATTTTCGCCTTCTTTGTAGAGAAAATCAAGACTCATGTCCTTTCTTTCTATTGAAGATAATTCATCCTTATCCAAATATTTCTCTATAGAATTAATTGCGTATTCAAGTTTTGACCTTTTTTCGTCAATTCTTGTAAGATTTTCTTGATTTGATACCTTTTTTAGGTAGTCTTCCTTTTCGTCGACCGCAAGATCGTTAAAATGAACATAGTTAAACTTTTGTAAAATATCTAGAAGGTTATTTCTATTATTTTCAAAAGAGAAAAGATTAAACTTATCCATTTTAACTATTGCCATTATTTACAATCCTTTCTGTTAAAAGATCTAAAAGCCCATCAATTTTTCCACCATCTTGGTTTAAAATATCCTTGCTTTCTTCTTTTGCCTTGTCAATAAGTGGAATCTTTTCCTCGCTTGCTTCTTTCTTTGCATTTTCGATTAAATCGTTAGCATCTTTTTTTGCCTTTTCGATTTTTTCTTTGTAAGAATTACTAGCCTCGATTTTTGACGATTCAATTATTTCCTTGGCTTTCATTTTGGCATCGTCTACAAGTTTGTCAGCAGCAATTTCTGCATCTTTAACTTGGTTAATTACATCGCTTGCCATCATTCACCTCCTACTATATACAGTATTATTATAGCATATTGACCATATAAATATATATTACCCAATTTGAATAATATTTATAGGAATTTTAAAATATTAGAATTTCTTTTTCAAAAATTTTCCATTTTTAATAAGTTATTTTTTAAAATTTCCCTGCTATTTTTTTTATTTTATTTTAAAATTTTATTCTAATTATGTATTATGTTGACAAAAATTTCTCATTTTATATAATGAAATTGATAATAGTTATCGTTATCTGAAAGGAAATTTTTATGTTTAATTTATCAAATAAAATTTTTAATAAAATAAAAAATAAAAGACAAGTTTTCTACTTATCCTTATTTATTCTTACATATTTTCTAACAGCTTTTAATCATATTTTTGTAAGAAGTTTTTTCTTATCTAAAATTTTTTCTATTTTTTTGGGGATTATTTCTTTATATTTTTTAAATAAAACTCATATAATCCCCAAAAAATCTCAATTTATTTTAAAATCTATTCTTTTTATATTTATAGGACTTTCTTTTTTATCTCTATTTTTGGTCTAATTTTTGATCAAGTTTGTGAACTGAGTCGATATATCTTATTGTTCCTGATGGAAGTCTTAATAAAAGTGATTGGGTTTCTGCCATGTTATTTTTTGTGTAGGATACGCCTTTTAAAAATGTGCCATCAGTTATTCCTGTAGCAGCAAACAAAACATCATCGCCTTTTACCAAATCGTCTATAGTATAAACTTTATCAAAATCCACTCCCATTTTTAGGCATCTTTTTACTTGTTTTGAGTCTGATGGGGCAAATACTCCTTGGAAATCTCCTCCCAAACACTTTAAGGCTGCAGCTGCTATTACTCCTTCTGGAGCTCCGCCTATTCCCATTATAAGGTCAATTTTCCCACCTGATAATTCTGTTGCTATGGCTGTTAATACATCGCCGTCTTCTACCATAGAAATTCTTGCTCCAGCTTCTCTTATTTCCTCAACTAACTTTTCGTGTCTTGGCCTATGCAAAACTGAAACTGTAATATCTGAAACTTTTTTGTTTAAAGCCTTTGCTACATTTTCTATATTTTCTTTGGTAGATTTATTTATGTCTATAACACCCTTTGCCTTACTTCCTGTGGCAATTTTATTCATATACACATCTGGAGCATTTAATAGGCAACCTTCTGGTGCTACTGCAATAACTGAAATCGAATTGCTTGTTCCATTTGCAAGAGATGCTGTTCCGTCGATTGGATCTACAGCTATATCTACAACATCATCTTGGCTCATATCTCCAATTTCTTCACCTATGTATAACATAGGAGCTTCGTCGATTTCGCCTTCTCCTATTACAACTCTTCCGTTTATGCCCAAATAACTAAACATAGCCCTCATTTGGTCTACTGCAATATTGTCAGAATCGTTTTTCTTTCCCTTGCCCAAATATTTTGCACTTGCAAGGGCTGCCGCTTCGGTTACTCTACATAAGTTGATACCTAAGTCTCTATTCATTTTTTCTCCTTTAAATTTCCTTCTTAAAGTTTGTCGGAAATAAACAATTTCCTATATTTAATGATACCAAGAAGTGAAAATTTTTTAAAGACTTTTTTGTGTTTTTAAAGCTTAAAATTAATTCATTTAATTTTTAAGAATTTATGATATAATCAATGGGTAAAAGAAATTTGGAGTATTTATGAAAAAAATTTTAATTTTTTTATTTATATTAATTTTTTCTTCTTGTGGAAAAAATGAAAGTATAAATAAATCAAATCAAAGCAATTTAAAAAAACAAAGTATTTCTTCTTCTTCATCATCAAATGAAAAGGAAAAAAAGAAAAGACTAGAATATAAGCACGACAATATTGAGGGATTTAAAAGAGATAATTCTTTATTTATTGATAGGATGCTTGGAGATTATCCCGCTGATATTACGAGTAGCTCTGATGAGCCTTACAAAAATGATGAACTTAGAAATTTAGATTATAATAAAAATATTTATTTGTCTGCTTTTAATATAAGAATTCCAGATAAGTGCAAGCTTTATTCAAAAGACGGGCAATATGTTGTTGATTTTCCAAAATCTGATTTTTATGACTTATCTATAAATATAAAAAAATTATTCAAAGATGGAGAAAAATCTGAAGATGAAATAAAGACCGACCTCTATAAATTTTCTGACAAGGAAACTTATAATTCTGGAATTGAAAATGCCAATGTGGTCCAAAAACCAATTGTTCTTGAAAGTGAGTCTAAAAAATCCGCTTATTCAATAATAGAAGACAATAAATTTTCCTATACCAACATTTTTATGGCAACACCAACAAATGTTTTGGAATTTCAAATTGTAGAAGAAAAAGAAAAATCCCAATTTTCTCCTTATATAATGGCAGATTTATTGTCAACGACCTATCCTGAAAGTGAAGATTTCGATATGGTGGCAAAATCTTTCAAGTCTTTTGATAAAAAAATTGACCTTTATGCAACAAAAAAAATTGATATGGATGATTTTTCCTTCAATATTCCAGAAAATATGAAAAAAATCCAAGACAGCGAGTCTTTGACTGTTTTTGAAAACCAATTTTCCGGAAAAACCATAAATCAAATTTTGATTTCAAAAATAAAAAAAGATGACGATATGGACCTCAAAAAATCTTTCAACCAAAGCCAAGGCACACAAATCCCACCAGCTTTTATAAGTCCGATGGGAAGTGTAAAGGAAGAAATGGTTGATGATAAACTGTTTTTAAAATCAAAAGTGAGAATTTACACAGAACAATTCTCTCTAGAAGGCGAAAAAATCGCCTTTGAAACCGATGATTATTTTGTAAATATGATTCTTACAGGTCCCTTAAAAAATACCAATAAGACGGAACTTTTAAATGAAAATATTTTTAATTCTTTGAAATTTGAGTGATAGTTTTTAAAAAAGTTAAGATAAATTTTAATAAAATCAAAAAGACAGTAAATTTAGTATCTGTCTTTTTTAATTGAAATCAATATATTAAGCTCGTGTAATTTATTAATTTCTTTCTTTAGCCATTATAAAAAGAAAATCATTACCCATCTAAAGCCTAGTCCAGAAATCTCCAGGTTATAACTTAATTAAAATACAAACATAATTCATGAGATCTCTCCGCAAGGTCGAGATGGGTGTTTATAAAATTGGTTTTATTGCTAAAGGCTTATAATTTTTTATAACAATTTTTTCTTTCTTTAGCCATTATAAAAATAAAATCATTACATATCTCGAGCCTAGTCCAGAAATCTCCAGGTTATAACTTAATTAAAATACAAATATAATTCATGAGATCTCTCCACAAGGTCGAGATGGGTGTTTATAAGATTGGTTTTATTGCTAAATGCTTATAATTTTTTATAACAATTTTTTTCTTTCTTTAGCCATTATAAAAAGCAATCCACCACCCATCTCGAGCATAGTCGAGAGATCTCTTGGATTTAACCCTAATTAAAATACAAACTTACTCCTTGAGATTTTCCATATTTTTTCCTAATTTAGCACAAACCTATCCTATTAATTTTTAAATCTCACCAATTTTTCAAATATTTTTGATAAACCTTCTCATTTTCTGGTAAAATATTAGGGGGTTTTTATGAAAAAAAATAACTTTATTTCTAAGACAAAGAAAAATCTATTGGTATTTTTTATAATTTTACTTATTTGGGAAATCATCTATAAAATCGAGATTTTTTCGCCCATTTATTTGCCTGGACCTCTTAAAGTTTTCCAAACTTTTTGTACTATGGTTTTTGACGGGACAATTTTTACCAATCTTTTGGCAAGTTTATATAGGGTTTTTATTGGATATTTTTTGGCCCTTTTTGTGGGATTTTTCTTGGCACTTTTCTTTTATTTGAAACCCAAAACCTACCCATATTTTTCCAATCTTTTGGATTTTTTGAAAAATATTCCACCCCTTGGCCTTATTCCTCTTTTGATTTTATGGCTTGGGATTGGGGAAGTTAGTAAAATCACCATAGTTTTTATGGCATCTTTTTTCCCCATATTTTTAAATATTCAAAAGGGATTTATGCTTGTAGATTATGATTTGATTGAAATGGCACGTTCTTTTTCTTACAAGGATGGGGAAATTTTTAGAAAAATCATCCTTCCTTCAAGTCTTTTGGATATTTTTGTCGGTGCAAGAATTGGACTTGGCTATGCTTATAGGTCAATTATTGCTGCGGAAATGCTTGCTGCATCAAAGGGGCTTGGTTATTTGATTAATTTTTCAAGGCTAATGTCAAGAACTGACAAGGTTCTTGTGGGGATTATTATGATTGGTTTTGTCGGCATGGTCTCCGATAAAATTTTCGTAAAATTTGCAAGCTTGTTTTTGAAGGGAGATCTTAAAAATGAATGGTATAAGTCTAATTGATCTTTGTAAAACTTATAAAATTGAAGATAAAAAAATTAAGGCACTGGATAAGATAAACTTGAAATTAGATCCTCAAAAAAGAAATGTCCTTATAGGCCCATCGGGCTGTGGAAAATCAACCCTTCTCAAAGCTCTTGGTGGACTTTTGGAAATAGATTCTGGGAAAATTTTAAATCATGGCATAAAAACTTCCCTAGTATTTCAAAATCCAAGACTTTTGCCCTGGTTAAATCTCGAGGAAAATATAATGTTTTCAAATCCAAATCAAGAACTTTGTCAAAAACGGATAAAAATAATGGGCCTTGAGGGTTTTGAAAAAGCCTATCCTTCCCAACTTTCTGGTGGGATGAAGGCAAGAGTTTCCCTTGCGCGTGCTCTTATTTTCCCAAATAATTTCATGCTTTTGGATGAACCCTTTGCATCTTTAGATGAGATTAGCAAGGAAAGACTAGAAATGGAGTTACTTTCATATATGAAAATTAAAAATTCCGGATTTTTATTTGTAAGCCACGACCTAGAAGAAGCCCTCAATTTAGGCCAAAGGCTTATAATAATGAAAAAAGGAAAAATAGTCTCCGATTTCAACCTTGAAGATGAAAAAATCTCCAAGGAAATTTTAAGAGATAAATTTAAAAAAATAATAGGAGAATAAAATGAAAAATAAATTTTTAAAAATTTTATCAATTTTTTCCCTTGTTTTTGCAATCACAGCCTGCTCAAACAAGGAAAATAAAGAAAATTCAAACGAAATGTCAAATGGCATGTCAAACAAACCTTCCCAAAGTGAAGAAAAATTATCTGTCGATGAACTAAACATAACTTATGTAACATCACCCTTAAATGTCCCATCAATTATTGAAAAAAATAAGGAAATTTTCAAAAAACACCTACCAGGTGTAAAAATTAATTATAAGGAAATCACAAGCGGTGCTGACCAAACAGCTGCTCTTGCAAGCGGGGATGTTGATGTTCTTTATGCTTTGGGAGGATCTTCTGCAATTCTTGCCAAGGCAAACGGACAAGATATCAAAGTTTTAAATATGTATTCAAGAGCCCCAAAGGCCTTCTCACTTTTTTCTAAAGATGATTCAATCAAAAATCCTAAAGATTTAAAAGGCAAAAAAATCGGAGGACCTGCTGGAACCAACCTTCACCAAGAACTTTTGGCATATTTAGATAAGGAAGAAATGACAGAAAAAGACGTAGAATTTTCAAATATGCAAATCCCAGACGCAGCAGCTGCCCTAGATTCAGGAAATTTGGACGTGGCGCTTTTGGGAGGACCTGCAGCTTACAAGGCAAAAGAAGCAGGACTATATGAAATTACAAACGGAGAAGGCTTGATAGATGCAATAATTTGCGTAGCAAGTTCAGAAAAATTTGCCAAAGACCACCCAGATGTAATAAAAGCTCTTGACGA
This sequence comes from Anaerococcus rubeinfantis, assembly GCF_001487145.1. GTDB lineage: Bacteria > Bacillota > Clostridia > Tissierellales > Peptoniphilaceae > Anaerococcus > Anaerococcus rubeinfantis. The sequence goes on from NZ_LN913016.1 coordinate 1,704,170, forward strand.
TGCTCAAGCTGAAATTTCTAAATTTATGGAAGAAAATAAGGACCAAACAAAAGAAATAGTAAAAAAAGAACTAGACCTAGACGATAAGGCTTATGATTATATGTTCCCAATGTATGATTTTTCAACAAAAATCACAGATAAAGACAAAGAAGGATTCGAAAGAACTAAGAAATTTATGTTAGATAATAAAATGATAGAAAAAGATTTTGATATCAATCTTTTGTTTGAGTAAAATTTTAAAACCTATAAACCATCTCGAAAAAATCGAGGTGGTTTTTTTATAAAAAATTAAAGATATAATTTAAAATAAGGATAGATTTGCTCAACTTTATACGAATATATAGGCAAAGGAGGAAATAATGGATGATAAAAATTTAATAAAAGGAATTAAAAACAAAGATGAAAAATATTTAATTGAATTCATTAACCTTTATGGACCTATATTAAAAGGAGTTATTGTAAAAACTATAGGAAATAGGAGAAGTATTTTAGACGAAATTTTAAATGATGCTCTCCTTGGAATTTGGGATAATATAAATTCTTATGATCCTACTAGGTCATCTTTTAAAAATTGGTGTGCAGGAGTTGCCAAATACAAGGCAATTGACGCAATTAGAAAAGAAGCAAAACACGACTGCCTTGACCTTGATGATGTTTCCGGTTTTATTTATGATAAAAATTTAGAAAATTATGATGAAAGCGATAAAATTCTTGAAATGTTGTCAAAAAAAGACAGGGAGATTTTCAAAAAATTATTTATAGAAGGCTATTCCTACGATGATTTAGAAAAAATTACAAAAATTCCAAAGGACAGACTCTACAACAAAGTAAGCCGTGCCAAAAAAACTTTAAGGAGCAAATTATGAAAAATATCTATGACAAAATAAATGATATGGATTTTGAAATTGAAAAAATCGAATTAGACGACTTTGAAAAAGAAAAATTAATAAAAACTGCAAAATCCTACAAAAAAAATAAAAAATCAAAAAAATTTTTGCCGATAGCAGCTGCATTAATCCTAGTAGCTGGACTTAATATTCCAATTGTAAAAGCAGAAGTTTCAAAATTTACAACAGACATAAAAGTAACAATGATGGAAGCCTTTGGTGCAAGTCCTGATTCCTACAAATATATGGCAGAAATTAATAAGGCAGTAACAGTTGGAGAAGATTCATTTGTAATCGGAAATATAGCCTTTGAAGATAATAAAATCTTTATAAATACCCTAAGAAATGAAGAAAATTTTAAAGAAAATACAAAAAACAATTCACATTTGTATAAGGTGGTAGTTGATGGAAAAACTTATAAAGCTATTGGCTCATCAGGAAGCGAAGGTTTGTTAGAAGATAAAAAAACATCATCAGAAAATCTTATGATAAATTTTGACAAATCTTTTCCAAAAAAAGATAAAGCGAGCGTAGATTTATATTTTGCAGACGCAAATAAAAGCCAAATAATTTCAATAGAATCACCAATGAATACAATAAACGAAGACAACAAAATTTTCGCTGAAAATTTAAAAATAAAAGGAACAAACGCCACAATCTCATTAATGAAAATAAATCCAATGACCCTTACAGCAACAATAAAAAATCTTGATCAAGCCTATGTTTATGAATTAAAAGGAGTTGACGAAAGAGGAAATGAAATTTCTCTAGATGAAATATTTGCAGATGAAAATTCAACAACTTTTATTTTCAACAATTATTTCTCAGACCTAAGCCTAGATGAAATAAAAGACGGAAGAAATTTTAATTTTACCCTAAGCCGTTCAAAAATAAATGAAACATCCGGCAAAGAAAGTGATGGATACTTTGAAAAATTTGCAGAATTTTCATTAAGCGCCAAATAAAAAAGACTGTTGCAAAATTATGATTACTCATAATCTTGCAACAGTTTTTTTCTTTAATATTTATATTTTATAAATCATCCTCAATAACTGAAGATTTAGAATAAGCCGAAACTTTTCCTTCAAAGAAGTCTGTTTTTACTTGGTTTGGATCTGAATATTCGCTTACCCATTTCATTGATTGAGGTTCGTCTTCATATCCTTCATAGATTTTTCCAAGACCAAGTCCCTTTGCCCTTAAATTTCCCAAATATTTTATATAATCTTCAATCATTTGTGAATTTAATCCTTGGATTTCATCTCCAATAGCATATTTTCCCCAGGCAATTTCTTGTTCTACTCCTTCTTTTAATAGTGATAAGTAGAATTCTTTTAATTCGTCAGTAAATAAATCTGGTCTTTCTTCTTTCAAATCATTTATCATTGACCTAAATAGCCACAAGTGGGTATTTTCATCCCTGTTGATATATCTGATTTCTTGTACAGTTCCTGGCATTTTTCCATTTCTTCCAAGATTGTAGAAAAATGAAAAGCCTGAATAGAAATAAATTCCTTCAAGTATATAATTTGCAATCAAAACTCTCATCAAATTAAATTCACTATCATCTTTGATAAATTCATTGTATTGGTCGCCGATAAATTTATTTCTTTTTAAAAGATGGTCATCTTCCTTCCACAAATACAAAATTCTAGTTCTCTCATCAGGAGAGCAAATTGTATCAAGTATGTAGGAATAAGATTGGGAGTGGATTGCCTCTTGGTAGGTTTGAATAGCAAGGCAAAGATTTATCTCATTTGCTGTTATATAGGTTTGAAGATTTGGCAAATTTGCAGTTTGAATTGAATCAAGATAAGTCAAAAATGACAAAATCCTGTCATAAGCCTTTTTTTCAGCCTTGGATAAATTTCTATAATCTTTTATATCTTGGTTTAAATTAATTTCTTCAGGAATCCAAAAGTTATTCATAGCTTGGCGATACCAATCGCTTGTCCATGTATATTTTACATTGTTAAAATCATTAAGATTGGTTGTATTTCCATTGATAATTCTTCTCTTAGAAAGATCAATATCCCCATCTTCATTAAAAATTCCTCTTTTAGAAACTTCTTCCTTATATTTTTTTTCCATATTTTCTCCTTTTATTAAAATAAATCCTAGTTCTTATTTACCCATTTATATTAATCTACAAAATAATATATTTTGTTACTTATATTATATCCTATATGCCTAATTATTGACATACGCGAATTTTCTGATACAATATAGATAAGGAACAAGCCCTTGCCATACGTGGCGGGGCGTTTTTTTATGAGGTAATTTACTATGAAACCATTTAAAACCTACGATGAACAAATCAATATTTTAAAATCCAGAAATTTAGAAATTAAAGATAAAAGTAAAGCTAAGGACATACTTTCGCAAATAAATTATTATAATTTGATTAATGGATACAAGGGTCCTTTTTTAATAAAAAATGATAAATTCAAAGATAATGCTAGCCTTGAAGAAATCTACTCCCTCCACGAATTGGATAGAGAATTAAAACAAGTTGTATTTTCTTCACTTTTACGATTTGAAAAACTTTTAAAAACATCTTGTGCCTATAATTTTTCTAATCTACATAAATATAGATTATATCCTTACTTGCAAGTTGAAAATTATTCAAATTCTAAATATCAATTATCTTACGTTCTAAATAACCTTGCTACTTTGTCTAACGCTATTAGAAAACAAACAAGAAATTCAAATGCTAAAAAACCTATAAGACACTACCTCGACAAACACGAAGATATTCCCCTATGGGTTTTGGTAAATTTTCTTACTTTTGGAAATATTTCTCATTTTTATAATTCTCTAGATGAATCTCTTCAAAATACCATTGCTAAAGATTTTGGGCAAAGATATAAAAAAAATTATAATTCCAAAGAGAAAATAAGTAAAAGTGAGCTTATAGAAGTTATTAAAATATGTAATTTTTTTAGAAACGTCTGTGCTCATGATGAGGTTATGTATTCTTTTACTTTAAATAAATCATGTCAAACTGCTATTTTTGAAAAGTTTTTTGACGAAGAATTTAGTGGTAAAAATTTACACGATTTAATTTTATCTTTAAAGTTAGTATTGCCAAAAAATGAATATCAAAACCTAATAAATTCAATATCAAAAATCAAAAATAAATACGAAGATGAATTTAAAAGTATAAGTATAAATAAAATATTCGAAATTTCAGGCTTTAAAAATCAGTAATTTAGGATTTTCTAAATTACTGATTTTTTAATTTTTTATATTTTATAAATTATTATCTTATGGAAAATAATTTTTATAAACCAATATTTTTATACTCTATTTTCAATATCGAACTAATATTTTTAACTTTAAATAATTAAAACATAATTTTTCTTATCCAAGTATTTTATTTAAATTAATACAATACTTCGTTAAGTTAGGGCGGAGGAAATGGGGGAGTTTCGAATTCTCCCCCTTTTTCCTCCCCCTAACAACCCCCACTTTTTCACCCCCCCAGCAAACGACCGCTGCGCGGGCTAAATTTGTAAGAAGCTTCGCTTCTTTCAAAATTTTTATAAAAGTGATAAATCCTCATGCTAAGAATATAATACGGAAAAAATTGACTTGATTTCAAATTTAAAAATCCGTATAAAATCGCACTGTTTGAGCGTAAGCGAGTTTGCGATTTTAGGATTTTGAAATTTAGAAATCAACAATTTTTGAAGTCCTATATTCGTGCTTGAGGGTTTATCTAAGTTCTAATAATTAAGTTTGAATTATATTTACTTAAAAATAAATTTATGACGCACATGAATCACAATCTTCTACTTCAAGAGATTTTCCTCTTACATAATATAGGGATTTTACTCCTGCTTCCCATGCTGTTAGGTATATATTTAAAATTTGTCTCATTGTGTATTCTGTTGTTATATAAACATTTACTGATTGGGCTTGGTCGATGTGTCTTTGCCTTACTCCGCATGCTCTCATTGAAATATTTTGATCAATATTGTAGGCATTTTCGTAAAGCCAGAAAGTTTTTGTATTTAGTCCTGGGGCAACTCTTGGTACTATTGCTCCCTTTTTCTCTTCTAGGAAATACTTGTTCATTATTGGGTCAACTCCTGCAGATGTTCCTGAAATTATTGAGGTTGATCCTGTTGGAGCTACTGCCAATAAATATCCATTTCTAAGTCCATTTTGGTGAACATCTTCTTTTAATTTTTCCCATCTTTCGCTTTCATATCCTCTTTGTTTGAAATAATCTCCATTATCCCAATCACTTCCCTCAAAACAAGAATATGATCCCTTTTCCTTGGCAATCTCATTTGATGCCTTGATTGCAAAATAATTTATATCTTCATAAACCTTGTCAACAAAATCAAGATGAGCCTCTTCTTCTGACCATTTTATATCATTTTTTACCAACATATGATGGTAACCACTTGTTCCAAGACCGATTGCCCTGTATTTTTTGTTGGTTACTTTTGCATAAGGAGTTGGGTAATAATTTAAATCTATTACATTATCAAGAGCCCTTACTATTGTAGAAACTACTTCTTCTAATTCTTCTTTGTCGTTGACATCAATGTTTCCAAGTGTAAGACTTGCGAGATTACATTCTACAAAATCTCCAGGTTTGGTTGTGTTTACAATTACAGTTTCTCCATCAACAGTTTTAATCTCTTCGCTAACTGTTTCAGATGGGCTCATATTTTGGGCGATTTCTGTACAAAGATTTGATGAATAGATTATTCCCTTGTGCTTGTTTGGATTTGCCCTGTTTACTGCATCTCTATTAAATACAAAAGGTGTTCCTGTTTCTGTCCATGATTTTATCAAAAGTCTAATCAAATCTTTAATTGCAATAACTCTTTTTGAAATTTCCTTGTCATTTACAAGCTTATGGTAAAATTCTTCAAATTCTTCCCCATAGGTGTCTTCGATTGATTTGCCATATTTTACCAAAACTTCGTGAGGATCAAACATATACCAATCTCCACCAATATTATCCCTACATTCTTTCCAGAAAAGATCTGGCACACATACTGCTGGGAAAATATCGTGAGCCTTCATCCTGTCATCACCATTATTTGTTCTTAGAGATAAAAATTCTGGTATATCCTTATGCCAAATATCCAAATAACAAGCAACTGCCCCTTGTCTAACTCCTAATTGGTCAACGGCAACTGCAGTATCATTTGCAAGTTTTATCCATCTTATAACTCCACCAGCAACGTTTTTTATTCCCCTAATATCAGAACCTTGGGCCCTAACTTTTCCAAAATAAAGACCCATTCCTCCACCGTGTTTTGAAACTTGGGCGAAATTTGTAATTGAACGGTAGATTCCTTTCAAGGTATCAGGAACTGTATCTATAAAACATGAAGAAAGTTGGTTAAATGGCTTTCTGGCATTGGTCATTGTTGGAGTTGCCATGGTTGCCTTTAATTGGGATAAAATATCATATAATTTTTTGGCAAAAGAAACTTGGTCTTTTTCTCCAATTGCAAGGTGCATGGAAATTCCCATAAACATTTCTTGAACGCTTTCAATATATTCACCTTCAAAAGTTTTAATCAAATATCTTTTTGCAACTAAGTCAAGACCTGAATAGGTAAAGAGTTTATTCCTCTCTTCTTTTAAATATGCTCCCAACTCTTCCAAGTCCTTATTGGTATAGGATTCTAAAATATATTTTCCGTAAAGACCTGCTGAAGTAAGATATTGAACTTTTGACCTAAAATCAACAATTCCATATTTTTCTTCGCTAAGGCTAATTTTTAAATTAATCAAATGGATCATAAACCTTGCAGCAATAAATTCCCAATCAGGAGCTTCCTTGCTGGTAAGCTCACTTGCAGCCTTGATAAGGGCATTTAGCAAGGCTTCCTTGGTCATGTTTTTCTTGGTAAAAGATTCAAATTTTAAATACAAAGACTCGATTGGATATCTTTGGTTGTCATACTCATCATTAATATCTTTGATTATAGAAAGAGTATATTCATCATCAATAAAAGATTCAAAATCGGTTAGGACCTTCCTGTCCATATTGTGCTTGGCCCTATAAAGAATGTAGGATTTAACTTCCTTATAATAATTATTTTCAATAAGCTCAAGCTCAACCAAGTCTTGAATTTCTTCAACAGTAACTACATGATCTTTGGGATATCTTTCTTTGATTGTGTTTTCTATATTAAGAGAAATTTTATCCAAATCTTCATCACTAATAAGTGAATCCACAGACCTAAAAGATTTAAAGATTGCACGATTAATCTTCTCCCTTTCAAAGTCAACAATTTTCCCGTCTCTTTTTTTAACTTCCATATTCACCCCTAAATATTGTTATTTTTATATCTAATCCACTATATATAGTGGTTACTCCAAAATTTCTACCTAACAATCATACCATAATATAGAAATTTTAAAAAGTATAAAACACTTATAATTTTTGAAAATATAATAATATTTTAAAGAAAATAAATCCAAAATTTTCCACAAAAAAAGATATATCTTGAAAAATCAAAATATATCTTTATATTTCATATTGTCGGCAAAATTACAAATCCTCATGCTAAGAATATCATACGGAAAAAATTGTATTGATTTCAAATTTAAAAATCACCAATTTTTGGAGTCCGATATTCGTGCTTGAGAATTTGTATAAATATAATATTTCTTAATTTTCAAAAAGATAATCTACAACATCATCTTTTATAACTACAGTATCAACCAACATATCTGCCAAAGATTGCTTGTTTGGACTAAAACCTACAATCAAATACAAAATTTTTATAAAATTTTGAATATATCTTGCAAAAATTTCCCTTACCAAACAATCAAAAAATGACAATTTTTCATCTTTTAAAGAAATAACCCTAATCCCCATAGCCATCTTTCCAAGAGTTTGGCCGTTGTTCAAATAAGTTAGGATGAAAAAATATAATAAACAAATCCCAGTTTCAATCAAAGGATTTATTTCTATATTCATAAAGGTTAAATCAGTTTTTATTTGAAAAATATTTATAATAATATTTGAAAAGGAATAAGCAACTATAGAATCTATAGCAAAGGCTACAAGTCTTAGGAAAAATCCAGCATAGGCAAATTTTGGTATGGATATTGTTTTTTGATTGTTCAAAGAGTTATTTTCAATTACTTCCATATTTTCCATAATCTCACCTATTTCCCATAATAATACATTGGTAGTGGAGAATCTTTTTCCATTAATTCTTTTAAAATTGCAAGATCAGATGATGAATTCTTATCCAAAATATTTTGAGCCTTTGAAAAGAATTTTGTAAATTGATAATCACTTCCCTCATACTCAAAAACTTCAGGATTATCTAATTTATAATCTTTTTTCATATCTTCAATTGCATTATCAAGATTTCCAATTTTATCTACAAGTCCGTTGTTTTTTGCTTGAGCTCCATCATAAACCCTACCATCAGCAAGTTTTTTAACTTCATCTTCTTTCATAGATCTACCTTGAGAAACAACTTTGATAAACCTATCAAAAGAAGAATTTATAAGCTCTTGGAAATATTTTTTTTGTTCATCTGTCATATCTTTTCCAATAGAACCTGCGTCTTTCATCTTTCCTGTTGTGATATTTTGTTCCTTAATCCCATATTTTTCAAACAAACCTTGGAAAGATTTTGATGACATAATTACACCAATAGAACCTGTTAAGGTTTCGTTTGACGCATAAATTTTATCAGTTGGCGCAGAAATATAATATCCACCGCTTGCTGCCATAGTCTTCATAACTGTAAATACAGGGATTTTTTTCTCGCTTTGAATTTCTTTTATCTTATTTGCAATTTGCTCAGAATTATAAACAGCTCCACCTGGAGAATTTACTTGCATAATAACTCCTTTTATAGAATCATCCTCATATATATCATCGAGTTGTTCCATAAAAGAATCATAAACATCACCATCTCCAATCGCTCCCTCATAAGAAAGAACGGCAATTTTATTTTTCTTGTCCCCTTCTTCCAAAACATTTTTATTTGCAGTCGCAGAAAATGGATTAAATTGATTCAAATATTCATTTTTCAATTTATCAGCTTGTTTATTTTCTATTTTTTCACTCTTATTTGATACAAGAGTTGATGCTACAAACAAAAGTAAGGCTATAGCAACCGCTATCCATCTTTTGCCATTATTTTTTTTCATATTAACTCCTTTGATAAATATATTTATATTCATACTATATTATTTTAAATTTAAAGATTCAAGGGAAAAATAAGTTTTGCTTTTTTTTAACAATTGAGTACAATGAAAAAGCAAGACAATTATCGTTAACACTAGAGAAATTGTTTTTGTATAGTCTCTTAATTGAGGCTATTTACATAAGGATTTTTACCAAAAATAAAGAGGTAAAAGTCCATTTTTTTTTAAAAATTTTCAAAAAAAATAGCCCCGAAGGGCTTTTTTTAATCTTCTTTTTTATCTTCGTCAGAGCCTAGGGCTATGACATTATTATTTTCATTTTCCTCTAAAGCATCTTCCTCTTTCAAATCTTCATTTGAATTTTCACTAAAATTTTCTTTTATCTCGTCTGATGTTTTTGTTTCATCTTCGATTGCTTTATCTTCTAATTTATTTTCATTTGAAAGCTCTTCTTTAGAAATTTCTTTATTTTCTACAGGTTTTCTATTTAATATTTCCATAAATTGTTCGCCTGTTATTGTTTCTTCTTTTAAAAGAAAATCTGAAATTTCATGAAGTTTTTCAAGATTATCTTTAAGAATTTCTATAGCTCTCATGTGAGCTTGAGCGATAATTTTTCCAACCTTTTGGTCAATCTTATCTCCAGTTCCGCTTGAAACTATCATTGATCTTTGACCTCCAAGATACCTTCCTTGAATTTGTTCAAGTTGCATAAAGTCAAAGTCATCATCCATACCATAAATTGTTACCATATTTCTTGCTATGGCTGTGGCTTTTTCTATATCGTTGCTTGCTCCAGTAGTTTTGGCATTAAAAATTAATTCTTCCGAACTTCTTCCTCCTGCCAAGGTCACTATTTCATCAAATAGCTCTTGTTTAGTCATAATAAATTTCTCATCCTTATCGACAGTCATTGTATAACCCAAGGCTCCACCAGTTCTTGGTACAATTGTAATTTTTGTTACTGGGGTTTTTTGTGTTTGAATTGCTGCAACTAGGGCATGTCCTACTTCGTGATAAGCAATGATTTTCTTTTGATCATCCGATATAACTGCATTTTTCTTTTGGGCACCAGCTATAACTGTTTCAATTGATTCTTCAAGGTCTGTTTGGGTTAATTTTTTACGTCCTTCCCTAACAGCTCTTAAGGCTCCCTCGTTTACAATATTTGCAAGGTCAGCACCAGAAGTTCCTGCCGTTCTTTTTGCAATTTCTTCATAATCAATTTCATCTTCACGTTTAATTTTTTTAGCGTGAACTTTTAATATATCCTCACGACCCTTTAGGTCTGGTAGTTCTACTTGAACTCTTCTATCAAAACGTCCAGGTCTTGTAAGGGCTGGATCTAGGATTTCTGGTCTGTTGGTTGCAGATAATAAAACTACTCCCTCAGTCGCATCAAATCCGTCCATTTCATTTAACAATTGGTTTAAGGTTTGTTCACGTTCATCGTTTCCAGAATATCCAGAAACATCACGTTTTTTACCAATTGCATCTATCTCATCGATAAATACTATACAAGGAGCTTTTTCCTTTGCTTGTTTGAAAAGATCACGAACCTTGCTTGCTCCCATTCCTACAAACATTTCTACAAATTCAGAACCTGAAATTGAGAAAAATGGAACATTAGCTTCACCAGCTACTGCTTTTGCAAGTAAAGTTTTACCAGTTCCTGGAGGTCCTACAAGTAAAACTCCCTTTGGTAAAACTGCACCAATTTCCTTATATTTTTGAGGTCCATGTAAAAAATCTACAACCTCATTTAAACTATCTTTTGCCTCTTCTTGACCTGCAACATCCGCAAAAGTTTTTCCAGTTTTATTTTCCATATAAATTTTGGCATTTGACTTGCCAAAATTCATAAAGTCTCCGCCTCCACGGCCTCCCATAGTCTTTGATAGGGACCTATTTGCCATGTAAAAAATCAAAAGCAAAAATAACAAAGGCAAAATACTTGTTACAAATAAAGTAAGCCATGGGCTCATCTTTGTTTCTACTTCTTTGGTAAAGGTTAGATTTTTATGCTTTTTACTAGCCTCAAGAAGTCTTTCAGTAAGATCTGTATCTGGCCACAAACCTGTAATGAAATTTTGTTTGTCACCATCAACTACAGCTGTGAAAGTGTAATTGTAATCGTCTTTTGTTACCTCTCTAACTTGTCCATTGTCTATCATTGAAACAAACTGTGAATAAGTTATTTCCTTTGGTTTTCCTTCTGCCCTAATTGGTTGTAATACTTGTTGTATAACCAAAAAGGCTACTATGGCAATAATCCAGTAATAGACCAGAGGTCTTTTGCCTTTTTTTATTGATGGCATCTATAAACCACTCCTAACAATATAATCATCTAATAAATTATCAAGTGAATCTAGTTCATTAATTATAGTTTTTAAATTAGAATTAATGGATTTTTCTTCAACTTCTGGCTTAATCTTGTCGAAATATTTGCTTACTTTTTCAGCCGCATCAAAGCCTTTTTCTGTTAATTTTACATTAACAACCCTCTCATCTTCATCTGATCTATTTCTATCAACAAATCCTTGTTTTTCCAATTTTTTACAAATATTAGAAATATTTCCGCCATTTACTCCAATTGACTTCCCAAGATTTCCTATAGAAACTGACTCATCGGCTGCTGATAAGGTCATAATCATCTTAAGTTGAAGGGTTGTAACACCCAACTCTTGAGCTGTCTCTTGTAAAAGCAAATCTATCTTATGTGATATTTCTCTAATCATAGAAAAAATAGAGTTATTAAATTCAAAAAAATCTATGTGTCTTTTTGTCATATAAACCTCCTTACAATTTATAGACTGAAATCTAAATAGAAAAATCTACTTAGATATTATTCTACATATAATATGATAATTTTCAAGTAAAAAGAAAGAATGTTTTTGATAATTAATTTTAATTATGTATTAATTATGTTCTTTGCAAATTATCTTTTCAAATTATTTCTTAATGTTTAAATTTCAAAAAATTAATGCCACACCAAAAGGTATGACATTTTTTGTTTCACGTGAAACACTTATTTGTTTTTACTTATAAAACTTGCTGCATTTAATCCTGCAATTTGTCCTTGACCAACTGCCTTGTTAATTTGATACGGTCTTCCCGTTATATCTCCACAAGCAAAAAGTCCTTTTATATTTGTAGTCATATCATAATTTACTTTTATATGACCATCTTCAATTTCTATTGATGGAACAAGGCTTTCTGGTTTTGATGAGTTTTTTATTATAAAAAAACCATCAGCCTTTAGCTCTTGCCCGTCTTCCAAAATTAAACTTTCTGCCTTTAAATTTCCTGTAAACTTTTCTGCTTTTTTGTTTATAATTTCTATACCATCATCAAGTTTTACATCTTTTTTACTTGGATTTACAAAAATAGTTTGACTTGCCATTTTATTAATGAAATTAGCTTCTTCGATTGCCTCATCATTCATTCCAAGTAAAACAACTTTCTTTCCTTTATAAAGGCTCGCATCACAAGTTGCACAATAAGAAATTCCCTTGGCAAAAAATTTATCTTCTCCCTCGACGGATTTTCCCATATCCACTCCTGCTGCTATTATGCAAGCTTTTGAAGTAAGCATTTTCTCTCCCAAATCAACAGAAAAATACTCTCCCATAGCATAAACTGCCTTTATTTTCTTATCTAATATTTCTACAGGATAATTTTTGATATGATCTATAAAATTATTGTATAAATCAGATCCTTTTATATCATTAAAACCCAAATAATTTTTTATTGATGGACTTTTTTCCAAAGATTTGGATTTTTTTCCTATTATTAAAACTTTTTTTCCTCTTATACTGGCATTAAGACCTGCAGAAATTCCTGCAGGTCCAAATCCAACTATAATTATATCGTAGTACATTATTTAAGTTTTTCTACTTCAGATAGTATAACTTCTTTTGCTTGAAAGCCTACTAGGGTATTTTTTAAAACTCCACCTTTAAAAAGCATCATTGATGGAACTGCATTTACATTATATCTTCCTGCAAGCTCTGGACTTTCGTCTACATCAACTGAATATATATCAAAATCAACTTCGCTTTCCATCTCTTCAAGAACTGGTTTTTGCATTTTGCAAGGTCCACACCAAGTTGCTGAAAAATCTACTAAAACTATGCCGTCATTTTCTAAAACGTGTGTATCAAACTCACTTGTATTTATTTCTTTCATAATATCCTCCATTTATATGTTAATAATTATACCGTCTTAAATTTGGTCAACAAGTCCACGAACGTCTGAAACTGGGAGAGAAAACATGATTCCCTTTGAATTTTCATCCAAATTCATTGCCTCATAAATTGCTGATTTTATCTTTTCAGATATTTCTTTTTTTATAAGCATGAGGACAATATCTTTTTCAGGCTCAATAGTCATATTCAAAAACACTGATTTTTTTTGAATTCCAGATCCTCTTCCATGAACAACAGTTGCTCCTTTTGCCCCTTGTTTTTGGGAAATTTCTATTACCTTGTCCGCATTAGCCTTATCAACTATGACATACAAAGCCTCATATTCCATATTAACTTCTCCTTTATAATCTACTGGTGTTGTAAACATTATTGACGTGTTTTCCTTGTCAAATTTATCTTTCAAATTATCCAACAAATCATCTACCAAACTATCATTAACAAGGGCTGAAACTATTTCCTTTTTTTCCTTATCAATACCCAAAACTTCTAGTATGTGATCATTGGCTGAACCTTCTGCCAAAAGACAATTTATAGACTTAGCACCATTTTCACTCAATTGCTTCATGATTTTTGATCCCTTAGATCTTGGTGTTATTATTCTTAAATATTTCATTATCCTTCAATAGCCTCCTTATAAAAAGAACCCATTATCATTATAGTAATTACTGGCATTAGAGCAACAAAGGCTATAACTCCAAATCCATCTGAAACATTTCCAGCAACTCCCTGGCAAAATCCTAAAATAAAGGTAGCTGTCATTGGTCCTGATGCAACTCCTCCAGAGTCAAAGGCAATTCCTACAAAAAGTTGAGGTACATTTCTTGATAAAATTAGGGCAAGTAAAAATCCAGGTCCTATTATCATCCACAATTTAAACCCATCTATCTTTATCCTAAACATAGCAAGCATTACAGCAAAGGCAACACCAATTGATAGGGCCTTCATTATTGATGACTTATGGATTGATCCCCCTGTAACCTCTTCGACTTGTTCAGACAAAACAAAAACTGCAGGTTCTGCCAAAACAACCAAAAGTCCCAAAATAAATCCAATTAATGGAACAAATTTAAAGTCAGAATAGTTTTCTCCCATAACTCTTGCAAGTTCCATAAATCCACCTTCAACACTTGTTAAAAACAAAATTAAACCTAAATAAGTGTAAAGTAGACCTAAATTTAAAGTCTTTTTGTTTTTGATTTTAAAAACTAACTTATCCATAACAAAAAATACCAAACTTATGGGTAAAATTGCAAAAGTTGAAGATTTTAATCCAGAAATCAAAGCAGATTGGTGGGCTGCTTCTTCTAGAAAAACATTTGTAGAGTCAATTGACATAGACATTATAAGGCCTGCAAGGATTGGTCCTGCAGATGCTATTCCAACAAGACCAAAGGAGTTTTCTTCTCCCTTGCTCTCTCCCTTTAATTTACTTACTCCAAGACCTAGGGCAATAATAAATGGAGTTGTCATAGCTCCTGTTGTTGCTCCCGACGCATCAAAAGCTATAGCATGGCCCAAATCGTTTGAAATGAACATAAGAATAAAGATAATTCCATAAACTATTATCATTAGAGTCGACAATTTTATTTCCTTAAAAATCCTATAAAGTCCAATGGCAATCATAATACCTACCCCAATTGAAATAATAGCTACAATCAGAAAAGATTTTATTCCAAGAACACTGGTTACTTGATTTGCCAATATCAAAAGATCTGGTTCTGCTATAGAAATTATAAATCCTATAAAAATTCCAAAAAGTACAACCTTAATTATATTTTCAGATTTTGCTATAAAATCACCCATATAAGATCCAATTTTTGATATTGAAAGGTCTACTCCCATTAAAAATATGGATAGACCAAGTATAACCCCGGCACAACCAAATAAAAATTTTATAATTAATTTATTGTCAACTGGTCTAAATAAATTTAAAATTAAAACCAAAACAGCTATAGGTAGAACTGCCTTTGAATTTTGCTTTATTTCTTCTTTAAATATATTTACCACCTCTTTTCTTGTTTTTTAATATTTGTATATTTGATAACTAAATTTTTGGTATAACAAAAGAGCCAATCTTATGACTGTCTCTTTTGCTTATTTTTTATTAATCTCTAACTTGGTTAGCAGTTAAAATTGTAAGTTTATATACGTCTTCTTCGTTACATCCTCTTGATAGGTCATTAACTGGTTTGTTTAATCCTTGAAGTATTGGACCTAAAGCTTCATAGTTTCCAAGTCTTTGTCCAATTTTATATCCGATATTTGCAGCTTGTAGGTCTGGGAATATAAATACTTTTGCTCTTCCTGCTACATCTGAATTAGGAATTTTCTTTCTTGCAACTTGTGGTGAAATTGCTGCATCAAATTGCATTTCTCCGTCAACTTTAAGATCTGGATCCATTTCTTTTGCAAGCTTTGTAGCTTCTTCTACTTTTCTTGCAAGTTCATGTTTTGCTGATCCTTTTGTTGAGAATGATAGCATAGCAACTATTGGATCAATTCCAAATTCTTCAGCTGTTTTTGCTGCTTCTACTGCCACTTCTGCAAGTTCATTTGATTGAAGAGTAATATTTATTGCTGTATCTGCAAATAATAATTTTTCTCCGTTAGGTCCTAGCATAATCATAACTCCAGAAACCCTATTTACACCTTTTCTTGTTTTAATAAGTTGTAGGGCTGGTCTTACTGTATCTCCAGTAGGATTTGATGCTCCTGAAACCATTCCGTCTGCTTTGCCAGTTTGAACTAACATTGTACCAAAGTAGTTATTGTCTTTCTTTAGTATATATTCACCATCTTCTCTGGTGTTTTTACCTTTCCTGATTTCAACGTATTTATCAACTAATTCATCAAGTAATTCACTTTCTCTTGGGTTTATGATTTCAATATCACCTAATTTAACCCCTTCATCGTCTGCTACTTTTTGAATTTCTTCCCTATCTCCCAAAAGTATTGGAACTATAAGTCCATCATTTTGATGTCTAATAGCTGCTCTTAGGACTCTTGAGTCATTGCCTTCTGGAAATACTATTCTGCGGTTTTTACCCCTAATATTTTCAGTAGCAAGCTCCATAACTCCATCGTGTGCCATAATTACCTCCTAATCATAAATCGATATTAGCATATATATTATACCCTAATTAATTAATTTATCTTCTATAATTTTGCTTTTTTTAAACATTCTTTTTCTCTATCAGAAAGTTCAATTTCACTTTCACCATTTGTTATTTCTTTAAGGTAAGTGTTTGAACCATCTTGAGAATAAAGATTTGTCAAAATTATTCCATTATGGTAAGAATCTAAAAGAGTAAGAGAAAATGAATTCCTTCCTCTTTGGCTGTCAAAGGCATCATAATGAACAACTGCCATCTTGCTAACAGCTCCCATTGTAGAGTTTTTTGTATCGGAAGACCTTTGGTCAAGAGATTTAATTTCTCTGTTTGATTGTTCAATTTGATCATTTAATTGTAAAATTAATTCTTCTAGATTTATATCGGGATCTTTACCCCTAAGTAGGTGGTCATATCTTCTTTTTTGTCTTTTTAATTTGTTATTATTGGCCTTAATCATAGAATATTCTAATATAACCAAAATAAACAAGACTACTATAGCTATTATTTGTCCCATTTCTTTTCCCTCTCCTTGATGATTTTCATATTATCCTTATACAATTTATCACAGAAATTTATAATAGATTTGTAATTTGTTTTTTTATGATTTGGATCACTAATATTTTCTTCATTCATAATAAGATTAATAAAGGAAGAATGGATAGCTTCTTTTACAAGCCTAAGACCTATTTCTCCATCGCTGATTGCAGCAATATTACCATGTTTTAAAATAAAATCACAATCTTGCAAAACAATAATCATAAGCTCAATCGTTCTTTTTGGAGCCTTATTGGCATCAACTATATACTTGTCATAATCATTAATCTGATTATCTTTATAGGCCTTAATCAAAACATTTACCTTATCAATATCTTCTTGCATCAAATCTTTTAATTCTTCAGCATATTTTTTAAATTTTTTCTCAAGTTTTTGTGATTTTTTATTTAATCTTTCATCACCATAATCTTTTTTTGCCATCATTAAAATCAAATTTAAACCTAGATTTCCTACAAGACTTGTTACCGCTCCTCCTCCAGGATTTGCTGTTTTTTTTCTGGTGTTATCAATAAGCTCATCTACAGAAAAATCTACCATTTTATTCTTTTCCATTTTTTATTCTCCAATACAAATTTTCTATATCATCAATAGAAACGCAATCTATAGTAACCTTATAATTACCCTTATTCTTTTTGATTTCAACTTTTGAATTTAAAAGTTCAATAAATTTTTCCTCAAAATCTTCAAATAAAATCCTATCTAACTTATCTTCATTGTCAGTTTTTGTTTTTTTATTTTTAGAAATTTTTTCAACTTTTCTTATGTTGGTTTTCCTATTTTTGAAATCATTAAGACTTTTTTTTCTTTCATCTTCATCTTTTATAGAAAGAAGAGTTCTTGCTTGGGAAGGTGAGATATTCCCTTCTTCAAGTTCTTTTTTTGAATTTTCATCAAGTTTTAAAAGCCTTAGAGTATTTCCTATATAAGACCTAGACTTTCCTACAGTTTTTGCTATCTCATCTTGAGTCATTCCATAATTTTTTGAAAGTTCATTGTAGGCATTAGCTTCTTCAAGACCTGATAAATCTTCTCTTTGAACATTTTCTACTATCGATAAAATATCAATATCCTTATTATCAACATTTTTTATTATAGCTTCAATTTCTTTAAGTCCCAATAATTTGCTTGCCCTAAACCTACGTTCACCAGCAATTATTTCATATCTTATTCCATTTTTTCTAAGAACTATAGGATTTAACAAACCATATTTTTCAATAGATTGGCTTAAACCCTCAAGGGATTTGTCATCAAATTTCTTTCTTGGTTGGTCATCTCTAGGATAAATTTTTTCCATAGGAATTCTAACTATGGCCTTATTTTTTTTATTATTTTCTGGAATAAGAGATCCAAGTCCCCTGCCCAAAGATTTGTTTGTCATAGTTAATCCCTCTTTTCATTGTTTATCAGCTTATTTTGGTCAAAAGAAAATTTATTTTTCTTTACTATCCCATCTTCAAAATTTTCATTTTTTTTATCAATTATCTCTTTACCTTCATCTAATTTATTCTCATCACTTAAATTTTCATCATTAGATTGGTCAGAATTTTCTTTGTTATTTTCTTTATTTTTATCTAAATTTTTAATTGCTTTTTTATGCTCTTTTTTATCTTCTGTTTTACAATCATTTGAGTCTTTTTCTAAATTATTTTTCCCAAAAATATTTTCTATAATTTCTTTAGCCAAAGCCATATAAGCCCTTGCTCCTTTTGATTTTTCATCATAAAGGATTACAGATTTTCCAAATGAAGGAGCTTCAGCAAGTTTTATATTTCTTGGAATCATAGTCCTAAAGACTTTTTCTTTGAAAAATCTTTTAACTTCTTCCACAACTTCGTATGATAGATTTGTATTTTTATCAAACATACAAAGCAAAACTCCTTCAATTTCCAAATCTTCTTTTATAGAATTTTTGATAGTATCGTAGGTTTTTAACAATTCACTTACCCCTTCGAGGGCATAGTATTCAGTTTGAATAGGAATTATTATAGAATCGCTCGCTACAAGGGCATTTAATGATAAAAGACCCAATGATGGTGGGCAATCAATTAAAATTAAATCGAAATCTTCTTTTATTTCTTTAATAATTTGATCAAGCATTTTAAGTCTTTCTTCTTGATCAAGGCTAACAAGTTCAACTTCAAGTCCTGATAGGGAATTTTCACTAGGAATTAAATATGGTCCATCTTCACTTTTTACTATGTAATCCTTATAATTACCATCCTCATCATAAAACATCTTATATACTGATTTTTCTTGATTACTTTTATCAAAACCAAGACCAGTAGTTGTGTTTGCTTGAGGATCAAAATCTATAACCAAAACTTTTTTTCCTAATTTTTCTAGGGCTACAGAAAGATTTACAACACTTGTAGTCTTTCCCACTCCACCTTTTTGATTAAAAATCGATATTGTCTTCATAGTCACCTCTCATCATTAAAATAGCAAGGTCCAAGGCCCTGTTTTTTGTAAATAGCCTTGCCTTATTTCTGTCTTTTGCAAAATGGAATTTCTTAATTATTTTTTGATCTTTATATTTTATAGCCAAAAAAACAAGTCCCTTATGTGCATATCCTGTTGTAGCTATGCATAAATCTGAATTTGTTTTTTCATACAAGCCTTCAACCATCTCATCTGCACACTCAAAACTA
Source organism: Anaerococcus rubeinfantis (assembly GCF_001487145.1). GTDB lineage: Bacteria > Bacillota > Clostridia > Tissierellales > Peptoniphilaceae > Anaerococcus > Anaerococcus rubeinfantis. Next base: position 1,723,732 of record NZ_LN913016.1, read on the forward strand.
ACAGCACTATATTTGTTAAGTGTTTCACGTGAAACATTTAAAATTTTCTCCTTAATCCTATCGGAATAAGTTATATAGGATTCTTCTATTACATCACTTGCTCCGTTAATATCAATTATTGATGAAGCAATTAGCCCTCCCGTAACAGATTCTGTTGTTGAAACTTTTTCGTCTCTTTTTCTAAGTAAATTTATCAAAGTTTCTTCTTTTTTAAGTCCATCATCAGATATCAAGAGATTTTTAAAGACTTTTTTGACTTCTTCTTCTTTTTCATCTAATAGTTTTTGAGCTTCTTTATCGCTTTTGGCCTTGGCAGTAATTCTTAAAAATCCACCTTCATTATCAAAATAAGGAGAAATAGTTGGATTAGCCGATGACAAATCAATCCTATTTGCCATATCCCACTCACCCAAAAGTCCAATCCTTAAATTTTTAGATTTTATAATAGCATCTTTTTTCAAATGACCTTCAAGCTTATTTACAAACATATATTCCATTTCTCTTGGAGGACCTGGAAGTAAAATGATTTTTGTTTCCTCTCCCATTATACATCCTGGAGCAGTACCTCGATCATTATCTAAAATTATTGCATCTTTTGGAAATTTTGCTTGCTTTAAATTTACATTCATGGCTTTTTTCTTTTTATAAAAATAATCTTCAAGCCTTTTTTTAGATCTTTCATCAACTACTACTTGTTTTTCTTTTCCTAATACTTTTATAGCAACTTCCTTGCTAATATCATCTTCAGTAGGTCCAAGACCTCCTGTTACAAAAATATAATCAACTTTTCCCAAAGCATCTTTCAAAGCCTTATATAGTCTTTCGAAATTATCTCCAACAGTTGCCATTTTATATACGTCTATACCAAATTCTGTAAGTTTTCTTGCTATAAATTGCGAATTGGTGTCGGTAATATTCCCTAATAATATTTCCGTACCAACTGAAAAAATTTGTGCTTTCATAAAACCTCTTTTCTTATAATAGTATAACATAAATCAATAAAAAAATGTTTCACGTGAAACATTTTTTCTTTTTATTATAATGGATTTTTTTTCGCTTGATTTTTTCCTCTAGGATATTTCTTTTTTGTTGACCTTACCTTTTTTATCAAAATATTTTTTCTAGTATTTCCATGTAAGTCGATGGTATCTATATTAATAAGCTCTCCACCCAAAATTTTTAAAGCGTTTTGAGCATCTTTATATTCTTCTTCTGCTTTTGGACCCTTCATAGCTATAAAAATCCCACCAACTTTTAAAAATGGTAGGGAGTACTCCAATAGTGTTGATAGATTGGCAACAGCTCTTGAAATTACTAAATCGAATTCTTCCCTGTGTTCTTTTGCATAATCTTCTGCTCTTACGTGAATTGCCCTTGTATTATCTAGACCCAGCTCTTCTATAACTTCATTCATAAAGTTTACTTTTTTATTTACTGAATCAATCAAAGTTAAGTCAAATTCTTTTTCTATTCTTAAAGGAATTCCAGGAAAACCAGCACCGGAGCCAATATCTAAAACTTTCATTCCCTTATTAATATAATTTTTTATGGTAAGAGAATCCTCGAAATGTTTTATTTTTATTTGATCTGGATCATCAATGCTTGTTAGATTAAATTTTTTGTTTGTTTCAATCAACATTTCTTGATATTTGATAAATTTATCCATTCAATTCACCTGCTTTTAGCCTAATTAGCAAAACATTTATATCAGCAGGAGATACACCAGAAATTCTTGAGGCTTGACCTATTGAATCTGGTTTTATTTTGTTTAATTTTTCTGCTGATTCTTTTTTAAGTCCCTTTATTTTGCTGTAATCTAAATCATGGTCTAATTTTTTATTTTCAAGTTTTTTGAATTTTCCTATATCTGCCATTTGTTTTTTAATATAGCCTTGGTATTTTATTTCAGTTTGGACTTGAATTTGTTGGAATTTTGGAAGAGATGGCCTATCTGGATCCAAAATTTCAAGTTTTTTATAAGTAAGTTCTGGTCTTTTTATTAAATCAAATAAGGTGTATCCAGTTTTTAGTGGACTAGATCCAATTTTTTCCAAAATTTCATTGTTTTCCTTGTTTGGACTAATCATTATATTTTTTAGCCTATCTATCTCTTTGTCAATATTTTCTCTTTTTCTTAGCATTTTTTCATAACGTTCATCTGTTACAAGACCAATTTCATGACCCTTTTCAGTTAGTCTAAAATCAGCATTATCTTGTCTCATGGTAAGTCTATATTCACATCTTGAAGTCATCATTCTGTAAGGTTCATTTGTTCCCTTGGTAACCAAATCATCAATCAAAACTCCAATGTATGCATCTGACCTATCTAAGATAAGAGGTTTTTCTCCTCTTAACTTCAAAGCTGCATTAATTCCTGCAATAAGTCCTTGTCCTGCTGCCTCTTCATAGCCACTTGATCCATTTATTTGACCTGCAAAAAATAGATTTTCAATTTCTTTTGACTCTAAGCTTCTTTTTAAATTTGTAGAATCCAAACAATCATATTCAATTCCATATGCAGGTCTAATGATTTTACAATTTTCTAAACCTTCTATGGTTTTATAAAATTCTTTTTGAACTTCTTGTGGCAGGGTTGATGAAACTCCTTGAACATACATCTCATCTGTTGACAAGCTTTCTGGTTCTATAAAAACTTGGTGGATGTCCCTATCTGGAAATCTTACCATTTTATCTTCTATTGATGGGCAATATCTTGGTCCAATTCCTTTTACGAGTCCACCATACATAGGAGATCTTTCCAAATTTTCCATGATTATTTCTTTAGTTTTTTCTGTTGTATATGTTAAGTAGCAAGCTTCTTGTTTTTTATCTGAAAAATCTTTTTCTTCATTTAAAAATGAAAAAGCTACTATATTGTCATCACCTTTTTGGATTTCAGTTTTTGATAAATCTAGGCTTTTCTTGTCAACTCTTGCTGGAGTTCCAGTTTTAAAACGTCTTAAGGAAAAACCTAATTCCTCTAGGCTATCTGAAAGATGGGTTGCTGCTGAAAGTCCATGAGGACCTGAAGTTTTTTGAAAATCTCCCATCAAAATTTTTCCATTTAAATAGGTTCCTGTACAAATTATACAAGCTTTTGTTGGAAAAATTGCCCCTTGAATTGTTTCGACACTTTTTATTTTTCCATCTTCAATATTAATTTTATCTACTTCTTGTTCAAACAAATCAAGATTTTCTTGGTTTTCAAGAGTTTTTTTCATCTCTTGGTGATATTTTATCTTATCAGCTTGGACCCTAAGTGAATGAACTGCAGGCCCCTTTGAAGTATTTAACATTCTTGATTGGATAAAGGTTTTGTCAATATTTATTGCCATTTCTCCACCCAAAGCGTCAATTTCTCTTACTATATGGCCCTTTCCAGTTCCTCCAATATTTGGATTACATGGCATATCTGCCACTGATTCCATACTTGTTGTAAGAACTAAAGTTTTAAAACCAAGCCTAGCTGTTGCAAGTCCTGCTTCACAACCTGCATGACCTGCACCGACAACAACTACATCGTAGGATTCATCAATATATTTCTTATTTTCTAACTTATTATTTTCCAACACAAAACTCCCTAAATACTTTATCCATTATCTCATCAGAAACAGTTTCTCCTATTATTAATCCCAAATCATCATAGGAAAATCTCAAGTCAACTTCTACACAATCAATTGGAACATATGCTTTTATATCATCTAATGATGATTTCAAATTTTTCATTGAAGAGTTTAATAATCTTTCATGCCTAAGATTTGTAATCATCAAAGATTCCTTGTTTAATTCTTTTGAATCAAAAATTTCAAAAATTGCCCCTTCCAATTTGTCGATTCCATCTCTTGAAATCATTGATGTTTCTATAATTTTGAAAGACTTATCAAAATCATCTTTTGAAATTTTTCCATCTAAATCTGTCTTATTTAAAATTATTATGGCATTTTTCCCCTTTAATAAATCCAAGATTATCTTATCTTCATCGTCAAGCTTTCTTGATTTGTCAAAAATTGCAATTATAAGATCAGAATCTTTTGCCAAGTCTTTTGACCTTTGAACTCCAATTTTTTCAACCTCATCGTGAGTTTCCCTAATTCCTGCCGTATCATTAATTTTTAAGGTTAAATTTCCAAGATTTATATATTCAGTTATAGAATCTCTAGTTGTTCCAGGAATATCTGTAACAATTGCCCTATTTTCATTTAATAAAACATTTAACAGAGAAGATTTTCCAACATTTGGCTTTCCTATTATTGTTGTTTCAATCCCATCTTTTACAAGTTTTCCCTTGTTTGCTGTTGATAAGAGTTTTTTAATTTCATCATAGGCCCTATCCATATATTCAACAATATCATCTAAAGGCAAGTCTTCACCATCTTCTGTGAAATTTATAGAATATTCTATTCTTGATAGGGCTTCAAGCTCAATTTTTCTTATTTCTTCAATTTTTTCTCTCAATAATCCTGATAATTGTTTTAATCCTTGTTCTTGAGAAAGCTCATTTGTTGAATTAATAATATCAAGAACTGCCTCAGCTTGGGATAAGTCTATTCTTCCATTAAGAAAAGCTCTTTTGGTAAATTCTCCCCTATCTGCAAGCTCGCATCCTAAATCCAAAAGCAAATTTAAAATATCCCTTACTGAAATCATAGATCCGTGGCAATTTATCTCACAAATATCTTCTCTAGTATAGGTATTTGGTCCTTTCATAAAATTAACCATAACCTCATCAAAAATACGCCCATCTTTTTCTATATGGCCGTATCTCATCATTCTATTGTCTTTTTCTTTATCTAAAGGCCTGTTATTTATTGGCTTAAAAATCTTTTTAATAATGTCAAAAGATTTATCGCCACTCATACGAACTATAGATATACCACCGCTTCCTTGTGGTGTAGAAATTGCTGCTATTGTAGATTCACTCATAATTCATCCTTTCTAAAATGACTGCTTACCTTTGACATAAACATTCTTTCCATATTATACATTAATTTTACCAATAAAAAAAGATGTTTCACGTGAAACATCCTTTCGATTAATCTAATTTATAATCAACTACAACGAATCTTTTTGGCTCAACTCCTTCTGAGTGAGAATCAAGCTTATCATATTTTGAAATTTGCTCGTGAGCAAGTCTTCTTTCATATGAATTCATATATTTTAAATTCCAACTTTTTCTAGTTTTTAAAACTTTTTTACAAGCCTTATCAGCTAGCATTATGATTTTTTCATCGCGTCTTTTTTTGTAGTTATTTATGTCAATATTAAGCTTAACCTTATTAGATCTAGCTTTGATAATTTTTCTTATTACGGTTTCAATCGCATCAAGAGTCCTACCATTTTTACCTATAACAATACCGGTATCTTTTGGATCGATTTTTGCATCAAGCTTAATAATATTATCTTCAAGATTTCCAATAACTTTTATATCTTCAAAGTGCATTTCGTTTAGAATTTCTTCCAACAAATCTTTGGCCTTATAGTATAGGCTAACTTCATCTTCTTTTTGACCATCATCTTCTGTTTCATCTAATACTTCTTCATTAATATTTTGGTCAAAAGATTCATTTATTTCTTCTATATCTAAATCTTCTGTTGAATTTTTATATTCTTGATCGTTAGTTTCAAAAGAATTTTCTTCTTCAATTTTTTCTGATAATTCTTCAAGATCAAATTCTTCTTCAAGCTCTTTTTTGCTGTCTTCTTCAATTTCTTTCATCAAAGAATCAATGCCTTCTTTTATATCTTCTTCATAAGAAATTCTTACAACTGCATTTTTTTGACCAATTAAGCCTAAAAACCCACTTGATTCTTCTTCTATTACTTCAACATCAACTTCATCAATATTTTTATTAATTTCTTTTAAAGCTAAATTAATAGCTTCATCTTTAGTTTTGGCTGTTTTTACTATTGATCTTTTCATCTTCTTCCTCTTTATCTCTTTTTCTTAGGCCAATCAAATATTGTCCTCCAAGAATTATAAGTCTTGCAAGTGAACTTGTTGTCCAATATAATGGCAAACCTGCAGGAAGATTTCTAAAAACAAAATAATAAACAACTGGCATAGCCAAGAGCATATTATTCATAGAACCCATACCTGGAGTATTTTGAACTTGACCTTGAGGTGAAGTTTTCATTGTAAATATTTGAACACCTAATTGGCTTATACTTGTTAAAAGTGGCAAACCATAAAATAAAGGATCTGCCTTAGAAAGGGTTGGTACCCACAAAAAATCATCTCTAATTGCATGCATTTTACCAGCAAAAACAAATTTATCCGGATTTTGAATTACCCTATATAAAGATAAAAGTATTAAAAGTTGGAAAATCATTACCAAGCAAGAAGAAAGTCCAGGTCCTACTCCTTCTTCCTTATATAATTGTTGCATTTTTTGTTGCATTATTTGAGGATCATAGGCATATTTTTTCTTTATTTCTTCAACTTTTGGTTGAATTTCTCCACTTTTTGCCGCTTGTTTTTGTTGGTTCATAGTCATTGGTATTGTGATTAATGATACCAAAACTGTCATTAAAATAATTGAGATAGCATAAAAACTCATATTAGATGGTTCAGTAAAATTGTTTACCAAAGAATCATAAATAAGTTTCATTAGGCTACCCAAAATTTGTGCTATAAAACTTAACATTATCTCTCCTAATCTCTAGTGTAAATATAAAAAATCAATTGCTAGGCCGGATCATATCCTCCTTTAGAAAAAGGATTGCACCTTAGAATTCTCCAACAAGCCTTAAAAAAGGCTTTTAAAAAATTATACTTTTTAAAACAGTCAATGGCATATTGGCTACAAGTAGGATAATATTTACATTTTCCAGAGCCTAATAGTGGAGAAATAAACAATTGATAAAATCTAATTAATATTAGAAAAAGTTTATTTAACATATCTAATTTTCTTATCCTTAAAGGCTTTATTAAGTACGTGTCCCAAAGAAGATTTAAGTTTTTGATAAGTAAAATCTGTAGTGTGTTTTTTTGGAACTATAATTATATCAACATTATTAATATTTTTATAATTTTCATAAACTATTGACCTAAGTCTTCTTTTAAGTTTGTTTCTTTGGTTGGCCTTACCTATTTTTTTAGAAATAGAAAAGCCAAACCTTGGCCTATTTACACCGTTATTTTTAATAAAAACGGTAAAATCTCTATTGTAGTAGTGCTTAGATTTTTTATAAACTCTTTCAAAGTCTACATTCTTTCTTAAACTATATTGTTTTTCCATTAGAATAAAACCTAACTTTTATCTACCTACAATATAAAAAAGCCGCAGCTTTTTTATTATGCAGATAATTTCTTTCTTCCCTTTTGTCTTCTGGATTTTAAAACTCTTCTTCCAGCGGGAGTTGACATTCTTTTTCTAAAGCCATGGTCTTTTTTTCTTTTTCTTCTATTTGGTTGATAAGTTCTCTTCATATTATCACCTCCTATTATTTTACGCTGTCTTTTATTATATTTAAATAACGGTATAAAGTCAAGGTTTTAAAGAAAAAAATACAAAAAATTTTAAATATGATTTTACTATCAAAAATAAGGAAAATTTTAAAAAATATATAAGTAGGTTTTTTAAAAAATTTCTAAAACCATCAATTGATTAATTATAAAAATAAAATTCAAAATAAAAAATAAACTTATACAAATATCCAGCAAATTTAAATTTTTATTTTCTTGTGGATAAGTAATTTTAATTATATTTTATCCACAAGAGCTTTGTATAAGTTTTTATATGTATAAATTTTTACTTTTTTGAAAAGTTTTTTTTACAAATCGATTAAAATAATGATTTGTGCACAAAAATATTTACAAATTTACATAATTTATCAAGATATCCACAATATCCACATACTTTTAATATTCCTAAATTTAAATTTTTTTATCTTATCCCAAACTTATCAACAATTTGTGGATAACTTTACAAAATGGCTATATTAGTGTATAATCTCTTGTGTAAAAGATGATGATAAGTCAATTTTTTATTGATTTATGGATATTTTTTGTGGATAAATTTCTATAAGTCTATTATTTAAAAATTTTTACTCTATTATTATTTGTAAAAATAAAGATTTATCTTATCCACATCAAACTTATCCACAACTTATCCAAAATTTGGGGATAAGTCAAAAAATATACTTAACTTGTTAAAATTTAAGACTTTGTTTTGTGTGGATAAAATTTTATGAAAGAGAGCTTGTAAGATGAATCTAGAATACATAACTAATGAATTAAAAGAAAAAATGAAAATGAATGTTCCAGATCTTCAACAATATGAAACTTGGATTGGAATTTTAAAACCCTTAAATAAGTATGAAGATACTATTTATTTGGAAATTCCTAAAAATGATACTAAGTTTATTTTTGACCAAATTTGGGTTCCTCAACTCCAGGCAATATTAAATGATATTAATAAAAGAGAAAACAAGGCTTATAAGCTTGAAATTGTTGCAAAAGATGGACCAAATTATGATGAAATTTTAACTCTTGGCAAAAATGTTGATGAAAATGGCCAGCTTAGGCTTAATAATGTAAACAAATATCCTAAACCACTTCTTGAAAAAAATAATGTTTTTGAAAATTTTGTTCAAGGAAAATCAAACCAACTAGCACTTGCAGCAAGCCAATCTGTTGCAGAAAATTTGGCTAATTATAAGGTTTCAAGAGTTTATAATCCTCTTTTTATATATGGAGCAAGTGGACTTGGAAAAACCCACCTTATGCAGGCTATAGCCCATGAAATTCTCGAAAAAAGAGACGATTGCTATGTGATGTATCTTTCTAGCGAGAAATTTACTAATGAAATGATTTCTGCTGTTAGAAATAATACAAATGAGGAATTTAGAAAAAAATACCGTTCGGTTGATATGCTTTTGATTGATGATATTCAATTTATTGCCAATAAAACCGGAACTCAAGAGGAATTTTTCCACACTTTCGAGGACCTTTATAATCAAGGAAAACAAATTGTAATTTCTTCAGATAGGCCTCCAAAAGAAATTAAGCACCTAGAAGATAGGCTTGTTTCAAGATTTGGTTGGGGAATTATAGTTGATATTTCAAAGCCTGATTTTGAAACTAGGGTTGCAATTTTACAAAAAAAACAAGATGAGCTTGGTGCTGTTGTAGATTATAAAATTTTGGAATATATAGCAGAAAATATAGAAACAAATATTAGAGATCTTGAGGGAGCCTTGGCAACTTCAATTGCCTGTGCAAAATCAAATAATAGATCTTTTGTAAGCCTTGATGATGCAAGACTTGGAGTAAGTTCTAGAGTTCACAAAGACAGCAAAAAAATAGATGCAGAAGATATACAAAAGAAGGTTGCTGAAAGATACCATGTAAAATTGTCTGATCTTAGAGGAAAATCTAGAAAAAAAGAAATTGTAATGCCAAGACAAATTGCCATGTATCTTTGTAGAGATCTCTTATCAATTTCTTTGGTAAGCCTTGCCAATGAATTTAACAGAGACCATACAACAATTATGCACGGTCATGATAAAATAAAAGATATGATGGAAGAAGACCAAGATTTTAGACAAGAAATTGAAGATATAATTAAAGAAATAAAATCTTAGTTATCCACAAATTGTGTATAAGTTTGAGGATAAGCTTGTTTATAAGCTTAACTTTTAAAAAATAAAATTTTGGCTTGTGGATTGTGTGGAAAAGTGGATTACTTATAAAAACTTATCCAAAACTTATTATCTAGTTTTTTTCTTTATAAATACAGTTTTATAAGACTTATCCACATATATACACTACCTAATACTAATACTACTAAGTTTATATAATATTTTAGGAGCAAACATGAAAATAGAAATTCAACAAAGAGATTTATCAAATAAAATTTCCATAGCTATGAAAGCTGTTTCGAGAAAAACCAATATACAAATTCATGAATTAATATACTTTGAAGCAAAAAATGACACCCTAACTCTTACATCATCTGATGGAGAAATATCTATTCTTACAAAATCATCTTGTAAGGTTATAGAAGAAGGTGAAATGGCAATAAATGCAAATATAATTTCAAATATTGTAAGAAAACTTCCAGATGAGATGATAAAAATTGAGCTTTCTGATTCAAAAATAAAAATAAAATGTAATGGATCAAACTTTAATATCCTAGCTTTTGATTATTATGAAAAGAAAAATTTGAAAATACCAAGTGTTGATTATTTGGAAATTCAAAATGATAAATTAAAAAGATCAATTTCTCAAACAGAATTTGCAACAAGTTTGGATGAAACAAAACTTGCCCTTACAGGAATTTTGTTTGAATTAAAGGATGGATATTTAAATTTTGTAGCCCTTGATGGTTATAGGGTTGCCCTTAAAAAATTAAAATTATCCTATCCAACATCAATGGATAAGGCTAGACTTATTATTCCTAGAAAATCTATTTCTGAATGGACAAGAATAATTGATGATGAAAAAATTACAAAAATTTATAAGGACGACAAGGATATAATTTTTGAATCCGGAGATACTACCATGTATTGCAAGGTAATTGATAAAAATTATATAGATTATACAAATATAATTTCAGATATTTCTACAACAAGTCTTTTTGTTGATAGGCAAGAGCTTATAAATTCTTTGGAAAGGGCCCAATTATTAAATAACACCCAAAGGGCAAATCTTATAAAAATAAATATAGAAGATGATAAGTGTATAATCGAATCAAATTCTGAAATTGGTGATTTGAAAGAAGTTTTACAAATTCAAAAAGAAGGCTATGATGTAAAAATTGCCTTTAATGCAAGATATTTAATTGAAGGGGTTAAGGCTTGTGATACACAAACTATAAGGATGAATTTAAAATCTTCCCTAAATCCATGCCTAATTTATCCAAATGAGTCTAAATATGAAGATGAGGAATTTACTTACCTTGCCCTCCCAGTTAGACTTGCAGAATAGGAGTTTTTATGGAAAAAATAGAATTTGAATGTGAAATGATTTTAGCCAAAGACCTACTAAAGGCAACGGACATAGCCCAAAGTGGAGGAGAAGCCAAACATCTTATAAAAGAATATGGAATTTTGGTAAATGGAGAAGAATTTTTCCAAGCAGGAAAAAAACTTTACAAGGGCGATAAGGTAGAATTTGACCATCAAATTTTAATTAGTCTTGTATAATGTGGATTCAAAATTTAAAACTTAATAAGTTTAGGAATTATCTTTTTCAAAATATAGAATTTAATGAAAATATAAATATATTTTTGGGAGATAATGCCCAAGGAAAGACAAATTTACTTGAAAGCATATATTATTTGGCAAATGCAAAAAGTTTTAAATCTTTTAGGGACAAGGACCTTATCATGTTTAATGAAAAAGAAATTGCCCTTGAAGGTACTATTAGAAAGGGAGAATCTTTCAAAAATGTCCAAATAAGTGTAAAGGAAAATAAAAAAGATATTTTTGTAAATGAAATAAAATACGACAAAAATAAGGACTTAAAATCACTTTTTAAGTTGGTTTTGTTTACACCGGAAGATTTAAATATAATAAAAGATGGGCCAAATTTTAGAAGAGACTTAATTGATGATATAATAATTAGTGTTAATTTTAGCTACAAGTCTTTGAAAAAAGATTTTGAAAAAATTCTTAGCCAAAGAAACAAATTATTGAAAAATCAAAGGTCAAAATATTTTAAAACTGAACTAATGGCCTTTGACCAGCAAATAATTAGGCTAAATTACAAAATTTATAGGTTTAGGGAAAAATATATTTCCCTAATAAATACCTATGCAAATAAAAATCATTTAAATCTTACAGAAAATAAGGAAAATTTAACTATAATCTATAAACCAAATATCAAAGCAAATTCAATGGAAGAATATGGGGAAAAATTTTCGAAAAATATTTTAGATGATTTAAAATATTTTAGGACTACATCAGGCAGCCAAAGAGATGAAATTGATATAATAATAAATGGCAAGGATACAAAAAAATTTGGATCTCAAGGTCAACAAAGATCTGCTATTTTAAATATCAAGCTTGCCAATGTAAATTTAATAGAAAATACCAGCCAAGATAAGGCCATAATCTTATTTGACGATGTTTTTTCAGAACTTGATGAAAAAAGATCTAATTTTTTGTTGGAAAATTTAGGAGAATTTCAAACAATTATAACTGCAACCAACACCAAAAGTTTGGATGGGGTTGATAGGAGTAAAATTAGAAAAATAAAAGATGGTCACATTAAATAATAGAAAGGAAGCTTATGGCAAATACACAATATAATGCATCGAACATTAGGGTCCTAAAAGGGCTTGAACCAGTAAGACTTAGACCTGGTATGTATATAGGATCAACAAGTGAAAGGGGACTTCACCACCTAGTTTACGAAGTTGTAGACAACTCAGTAGATGAGGCTCTTGCAGGTCGTTGTGACTACATAAAAATAAGTATAGATGAAAATAATATAGTAACAGTAGAAGATGATGGGTCAGGAATTCCTATTGAAAAACATCCTCAAACTGGAAAATCAACTCTAGAAACAGTTCTTACAGTTTTACACGCTGGAGGAAAATTTGACGATAAGGCTTACAAGGTTTCAGGAGGTCTTCACGGAGTTGGAGTTTCAGTTGTAAATGCCCTTAGTGAATATTTGATTGCAGAAGTAAAAAGAGAAGGTCATATTCATAGGATGGTTTTTGAAAGAGGAAAACCTACAACAGATCTTGAAATTATTGGAGATACAAAAGAAACTGGAACAAAAATAACCTTCAAGGCAGATCCAGAGATTTTTGATGTAACAGTGTATGACAAACACACTTTAGAAAATAGGTTTAGAGAAATGGCCTTTTTAAACAAGGGCGTAAGACTTATTTTTGAAGATAAAAGAGATGGATCAGAAGTTGAATTCAAATATGATGGTGGAATTAAAGAATTTGTTGAGTACTTAAACAGAAACAAAAGTCCACTATTTAAAGAGATCCCATATTTTGAAGGTCGTCAAGAATCTACAGAAGTTGAAGTTTCTTTCCAATACACAGATTCTTATAGCGAAAATATCCTAACATTTGCAAATAATATTTACACAGTAGAAGGTGGAACCCACCTTTCAGGATTTAGGTCAGCCTTAACCAGAAGTGTAAATGATTATGCTAGAAAATATAATTTATTAAAAGAAAATGAAGATAACCTCCAAGGTGATGATGCCAGAGAGGGAATTACTGCAATTATTTCAGTTAAAATTTCAAATCCTCAATTTGAAGGACAAACCAAGGGAAAACTTGGGAATAGTGAGGTAAGAGGAGCAGTAGATGCATTTTTCTCAGAACATATGGGAAATTTCTTGGAGGAAAATCCAAAAATTGCAAAGACTATAATCCAAAAAGCCCTAGCATCAAGAAGGGCAAGAGAGGCTGCAAGAAAGGCTAGAGATTTAACAAGAAAAAGATCAATTCTTGATTCAACAACTCTTCCAGGAAAACTTGCCGATTGCCAATCCCAAGATATAGGAGAAAATGAAATTTTTATAGTCGAGGGTAATTCAGCTGGTGGATCTGCAAAAGGTGGACGTGATAATAGGATCCAAGCAATTCTTCCTTTAAGAGGAAAAATAATGAATGTAGAAAAGGCAAATCTTGATAGGATTTTAAATTATGAAGAAATAAAATCAATGATTACAGCTTTTGGGACAGGAATTGGATCGGAATTTGATATAAGTAAACTTCGTTATGGAAAAATAATAATCATGACCGATGCCGATGTCGACGGAGCTCATATTAGAACCTTGCTTTTAACATTTTTCTATAGGTACATGAAACCACTTGTAGATGGAGGTCATATTTATATAGCCCAACCACCACTTTATAAATTATCAAGCGGCAAAAAAGAAAGATATTGCTATACAGAAAAAGAATTAGATGAAATTATAAAAGCGTGGGAAACTGACAATTACAAAATTTCTAGATATAAGGGTCTTGGTGAGATGAACGCAGAGCAATTGTGGGAGACAACCATGGATCCAGAAAATAGGGTCTTACTTCAAGTATATGAAAAAGAAGATTCACAAATGTCAACAGACGCAACATTTTCAATGCTAATGGGTGAGAAGGTAGAACCTAGAAGAGAATTTATCGAAGAAAACGCCCAATATGTTGAAAACTTAGATGTCTAGGAGGATAAATGACAGAAGAAAACTATAAAAACATCATAGAGGTAGATCTTGAAAATCAAATGAAAAGTGCTTACTTGGAATATTCCATGTCTGTAATTGTTTCAAGAGCCCTACCTGATGTACGTGATGGATTAAAACCAGTTCATAGAAGAATTTTATACGGAATGGAAGGGCTTGGACTTGATCCAAATAAACCTACCAGAAAATCAGCCAGAGTTGTAGGTGAGGTTATGGGTAAATTCCACCCTCATGGAGACTCTGCAATCTACGATGCCCTTGTAAGACTTGCCCAAGATTTTTCAACTAGATATCCTTTGGCAAACGGCCAAGGAAACTTTGGTTCTGTTGATGGAGATGACGCAGCTGCTATGCGTTATACAGAAGTTAAAATGAGTAAGATTGCCAAGGAAATGCTCAGAGATATCAACAAAGATACAGTTGATTTCATGCCAAACTTTGATGAAGAAGAAAAAGAACCAACAGTTCTTCCATCAAGATTTCCAAATCTTTTGGTAAACGGATCAAATGGTATAGCAGTAGGAATGGCAACAAATATGGCTCCCCATAATTTGGGAGATTCAATTGACGCTTGTATTGCTTACATGAATAATCCAGAAATTACTGTAAAAGAATTGGCAGATATTATAAAGGGACCGGATTTTCCTACAGGAGCACAAATTTTAGGAAAAGCTGGAATCAAAAAAGCCTACAAAACTGGACGTGGAAAATTAAAACTTCGTGCAGTTGCAAGAATTGAACCTTTCAAAAAAAATAGGGAAAGAATAATTGTTACAGAAATTCCCTACCAAGTAAACAAGGCAAATTTAATTAAAAAAATTGCAGAATATGTTAAAGATAAAAAACTTGAAGGAATTTCAGATATTAGGGATGAATCCGACAGAAAAGGAATGAGAATTGTAATTGAGGTAAAAAGGGATGCAAATGCAAATATAGTCCTAAATAATCTCTACAAACAAACCCAACTTGAAACAACTTTCGGAATAATAAATCTTGCCCTTGTTGACGGGGTTCCAAAAATTCTTGATCTAAAAGAACTTATTAAATATTATGTAAAACACCAAAAAGATGTAGTAAGAAGAAGGACAATATTCGATCTTGACAAGGCTCAAAAGAGAAAACACATAGTTGAAGGTTTGATTATTGCCATTGATAATATCGATGAAATTATAAAAATAATAAGATCATCCTATGATAATGACCAAATTAAAAAAATATTTAATGAAAGATTTGGCTTAACAGATCCCCAATCTCAAGCTATCCTTGATATGCAATTAAAAAGACTATCAGGTCTTGAAATTGAAAAATTACAAGCTGAAGATAGGGAATTGGCTGAAAAAATCGAATATTTCACATCAATTTTAAATGATGAAGAAAAATTGATTGACGTAATCGAAGAAGAAATTTTAGAAATAAAAGAAAAATTTGCCGATGATAGGAGAACAAAAATTGTTCCAGATGAGGGAGAATTTGATATTGAGGAATTAATTGAAAAAGAAGACGTATTAATTTCTTTAACCCATGATGGTTATATAAAAAGACTTCCTATAAATACCTACAAGGTTCAAAACAGGGGAGGAAAGGGGATTTCTGCTGGAAATACAAAAGAAAATGACTTTATCCAAAAAATTCTTACAACCAACACCCACGAATCCCTTCTTTGCTTTACTAACCTTGGAAGAGTTTACTCCTTAAAATGCTACGAAATTCCAGAAGCAAGCAGGCAATCAAGAGGACAAGCTATAATAAATTTAATTTCTCTTGCAAGCGATGAGAAAATTACTGATATTATGGAATTGTCAGAACTAAATGAAAATAGCCAACTAGTTTTCCAAACAGAAAAAGGAAAAATCAAAAAAACTGATGCAGAATTATTTACAAATATCCAAAGAAATGGAATTATAGCTATTTCACTTGAAGATGGAGACATGCTTGTTTCAATTAGGCAAATAGATCATCCATGTGATATAATTGTTACAACCAAAAAGGGAATGGCAATAAAATTTGCCTCATCAGATATTAGGTCTATGGGAAGAAATGCTCAAGGAGTAAGGGCAATTAGACTTGGAGATGATGACAAGGTTGTGTCAATGAATATAGTTGAGGATGAAGTATATTTGGTAGTTGTAACTGCAAATGGTTTTGGTAAAAAAACATCCTTCAATAATTTTAACAACCAAAATAGGGGAGGAAAGGGAGTAAGATGCCACAAAATCACAGAAAAAACTGGAGATTTGGTAGCAACCCTTCCTGCTAATTTGGATGATGACATAATGATGGTTTCCTTAAAAGGTGATATGATTAGAATATCAGCAAGAGATATTTCAACCACAGGAAGAAATACCCTTGGTGTAAAATTAAAGAATTTAGAAAATACTGAAGACTTTATTGTTTCTGTAACCAAGTATTATGAAGAAAACAGCGAGGACTAAAATGTTTAAGGCAAATATTGAAGAAAAAAAAGATCACTTATTGGTAGGGCTTGTTGGAGATTTGGATGTTTATTCAAAAGAAGATTTTTCTAAATTTTGTGAAGAATCTTTAAAAAATACTAATACAGATTTTATAATTGATCTTGAAAAATTAGATTATATAGATTCAACAGGCCTTGGTATGTTTATAAATATTTACAAGGACCAAAAAGAAAAAGATAAGAGTGTAAAAATAATTAATCCAAAAGAAAATATCAAAAAATTATTTAAAATTACCGATATAAGTGATTTATTTGAGATGGAGGGATAATGGATACCATAAGTTTAACAATTCCACCAAAAACTATCTATCTAAAATCAATGAGACTTTTGGCAGCAAGTCTTGCAAGCGATATGGGCTTTGATATTGAACAGGTCGAAGATATAAGAGTTGTTGTATCAGAAGCAATAAATTATAAAATGAGCGATAGGAATATAAAAATAAATTTCTATATAAAAGAAAATTTAATGAAAGTAGAAGTAATAGGAAAAGATAGGGAAATTGAAGAGGAAAATCTAAAAATCAAACAAATCATCCTTGAACAATTAGCAGACAAGGTAGAAGTTGTTGAAGATAAGATTATACTAACAAAAGAGAAATAATTATGGCAGACACAAAAGCTTCTCTTGAAAGAAAAAAAGAGATCAAAGAAAAATTTGAACAATTTTATAAAACAAGGGACAAGGACCTAAGAAATGAACTAATAGAAGATCATATGTATATAGTCGATATACTTTCCAATAAATACGTAGGAAAGGGAATCGAAAAAGATGACCTTTATCAAGTGGCATCTCTTGGTCTAATTTATGCCATTGATAGGTATGATCCATCAAAAGGATACGAATTTTCATCCTTTGCAACCCCAACAATAATGGGCGAGCTAAAAAGATATTTCAGGGACAAGGGTTGGGTAATAAGAGTTCCAAGAAGAATTCAAAATCTCTACAAAAAAATAAATGTAGCCAAAAAAATTCTTCCCCAAGAACTTCAAAGAACCCCAACTATAAAGGACATTGCAGCCTATCTTGGAGAAGATGAAGAAACAATTCTTGAAACAATAGAAGCAAGCAAGGTCTATACACCTCAAAGCTTAGATATGAAATACCAAGTCCAAAAAGGAGAAAATTCCGTAGATTTATCCGACATGATAGGAGAAGACGACAAAAATTTTGATTCAGTAGAATTAAAAGATTTGATAGATAAGTCAACCGAAAGGCTAAACGATCTAGAAAAACAAATTCTAGAACTAAGATACTACGAGGGAAGAACCCAAGTAGATATAGCAAATAAACTATCCATCTCCCAAATGACAGTATCAAGAATAGAGAAAAAAATTCTACAAAAATTCACAATAGAAATGCAAAAAATGCAATAAAAACTAGCAGGTTTTCCTGCTAGTTTTTTATTGGAAATAAAAGAATTTAAATTTTATAAAATTTATAATAATGAAATATTTTCAAATTTAAGAGTAAAAATAAATTAAAAGATTTAAAAAATAAATCTTTAACCAATAAAAAAGCCAAAAATAACCCATCTCGAGCTATGTCGAGAGATCTCCTTGATTATTTTTGCTTTTAATTAAATAAATTCATGAGATTTCTCTATTTTCAAAATGGGTTATATTTATTTATTTTTCCTATTTTTCATCACCTGGATACATTGTAGATGCGCCTGGATACATTTTTCCTATTTCATTTATGACTAATCCTATATCGCCATAGCCTGTTTCTTCTAATTTTTGTTTTGCCCTATAATTTGCAAGGTCTATATCTTCATTACTTATTTTTTCTACAGATTCTTTAGAAAATCCATAATGGTCTACTAATTCTTTTCTAAACTCATCGTAGTCTTCATTTTTTTCTGCAAATTTTTTCATATTTCCACTTTCTTTACTTTGATTATTATTTTGTGAATTTTTATTGTTGTTTGTTTCTTTTTTTGAAGAATTTTCAACGTAGCCATTTGGATATTTTTCTTTTAATTTTTCATAGGCCTTGTCAATTTGTTTTTCATAGCTTGCAAGCTTATTTTCATCGTAAACTTTGAAAAATACTTCTCTTAAAATTCCATTTGGAACTTTTGATGCATCGAATCCTCTTTGTTTTAGATATTTTCTTGCATTTTTGTAATTATCTGTATTTTCATCTCCACTGTAAACCCAAGTTTCGACTTCATCTACTGAAATATCTGGGTAAATTTTTGATGAATTTTCATTATCTTTTGCCACTTGGTTAAAAAATAGGGTTAATTTATTCCAAAATCCTGTTTTTTCTCTCAATTCTTCAGCTTTTTTCTCGTATTTTTTTATATCTTCTTCTTTAAAATTGTCCACAAATTTTTTGTTAAATCCACCAATATCAATCATGGCTTTTTTTATTTCATCATTTGATAAATTTTTAGACTTTTTTCCTTTTTCATTTGATGAATTTGAAGTATTTTCTGAATTTTTTTCTTCTCCTACTGTAAGATTATTTTCTTGGTTTGAGTTTTCTGTAATTTTTTCATTACTTGAAGAGTTTTCTTGGATATTTTTTTTAGCTTTTGCACATCCTGAAAAAATCATAGATAGACTTAAGGTTAAAATTAATATTTTTTTCATACTTCCTCCATTTTTTATTCTTAAATATTTTTTACCCATTTTAATTATTTTCAAAAATTTTAAAATTTTCCAAAAATTTAAATTTTATATTTTACAATTTAGTCTATTAATATACAAATTTGCCAAACGTTATCATTTCAACAATTTATCTAGATAAATCGCGAAAAAATTGTAAAAAAATTTAAAATTCCTCCTCATATTTTGTATAAATATAAATTATAAAAAAATATATTTTTATAAAAAATTCTGTAGTCATTGAAATTATCAGAGATAAATAGAATTTGACAAAAACATAAATATAAACTATAATGAATTCATATAAAATAAAAAATAAAAGAAAAGAGGAGAGAAGGATGAATGTAAAAAAAGTTTTCTCACAAGCTTTTGCGCTTGGCTTAGTTTTGACTCTTACTGCTTGTGGCAGTGGTGGAAACAAAGACAACAACGGGTCAAATGCTGGAGATAACAATGCTAGTAACGAACAAGCTAATGAAGAATTCGAAAAACAAACTGATGATAATACACTTGTAGTAGGTGTTGATTCACTTGGTGGAGAATTTATTCAAGGCTTTAACAACAGTGCAAATGATGTAAGAGCTAGGGAATTTATGGGAATCCAAGGTGCTGTTGGATATGATACTTATGTTAAGGATAGAAGCGGAAAATATGTAATGAACAAAACTGTCCTTGATGGTGAACCTGAATCAAAAGAAAATGAGGATGGATCAAAAACTTTTACTTTCAAAATCAAAAAAGATCTTAAATGGTCTGATGGTGAACCTGTAACAGCTGACGATTATTTGTTCACAGCTCTTTTACACTCACCAGAAGATTATGCTCTTATAACAGGATCAACAGAAATCGGTGGAGATTCTCTAAAAGGTTACAATGACTTTAGAGAGGGAAAAACTGATGAATTTGAAGGTCTTAAGAAAATTGACGATCAAACTTTTGAAGTTACAGTTGATAAAGAATTCTTACCATACTACGAAGAAGAATCTCTAAAAGCAATGAATCCAAGACCAATTCATTATATTGCTCCAAATTTAATTGTTGATGGATCAAAATTTGCTCTAAAAGATGGCTACAAATTATCTGATGATGACAAAAAAGCCTTTATTGAATCACTTGACAAACAAATCGAAACAGAAAAATCTGAATACGATGAGGCTGTAAAAGATGCAGGTGAAGAAGATCCAGATTACAAAAAAGAACACGAAGAAAAACTCAAAACTCTTGAAGATAAGAAAAAATCTGCTGAAAGCGGAAAAGATATAGATCCAACAGAAATGCTTGTTGAACAAGCTATGCTTGCTGATGCAAATGACTACAGAAAAGAACCAAAGGTAACATGTGGACCTTACAAATTTGTTTCATTTAAAAACAATATGGTTAAGCTAGAACTTAACGACCAATACGCTGGAGATTTCGAAGGAAACAAAGCAACAATTCCAAATGTAATAATCCAAGCAGTAAACCCAGAAATATCTGTAGACCTTGTTAAAAATGGGGACATAGATATATTTGAAGATGAAATGAACGGTTCAAGAATTAAACAAATGAGAAAAGCTGCAGATGAAAAGAAATTACAATATGTAGCTTATGATAGAAATGGTTATGGATGTCTATCATTCTTAGACGACAGGGGTCCAACTCAATATAAAGAAGTAAGACAAGCTATAGCATTTTTAATGAACAGAGATGATTTCGTACAAAACTTTGCAGGTGGATATGCAGTAGTAACAAACGGAATGTACGGTTCAAGTCAATGGATGTATAAAGAAAGAGGAGCTGACGTAGAAGCTAAACTTACAAAATATACATTAAACGTAGAAGAAGCAAACAAGAGACTAGATGAGTCTCCATACAAATTTGAAAAAGACGGAAAAACTGCTTGGGATGCTAAAAAAGCAGCTGAAGAATACAAAAATAATGCTGATAAATTTGATTATTACAGATACGATGAAAATGGAAAGAAATTACAAATCAACCAATTTGGTGCAAAAGAATCTGAAATAACAACACTTCTTTCAAACCAATTACCAGACAATGCTAAACAAGCAGGACTTGAATACAACGTTCAAGCAGGTGACTTTAATACTCTTCTAAACTATAGAGAAAATCCAAAAGAAGGTGACAAGGCAGAATATACAGCATTCAATATGGGACTTAACTTTGGAACACCATTTGATCCTTACTACCAATACAACAGTAAAGGAAATGATAACAAAACAAAGACAAATGATCCAAAGGTTGACAAAATTACAGAAGAATTAAGACAAGTAAAACCTGGTGATAAAGAAGCTTACCTAGATAAATGGGAAGAATTCCAAGAGTGGTACAATGATTACCTACCAGAAATCCCACTTTATTCAAATCAAATCCACTCATCAGCATCCACAAGAGTAAAAGGATTTGACGGCTTAACACCAGAATGGGCAGCATCTTGCCAAATCAATCAAATGAGTCTTAAATAAGATAAATTGAATAAAATTTAAAAAAGAAGCCATTAATTTGGCTTCTTTTTAGTTGAAAGCTTTGAATTTTTGTTTTTTAATCTTAACTTATAAATATAATTTATGTATTAACTAAATTAAAGAGATCTCTCGACTTCGCTCGAGATGGGTTTTTGTTTGTACTTACTTTTAAGCTAAAGTTTAAATGAATTAATCATTAGATTTTATAAATTTTAATTTAAAGTAATGTTTTTATTTTAAATAGAACTTACGAATATAATGCTTATATTTATCAAATTAAAGAGATCTCTCGACTACTAAAACCAGTTTTCTTCGAAAACTTTTCCGTGCTTTCACACTAATTTTTAGGGATAATTATGTCAAATCAAGGCATAATTAACTGCTCGAGATGGTTTTTCTTGTCTTATTTTTAAGTTAAAGTTTAAATAATATTACCATAACTTTTATAAATTAAATTTTTAAACTGATTTTCACTTAATAGAAAAATAGGATTTCAATTAAAATCTTAAATTAATCAATTCAAAGAAATTTACTAAGGGAAAAATTACCATCTCGACCTTATGGAGAGATCTTTTATATCAAATTTGCTTTTATTAAAATAATTCATGGAAATTAATATCTGAATTTAAATTTGAATTTAATCAATTCAAAGTAGTTTACTAAGAAAAAAATCACCCATCTCGAGCTTGTCGAGAGATCTCTTTTATTAAAATCTTATTTATATTTAGCTTTTTTTTAAAAAATTAGATTTTTCTAATGAAATTAATTAAAATTTATTGTTATGTTTTTTATTTTTTTAGCTTATTTTTTATTATTTATGGCAAGCCTTATCTTTTTTATTTGATTTCGATTAATTAACTGTATTTATTTTTTAAATTCAAAATTTTTCTTAATATTTTTAATTTTATAGATGAAAACATTAGAGCTTTAATGTATTGTAGGATGATTTTTTATTAATATTCATCGATATAAAATTTTCCTCATAGAATGTGAATTTTTAAAAATAAATATCAATCTTTATAAGTTTATGGCAAATTTTACATTGACAAAATCGATCTTTTATATTAATATTATGGTTATGATATTATAAGTTTATTCTATGGAAAATTTTTATATTTATTAATTTTTATATGAAATCTTTTCTTTGATTTTTTTTGAAATTTCAAAGTTCAAATTTATTTATATTTAATTAATTAAAGTGTGAAAATTCTTGGGCAAACTTAAAAAATATAAGGAAGGGATAGATATGTTAAAATACATAGTAAAAAGAATCATTAATTTGATTCCTGTAGCCATAATTATTTCTATATTGGTTTTTGTACTTTCTAAATCCATGCCTGGTGATCCTATTTTGGCAATGATGCCAAAGGATGGAAGGATGACCAAGGCCCAACAAGAACAAATGTATAAAAATCTTGAAAAACGTTATGGTTATGATAAATCGTTACCAGAACAATATTTTATGTGGATGGGAAGAAGTTTGAAGGGAGATTATGGTGAATCTACTCAAGCTAAAAGACCTGTTAAGGAATATCTTTCTGAACCACTTAAAAATACAATTTTATTAAATATAGGTTCGACTCTTGTTTCTTTTATACTTTCGGTTCTTATTGGAATAAGGTCTGCTGTTCACAAGGGAGGGCCTTTTGATAAGTTCTTCCAGGTATTTACCTTGGTTGGAATTTCTTTGCCTACATTTTTTATAGGTTTATTTTTGATATTCTTATTTGCTTTTAGGCTAGGATGGTTCCCTGCTAATGGTATGCCTAGAAATAATACCTTTGGTGAATGGGTTAGGTATTTAATTTTACCTACTTTAACTTTAACTTTTGGTTCTATGGCTTCAATTTCTAGATATGTTAGAAACTCTATGCTAGATTCTCTTAATGAGGATTATATTAGAACTGCAAGGGCTAAGGGCTTAAAGGAAAAAACTGTAATTTATTCCCACGCTTTTAGAAATGCCCTAATTCCGGTTGTAACTGCTATGACTTGGGCAATTCTTTCGATGTTTTCAGGTTCTGCTATTACTGAAACTATCTTTGCTTACAGGGGAATCGGAAATATTCTTATAAAATCAGTTTTGGCTCAAGATTATAATGTTATTCTTGCTCTAACCATGTTTTATGCAATTTTAACTCTTCTTGGAAACTTGATTATGGATATTGCCTATGCACTTGTTGATCCTAGAGTAAAATTGGAGGCTTAATATGAAAAATGAATTTAAAAAATCATTTAAATCTTTTGGAAAATTAGTTCTTTCCTTGTTTACTTTTGGAACTAATGCAAATGATAGCGAAAGCAGAGAAGACAAGATAAAGGATGGGGCCCAAGATTTACTCGATGAGCAAAGCGGAGAAAATCTTGGAGATCTTAATCCAAAAAATGAAAATGAATCTTTGAAGGAAGATGCAATTACTTCTCCTGGAAAAATGGCTGTAAAAAATTATTTTAGAAATCCTCTTGGAGTTTTGGGTCTTGTTTTGATGCTTGGAATTATCCTTGTTGTTTTTATTGGATCAGCTATAATTCCTTTTAATCCTTACCAATCTGAGGGTACTCTTATAAATGTTTCCCCAGGTTCAGGCTATATGAAATATCCTTCCCAAATGGAAAAAGAGGGTGTTGAAAGAATTTCTGTAGGAAATACTTTTGGTGTTGGTCTTACTAAGGAGAAAAATTTCTATTTTTGGGGCAAAAATAACGAAGATAATGTTATGAAAATGCCTGAAGATATAAAGGAAAAACTTAAAGGTAAAAAAATTAAAGATGTTGCAGCTGGAGATAGACATATTCTTGTAGCAACTGAAGACAATGAAGTTTATGGTTGGGGTAATGATTCCTTCCAACAAACAAAACTTCCACCAATGCAAGAAAGTCAAATCAAAGAAGAAGGTATAAAAAAACTTGGTGGTGGAGTTCAATATTCTGTCGTTTTGACTGAAAAAAATAATATTTATGTTTGGGGTTCAACAATGAACTCAAGACTTGACCTTATTCCAAAAGAAGTTCAAGGAAAAGTTGTAGATTTTGATACAAGTGGATCAAATATTTTTGCTGTATTAAAAGACGGAAGTACACAACTTCTTGGTGTAAGGGGAGCTGAAGTTGATGTGGGAGCACCTGATGAAATTAAAAATGATAAGCTCAAAATTTCAAAAGTTGCCCTTACTACAAATTCTGCAGCAGCTCTTGATGAAGATGGAAAACTTTATGTTTGGGGTCCTTCTAGGGATAATTTATCAGGAGAAAATGTTCCAAAATTCAAAGGAAAAGTTAAGGATATAGTTGCAGGAACCAATCACTTCACAGCCCTTGATGAAGATGGAAAAATTTATTCATGGGGAAATAATGTTTATGGTGAGGCTGATAGTCCTAGTGGAAAATATGAAAAAATCTTTTCTGGATATTTTAATAATTATGCTGTAAATAAAGAAAATAAAATTGATACTTGGGGACTAAAAGGATTTAAATTTGGATCAGATGACCAAGGTCGTGATATTTATACAAGATTAATTCACGGTGGAAAAATGACTATAATTATTTCTTTTGTATCAGTTATTATCCAAGTTGTGCTTGGTGTAATTATTGGTATGGTTTCAGGTTATGCTGGAGGAAAAGTTGACAATGTTTTGATGAGAATTACAGAAATTGTTCAATCATTCCCATTCTATCCACTTATTATCACACTTTCTGCCCTACTTCCTGTAAATACAAGTCAAAATACAAGGCTTATGATGATCATGGTTTTACTTGGAGTTATTGGATGGACAGGAATAGCAAGGCTTGTTCGTGGACAAATTTTGGCTGAAAGAGAAAGAGATTATGTAATAGCAGCTAAGGCTTTGGGTGTTACAAATTCTTCAATTCTTGTAAGACATATTCTTCCAAATATTCTTTCAATAATAATTGTAAATGCGACACTTGGTTTTGCAGGAAACCTCCTTACAGAAGCAGGTTTATCATTTTTAGGATTTGGTGTCCAAGAGCCAATGCCATCATGGGGTAATATGATGACAAGTGCCCAATCATCAGATGTAATTAATATTTACTGGTGGAGATGGGTAATTCCAGCTCTTGCAGTATTTTTGGCAGCATTTTCAGTAAACTTAATTGGAGATGCCCTAAGAGATGCCATTGACCCAAGATCAAATGAGAGATAGGTGTAAAAATGAAAAATTTACTAGAAATAAAAAAACTCCATACCTACTTTGAAACAAGACGTGGTCTTATAAAAGCAGTAAATGGAGTATCATGCACAATTGAAGAAGGAAAAACTTTGGGCCTTGTTGGAGAAAGTGGTTCTGGAAAAAGTCAAACTGCAATGAGTATCTTGCAACTTTTTGAACCAAACCAAAAAATTTACAGTGGAGAAATAATTTTTGACGGTAAAAAGATTTCTGACTTTAATAGAAATCAAATGGAAAAGGTAAGGGGAAATGATATTTCTATGATTTTCCAAGAACCTATGAGTTCACTTAACCCAGTTTTTACAGTAGAAAAACAAATTTCAGAAGTTTTGATTCTTCACAAAAAAATGAATAAAAAAGAAGCAGCAAAAAGAGTGGAGGAACTACTTGCTCAAGTAAAAATTCCAAACCCTCACGTTGTTGCCAAACAATATCCTTTCGAGCTTTCTGGTGGTATGAACCAAAGGGTTATGATTGCCATGGCCCTTGCTTGTGAGCCAAAATTATTAATTGCAGATGAGCCAACAACAGCTCTTGACGTTACAATCCAAGCTCAAATTCTAAAATTAATGAATGAATTAAAGGAGAAACAAAATACTTCTATTTTATTTATAACCCACGACTTGGGAGTAATAAATCAAATGGCAGATGAGGTTGCAGTAATGTATTGTGGACAAATTGTTGAACAATCACCAGTTGATTATATTTTTAAACACGATATTACAAAATACAACCATCCTTACACAGTTGCTCTTTTAAATTCTATTCCAGCAATAACAAGCGATAGAAACGAAAGACTTGATATAATTCCAGGCTCTGTTCCACATCCACTTAACCTTCCTGATGGATGTAAATTTGCAGATAGGTGTAAGTATGCTACTGAAAAATGTAGAAAAGAAATGCCAGAGCTTGTATCAGTTAACGAAAACCAAAAAATTAGATGCCACTACCCAAACAGAGAGGAGAGAGAAGATGGAGAACAATAAAAAGGTCTTATTTAAAATAAGAAATCTTAAAAAATATTTCCCAATCAAGAAAAAATCTATCTTTTCTAGGGGAGCAAATGAATATGTCCACGCTAACGAAAATATTTCCATAGATATATTTGAAGGCGAAACCTTTGGTTTGGTTGGAGAAAGTGGTTGTGGAAAATCTACTTTTGGTAGGACAATCCTACAAATTTATGAACAAACAGAAGGAACAACCCTATATTATGGAACAACTCTCGATAGACTTGCTCCAGCTTATATGGGAAAAGATATAAAAGATATACCAAAAATATTTCCTTCATATGATGCTGAAGTAGAAAAACTCCATAAGATTTATGATGAGCTAGAAAAAACTGATGATGAAGAAAAAAAAGCAGAATTAAACGAAGCTGCTATGCATCAAAGAAGACTTCTCCAAGAAGAATATGAAAATATGATGAGAATAGCAGGAGGACTTCTTGCAAGCGACAACTTGTCAGAAATTTCTGCCCTACTTGATGATTATTACAGAAAAATCAAAGAAAGATCCAAAGTTTTACTAGATATCAAAAAAATCGAAGAAAAAGACGAAGTAAGGATTAGGGATAAAAAAGAATTAAAAGATGCCATTTTAAACGATCCAAAATACAAGGAACTTTTGAGTAAAAAAGAAAAACTCGACAAGGAAGTTTTGGAAAAAGAGCAAAAAATAAAGGCAAAAAAAGAAGAATTAAAATCAAAAGAACTCTTTGAAAAATTTGAAAGTTTTGTAGATGATGGAATCGACCTATCAAGACTTACAAATGAAGAAATGAGAGAGCTTAGAAAAGATCTTCAAATAATCTTCCAAGATCCTTACGGTTCTTTGGATACAAAAATGACAGTTGGAAATATAATTGGAGAAGGAGTTTTGGGCCACGGACTTTTCAAATCAAGAAGTGAAGCAGGCTACAACGAATATATCCAAGATGTAATGAACCAATGTGGACTAGCTCCATATTTCATCCACAGATATCCTCACCAATTTTCCGGTGGACAAAGACAAAGAATTGGAATTGCCAGAGCCCTTGCCTTAAATCCAAAATTTATAGTTTGCGATGAGGCAGTTTCAGCCCTTGACGTTTCAATCCAATCTCAAATTATAAATTTATTGCAAGATTTAAAAACAGAATTGAACTTAACCTATCTTTTCATAACCCACGACCTTTCAGTTGTAAAATATATTTCAGATAGGATAGGAGTAATGTATTTGGGAGTTATGGTTGAGCTTTCAGATTCAGATAGGATTTTCAAAAATCCACAACACCCTTACACAAAGGCTCTTTTACAAGCAATACCAAGAACTGACGTTGATAAAGGACAAGAATTACAAACAATCGAAGGAGATATTCCATCAGCCGTAAGGCCACCAAAGGGTTGCCGTTTCCACACAAGATGTAAATATTGTATGGATATATGCAAACAATTTGAGCCTGAGCTTAAAGAAGTTGAACCAGGCCACTTTGTAGCTTGCCACTTGATGGACGTTTCAGAAGAAACAAAAATGAAAGCCTTCGAAAAAAACGAAGAAGAAAGACTCAAAAAAGAACACGAATTGGCCAAGGAAGCTAATCTATGAAAAGACCAATAGATCCCTTCAAAAATAAAACAAAAGAAGAAATCTATGAAAAAGAAGAGCTTTTAGAAGAAGATAATCTAGAAAAACACGACAGATTTGCCATGTTTTTGGCAGCAATGAAAGTTTTTTTACCACCAGTGTTACTAATACTTTTAATATTTACCTCCCTAATATTTTTCTTTTAAGTTTTAAAAATAAATTTAAGGGTAGAAAAATTATAAGAGGAAAAAGAAAGGAAGTATTATGAGTAAATTTGACTTATATTTTAAACCAGAATGTCCATATTGCTTAAAAGTTTTAAACTTTATGCACGAAAATAAAATTGTAGACTTCACATCCTACAATGTAAAAGATGGCAGAAGTGGAAAAGAAAACACCAAAGAATTAATAGAGCTTGGTGGCAAAGATCAAATTCCATTTATGGTATTTGGCGATAAAAAAATGTATGAATCTGACGATATTATCGAATATCTAAAAGAAAATTATTAAAACAAAGCCAGTAGGAAGTCCTGCTGGTTTTTTTGTGAGGGAAAAATGAAAAAATTACAATATAAAGACGGAAAAATTTTTGAAAATGAAAGAATGACCTATAAACTAGAAGGTAAGTACAATGTATTGCGTCCTAGTGGAAAATTAGTAGCAAGATTTAAAATAAAAAACTTATTTAGCCTAAGAGGAAAAAAACAAGCTGTAATAGGAAATCTAAAAATAGAAAAAATGAAAGATGAGCCTATAAGCGAGGCAAAAATCATAAACAGGCAAATGAAACTAATAAGCCACGAAAATTTAATCTCATTAATAAAAGACGATGAATTTCTAGCAAGCTTTGATTTTGAAAATAACAAAATAGAAGTAGCAGAAGACGAAGGACTTGTAGTAAGTATATTTTTTGCAATGAAAAAATTAGAAGAAAATTAAAAATTATAAATTAAGCTTAAAGCACAATTTCCATATCGACCGAATGCAATGAGTGGAGAGATCTCATGAATTTAGTTAATAGAAAGATAAAAGTAAAATAAGAGATCTCTCGACTACGCTCGAGATGTGTTTAGCTTCGTTTTGACATATAATTTAATTTATTTAATTAAATAAAAAAATAATAAATTTTAATATATCCTTATCTTCTATATTAATAAAAATAAATAAATTTAATCTAGCTTAATAAAAAATCAATAGATAGAAAAATAAATATAAAAACTCAAGCAATAAAATTATAAAAACATAAATTAAGAACTTCAGCAATTAAATAAATCAAAAAACCACCCATCTCGACCGACTGTAGGGAGTGGAGAGATCTCATGAATTACATAAATAAAGATACAATAGTAAACTAAGAGATCTCTCGACTAGGCTCGAGATGGGTTTAACTTCGTTTTTAAATTTTAAATAATATATTTTTCTAAATACATCATATTTCTTTAAATTCTACTTTATTTCAATCATAAAAAAAGAACTCAAAATTGAGTCCTTATACATATATTTCCCCATATTCATCAGAAGGTTTTGTAAGGGCGATTATAAATTCTACGAAGGCAATTATAGCAGGAATAAAAGTCCAAGAAAAAATCAAATATAAAATTCCTGTGCCGATTTTTCCAGAATAAAATTTGTGGCCACCAAAGCCACCCAAGAAAAATGCCAAAAGAACATAGGCAAGTTTATTTACCTTCTTTTTATTTTGAATACTAGTATTTATATAATAATTGTTGGTAACCTTGCTCCTGTCATCCGGCACATTTTTTCCAAAATCATAATCAGGAGTACTTTCTTTTTCAACAATATTTTTCTCTTTTATTTTACTTACCAAATATCCCTTATCGTCCTTAAAAACTTTGACCCTATCTCCTATTTGTGGAAGAAAATTTATATCAGATAAATTAACCCTAACAACAGACCCATCATCCATACCGACAACTATACTGTCAATTTCAATTTTAATAATTTCGCCCATAATTCCTCCTTATTTTCTATAATTATATCATTATTTATAAGAAAAAATAAAAATAAAAGAAAATATAGGAAAAATTCCCCCAAGTTGCCCTATAGTTGCTAGCTTTTTTTGAAAAAATCTTTAAAATAATAGAAAAGGAGGATTTATGATTGGAGAAAAAATTAAAAATAAAAGAAAAGAATTAAATTTAACCCAAGAATATTTGGCAAAAGAATTAAATATTTCAAGACAAGCTGTATCTAAATGGGAAAAAGGAATAAGCGAGCCTTCCATGGAAAATCTTGTGAAATTATCTGAAATTTTTGGGGTAGATATAAAATATTTTAAAAATAATGATGATAAAGAAAACGAATCTCTTTTTTCAAAAATTTTTTGGGATTTTTTATATGCAGCTATAGGCCTTGTTTTTTATTTAATTTATTATTTTGGAATAATGGAAAAAGTCTTAAACAAAGACCCAAAAGAAATGCCCTTTTTAATAATTACAATTTTTCTATCCTTTTCAGTAATAGCCTTTCCTCAAGCTATAAAGAATATGGGAAACAAGCTAGAAAAAATAGATTATTTCACCTTTTCAAAATTAGTCTTGCCAGTAATTTTTATAATTTCACCTTTTATTGTTTTTTATTATATTTTTAAAAATTAAGGATAAACTTTAATTTTTAAATTTAAAAGGCGATTGCAAACTTATAATCATATTTTGCAATCGCCAAAATCTTACCTATCTAATTCATTAATCATAGCTACAATATCATCATTTTTTAATTGCTTTTTAAAGACAACATTGATTCCATTTTCTTTCATTGTTTCAAAAAATTTCTCAGCCGATTTTATACGGATTTTTTCATCATATCTTAAAGATTTTTCGTCTTCCATATCCTTGGTTTCTACAATAAAATTAATCTGTTTAGCTCCATCCTTTGAATCAATAACATACATAAAATCTGGGCTTGTTGTTCCCCCATTAAATAAAGGAATTTGAATTGATCTTCTTGGAATTTTTCCAAAAACTCTAACTTTTTCAATATCACTTTTAAGTAGAGTGTCTTTTTCTTTATCACTGTCATAAATAACAGCATCATAAAGAAATCTTTTTGGAATATCGATATTTTCGTCCCTATAAACTCCCAAAACTCCCTGAAC
Organism: Anaerococcus rubeinfantis; assembly: GCF_001487145.1. Classification (GTDB taxonomy): domain Bacteria; phylum Bacillota; class Clostridia; order Tissierellales; family Peptoniphilaceae; genus Anaerococcus; species Anaerococcus rubeinfantis. The sequence continues at coordinate 1,755,308 of NZ_LN913016.1, forward strand.
CAATTCGTCCAAAACATTTCCATTTTTGTCTGTTAAGCTTGTTTCTTTAACATCAATATTAAGAGCCTTATAAGAAAAATTCTTTATGAGCTTTTCATCAAGCCACTTATTAAATTCATTTCCTATCAAATTAATAGAAAGCTTTGAAAATAATCTATCATCAATATTACCCTTGTCTTTATTAAACTTGCATAAAGTTTTGTGAATAGTTTTTATACTCAAGCCAGTTTTCTTGTTAACTTCTTTTAAAAATTCATTATAAGGAAGTTTATCTTTAGTGACAAAATAATTTGCCATATTTTCTCTCAAAACAATTCGCCCATCTTCTTTTTCAGTTCTTTTTGAAATTATTTCAACATTAGTATCCATGTAAATATCTTTTTCTAAAATTTTATAAAAAGCATCTTCTAATTCATTTTCTGGAATTTCTTCAAACTTTAAAAAGTATTTTTGATTAACCGTCTTCCACAAGCCTTTAATCTCTGAAAATTTATCCTTACGAATTTTTACATAGGCTTTCTTTTTGTTACCATCTATAAGCTTGTTAGGCTTCAAATTATTAATAGCTTCAGGATAATCTTCATATAGCTTAGATAAATTTTCAAGATTTATCTCGCCCTTACGGTTGATGTATTTTTTAGATAACATATCAATAAAAATATCATCTTCAGAAATTGCTCTCAATTTAGAGATTTTTGGAAGAATTGAATTAATATTAGAAATTTTATTTGGCGTATCACTATTTATTTCTCCGAGCAATTTATTTGCAAAATCTTTTTCAGAATAATCAATTAAGTATCTCAAATAAAATTGCTCATCAGAAATCCTATAACCATTTTCATTTACAGGTAGCCTCAATCCCCTGCCGACTTCTTGAAGTTTGCTAGTTTCTGAACCCGAAGATCTTAATTTTACAATTTGAAAAACATTTGGGTTGTCCCAGCCTTCTTTTAAAGTCCATTTTGAGAAAATAAATCTTAAAGTATTCCATTTTTTATCATCACTTTTAAAATTTAAAAGAAATTCCTTGTCCCTTAAAATCTTATCAACTTCATTTTTGATATCTTCTTCAGAAGTAGAATTATCCTCGCTAAAATAACCCCCGCTTGTCTTGGATATATCACAAAGAGAACTTTCCAAAAAAGATTTATATTCCAAAAGTCTCTCGTCACTATCATCCTTTATATTTTGGATTTCTTTTTTAATATGGTCCTCTAGCATTTTTTCAAACTTAAGCCTTAAATGACCTGCCTTTCCATCTTCATCACGAAAAGATCGAACAGAATCAATAAAAAATAAGGATAGGGTTTTTATCTTGTCTTTTCTTAAAAAATTATTCTTTTCAGTTTCAAAATGGTTGATGATAGCTTGTCTTAACATCATTTCCTGATAAGTTTCAGTATAAATTCCTCCATAAATAATATCGCCCTTTGATAGAACTTGACCATTAGACAATGTTACACCGCGATTAATATTTTCATCATTAGTTTTTCCAATTTCTTCAACAAAAATACCAGAAAATTCCTCACCCAAAACAGAAAGACTATCTAATTTTGCAAGCTGTTCAACTTTTTTTGTTTTTTCATCACGAATATAGCAAAGCTTTGGATTTTGTTTGAAATCCATTAGCTTAAATTTTGTATCATTTTCCTTTTCAGCATCAATCATAAAAGTTTCCACGCCCTTAACCAAATTTTGATTAAATGCTTGGCTAGAACCCAAATTAAAAATCAAATTATTAAAGTCTTTTTCCTTTGACTTTTTCTTTTCAGGAAAAGTTGCACCAAAACGAATAATACATTGAGGATTAATTTCTTTTATCAAAGCTTTATAAGCCTTATTTTCTTTTTTAAACCTGTGAGGCTCATCAATGATTACAATAGGTCTTGTAGCTTTGATTGCTCCATAAGGTTGGGTAAAATTTCCCATCAAAGTTTGATCATAATCATCTTTTTCCATAGTTGCCTTTGACAAAAGCATGCCAGAGCTTAACAATAAAACAGAAAACCTATTTTTTTGGATATTTGTTCCACGCACATATTCAGATACAGCATAAGGAAAATTTTTGCGACCACTTTTATTGTTTTGAGCTTCCAAAACAGAAAGATCCAAAGATTTATTAGGATAAAGATCCGAAAAATGTCTTCTGCTATAATCCGCCGCCATGAAACTTTTTGCCCCCTCTCTAATAGGAGTAGAAGGAACAAGGACAACAAATTTATTAAAACCATATCTTTGATTTAGCTCATACATCATTCTTGTATAGCAATAAGTTTTTCCAGTACCAGTTTCCATTCGAATATCAAGGCCCAAATAATTTTCATCATCAGACCCCCTCCATTCATTTGGAATAGCCTGTAAATTTTCATATCCTTGCCATAAAGTTTCAATATTTTCCCTGATTTTTTTATCATTCAAATCAATCAGAGGATTAGAATAAGGATTCTTGCTGTCAAAAATTCTAATATCATCAAAAACTTTTACAACAGACTTCAAAAAATCTTCTTGGTGGGGAAGAATAGTAAGTTCAATACCCATAACTAAAACCTCTCAATCAAGCTTACATTTTTGTTATTTCTAAGAACATTCAAATTTGTTCTAAGCTCTTGAAGAACACTAAAATCAATAGAATGAAGATAAACAACAATCCTATTTATAATAAGACTATCATCTTCTATCCTTCTAATAAGCTCCATTACATCACTTGAACACAAACCGGAATCAATAATATAAAGAGATTTTCCAATCAAATTCGCCCTATATTCATCCAAAACATAATCATCAGAAGATTGAGATAAACCATACCCATCCTCATTTAACCAAGTAGACAAAATATTTTCCTTGCCACTTGCATGGTCATTATCAAAAATTGAAACCATATCATCATTTAGAAAATCAAGTTGATCAGAAAACTCCTCCAACTCGTCCAAAGTTTTTTCCATAGGTTTTTCAAGATAGAAAAGCTTAAAACCATAATCAATATCAGCACCAGTTTCATTTTTAATTTTTTTACCGGCCCTTTTGATTCTTTCCCTTCCGATTTCATCAATAGTTTTATATCCAGCCTTAAAAGCAGCCTTCTTTTTATCAATTTTTTCAGGAATTTGAACCATAATATATTTACGCTTTCCACCATCTTCAGCATTTAATTGCATAACAGCATCAGCAGTTGTGGCGGAGCCAGAGAAGAAGTCTAGAGTGATTGATTCTTTATTACTTCCAGATTGTATTAGCTTATTAATTAATTTAACTGGTTTTGGAAACTCAAATACATCATTATTAAATAAATTTCTTATTTCTTTTGACGAATTTTGCGATGTTCCTACCTTGCTAATGTCAATAGAGTAATCAAAATTAACATCTTCTATAAGCGTTGGTAATGTAGCACCATTTCTAACATCTGATAAAAATTTTTTTTGATAAGGAGTTCTATTTTTGCCTCTAAAAACAATTCTGTGGTCTCTTAATAATTCGTCCATTTTTTCAGAATTATATAACCAACATTTATTTTTTGGAGGTAAGTGCTTTTCTCCTGTCAAGGGGTCTATTATGGGATACACACAACTTTCAACTAATCTTCCTCCCTTTCCATTTCCAGACAAGTCAGCATAATCCCATTTTCCTCGGGGATCATTATCCGGATTTTTGTAATTAGAGTCCATTTTTGCAGTTCTCTTTTGTAAATTTAAAACATGATTCAATATATTTTTTGAGTATAAAAATACATATTCATGATTTTTTCCAATTATTCTATCATTAGGAGGAGTAGTTCGTCTTTTCCATATTAATGTCTCGACATAATTCTCTTCCCCAAAAATCTCATCACAAATTAATTTTAAATTAGCTTGTTCATTATCATCAATAGAAATAAAAATAACCCCATCATCAGACAACAAGTCCCTTGCCAACAAAAGTCTAGGATAGATAAAAGTAAGCCAAGCCGAGTGGGTACTTTTGCCAGAAAGGTTTAAAATTCTTTCCGCCTCTTCTTCCATGATGCCAATAGTTCTTGCAAGTTCTTCACTGTAAAAATTAAAATTATCAGGATAAACAAAACCGTCAGAGCCTGTATTGTATGGAGGATCGATATAAATACATTTTATTTTCCCACTATATGATCCCAACAAATGTTTTAGGGCGTCTATATTGTCCCCAACTATATAGAGATTTTCGCTGTTTTTATTTTCATCCTTTTCATTATGTTTTAAATCTGGAGAAATATAAGTTTCGCTTTCCAAAGAACTCAAGTATTTAGCATAAGATTTTCCCAAAAATTCAAGACCATAACCTTCCTTTGAAAATTCGATTTCCTCTTCTTTCAAAAAATCTTTGAAATTATCAATTCTAAATTCACCATCTTTGGTAAAAAATTGTGGAAATTCTTTTTTTAATTTTTCCATCTCCCTGCTATTGGGTTTTTTATCTTTATTACTTTTAAGATTTTTACCAATCATAATCTTCCTCCGTTTTTTTATATTCAAAAATTTCTAATATTAAATCATATTAATTTAAAATTTTATTTCCATATATTTTCTACTTTAATTATAACGTATTTACCTTTTTTCTTGAAAACTAAAAAAATTCTCTATTTTATTAAATAAAATTTAAAAATAAGCAAAAAAAATAAACCCTAGTGGGTTCACAGAATGTAGACAAAGTCTTTTATTAATTTATTAATAATTTAACAAAAAAATTACCATACAATCTATCTCAATAGCTGAAAATTTTTCGAGATGAGATAATTTTTGATTTTTATATCAAATTTCCCAATTTTAAAAGCCACTTATAAGTATTTAAGTGGCTCTTTGATGGGCGAAATCTTTTTTTAAAGATTTCCATGAGTTAAACAGTAAAAGTTTATTTTCTAAACTTTCTATTTAATTATATCATTGAATTTACAATTGGTAAAGATAATTAATAATTTGTCCACATAGTTTGGGTATAATTTAATTGAGGTGAATTATGAATATATTATTAGCTTTGGATTCTATTAAAGATTTTGAAAATTCTATCGAAATTGGAAATTATTTTAAAGAAGAGTTAGAAAGTGAAAATGAAAATAATAGGGTTTCTATTCTTCCTTTTTTGGATGGGGGACTGGGGACTGTTGAAAGCATCAAGGAAGTTATTGGTGGAGATTTTTCTTATGTAAATGTCCATGATCCTATAGGCGAGGCTTCGACTGCAAGATATATTATCAAAAAAAATATGTGTGCTATGGAGATGGCTCAAGCTTGTGGTCTTAGGCTTTTGTATAAGGATAATTTAAATGTTATGGAATCTTCTTCAATTGGTCTTGGAGAGATGATTTTTGATGGTTTGAATAATGGTTGTGAGAATTTTTTTATTGGAATTGGAGATACGGCTACAAACGATATGGGTATGGGAATGCTCTATGCTTTGGGCGTTAGATTTTTTGATAAAAATCTTAATTCTTTAAATCCGGTTGCAAAAAATATGATCAAGGTTGATTCTATTGATACATCTGGTCTTGATAAGAGGGTTTTGAATGCAAATTTTGAAATTGCTACAAGTCTTCCTCTTACTCTTTTTCAAAAAAATTCTTTTTTGGATAAAAGACCAATAAGAAAGGGTGCAAGTCCTGAGGAAATTTTACAACTTGAGAAAGCTTGCAAGCACTTTTCTAAAAAAGTGAGCGATTTTTTGGGGGTAAGCGAGATAGATTTTCCTTATCTTGGTGCAGGAGGTGGAGTTTGTTGGGCTCTTTATATATTTTTCAAGGCTCAAATTTCTAATTCTATGGAACTTGTTTTGTCCCTCGTTGATTTTGAAAAAGAGGTAAAGGACAAGGATCTTTTGATTATTAGCGAAAATGTTAATGAATTTAATGGGGAAAATTCTATTAATCTTTCTAAATTTGCCAAAAGATATAATGAAAATATAAAAATAATTTTCTTACAAGATGAAGATTACCAAAGTTTGAGGGATAATCCTTATATAGATGAAGTTTATAAATTTAAAATCAAATCAAATCTTGAAAGGGGAGATTATGAAAGGGAAATAAAGTCTGTTGCAAGAGCTTTTATTTCTGATAATCTTTCTGTAAAAATTTAAGAAAGAGGAGTTATGGCGAAGCGAAAAATGACTAGAATATTAATGGCAATCAACGTCATAGTATTTATTTTGATGACTGTCACAGGTGGCAGCGAAAATATTGAAAATCTTTTGAGATTTAATGCTATGAGCAAAATTCACGTTTACCAGGGAGAGTGGTGGAGATTGTTCTGCCCAATTTTTATCCATATTGGATTTTTTCATCTTTTGATGAATATGTATTTTTTAAATAGTGTTGGTGATACTTTTGAATCCTTGTACGGGTCTAGAAATTTTCTAATTATTTATTTGTTATGTGGAATAATGGGAAATTTATTTACCTATGCTTTTGGAGAAATCACAAGTGTATCAGCGGGAGCTTCCACATCCCTTTATGGACTTTTTGGTCTTGCTCTTGGAATTATGTTTAATTACAGGGACAATGAATTTCTAAGGCAATTTGGCTCAAGTTTTATAGGAATTGTTGCTATAAATATTATTTACTCATTTATGGTACCAGGAATTGGAATAACAGGACACATTGGTGGGCTTTTGGGAGGATTTATCCTTGCAGGATTTTTCCCGATAATGAATATGACCCTACCAACAAGCACAAAAATTATTGCAATAATTGCCTTTGCATTAATAGCTATGGGCTTTATATATATAGGAAACAAATCAGTTGCACAAGCATTATAAGGAGAAAAAATGGACAGAAAAGATATAGACAAGTCCCTAAAATGGGACACAGAAAAAATTTATAAGACAGACGAAGATTTCTACAAAGATGTAGAAGAAGTAAAAAATCTAATCGAAAAAACTAAGACATATAAAGGAAGGATTTTACAATCAGCCGATAGTCTTTATGATTTTTTAAAAACAAATGAAAAATTAGAAAGAAAATTTTTCAAACTTGGCGTATATGCTTCACTAAAATCTGACGAAGACACAAGAGTTGCAAAATATCAAGAAATGTCAAAAATTGTAGATAACTTATTTGCAAATCTTGCCCAAGAACTTTCCTTTATAACACCAGAAATTTTATCTGAAGATTATAAAAAAGTTAAGACATATATAGAAGAAAAAGAAGAATTAAAAATTTACGCACATTATTTCGAAGATTTATTTAGAAATAAAGATCACACCTTGGGAGAAAACGAAGAAAAAATCATAGCTTCATTTTCAAAATTGACCCAAAACCCACAAAATACTTATATGATTTTTTCAAACGCTGACCTAAAATTTCCAAAAGTAAAAAAGGGCGATGAAGAAATACAAATCACAGATGCAAACTTCACAAACCTAGAACTAGATTCAAATCGAAAGTTTAGAAAAGAAGTTTACGAAAAATATTACACAGTTTACAAACAATTTGAAAACACAGCAGCCTCCCTTCTTGATGGAGAAATGACAGCAAATAACACTATAGCAAAACTTAAAAAATTCGATTCAGCAAGAAAGATGAGCTTGTTTGCAAACAACATTGACGAAAAAGTTTACGATAATCTAATAGAAGTAATCCACGATAATATAGAAATTCACAGAGAATACACCAGCCTAAGAAAAAAAGTTTTGGGCCTAGATGATTTAGGATTTTACGATATTTACCTACCATTAGTAGAAGACTACAACAAAACCTACACTTTTGATGAGGCGAAAGAATTGATCCTAAAAGCCCTAGAACCACTCGGAGAAGACTACATCAAAAAAGCAAGAGAAGGCTTTGACGATAGGTGGTTTGATGTAATGGAAAATGAGGGAAAAAGATCAGGAGGATATTCATCTGGATCCTACGATACAGAACCATACATTTTGTTAAACTATAATGATTCCCTAGATTCACTTTTCACAACAGCCCATGAGCTTGGACATTCCATGCACTCATACTACACAAGAAAAAACCAACCATATATCTACGGAGACTATTCAATATTTTTAGCAGAAATAGCATCAACAACCAACGAGCTATTACTATTAAATTACATGATAGACCACGCCAAAGACGAAAAAGAAAAAGCCTACCTATTAAACCACTACGTAAATTCATTCAAATCAACAGTCTTTAGGCAAACAATGTTTGCAGAATTCGAACTAGAGGCAAATAAACTAGTAGAAAATTCTATGCCAGTAACAGCAGAAAAATTAAACCAAATCTATCACGACCTAAACGTAGATTATTTTGGAGAAGATATAGAAGTAGACAAATATATATCAACAGAATGGGCAAGAATACCACACTTTTATATGTTCTACTACGTCTTCCAATACGCAACAGGATTTTCATCAGCAGTAAGCCTATCAGAAAAAATCCTCCACGGAGACGAAAAAGATTTAGAAAAATACCTTAACTTCCTAAAAGCAGGAAAAAGCAAATATCCACTAGAAGTACTAAAAGAAGCTGGAGTAGATATGAGCAAAAAAGACTCCCTACAAAAAGCTATGGATACATGCAAAGAAAAACTAGAAGAATTAAAAAAATCTCTAGCAAATTAAAAAAAATTAAAAATAAAAATCAAAAAGAGCTCGACAAGCATAAAATTTTCAAAAAAAGCTTGAAAACAAGAGCTCTTTTTAAATTTTTAAAAAAATTCAAAAAAAATTTGACAAAGCCAAAAAATCCTAGTATTATATAAAGGTACTGTTAAAGAAGCGAGTCAAACAAGAAAAAATAAATTTTCAAAAAAATTTGACAAGCAGAAAAAAATAGTGTATTATATATTCGATATCACTTCAGACAAACAATCTAAAAAGTAAGATTTTAATAAAAAAATTAAAAAAATGCTTGACAAGATAAAATGAACGTGGTATTATGTAATAGTCGTTACGAGATAACGACATTGAACCTCAAAAAAATATATAGAAAACTACAATAAAAGTAAAGTGAATTACTTTGAGTAAACCAAACGAAAAATGACAAAAGTCAAGATCAAACTATAATTGAGAGTTTGATCCTGGCTCAGGATAAACGCTGGCGGCGTGCATAACACATGCAAGTCGAACGATGAAACTTAAATGAATTCTTCGGAATGATTTTAAGCGGATTAGTGGCGAACGGGTGAGTAACACGTGAGTAACCTGCCTTACACAAGGGGATAGCCTTTGGAAACGAAGAATAATACCCTATAAAGTCAAAATATCGCATGATATAGTGACCAAAGATTTATCGGTATAAGATGGACTTGCGTCTGATTAGCTAGTTGGTGAGATAAAAGCTCACCAAGGCGACGATCAGTAGCCGGCTTGAGAGAGTGTACGGCCACATTGGGACTGAGACACGGCCCAAACTCCTACGGGAG